>CAJUOE010000179.1 GCA_910587895.1 uncultured Lachnospiraceae bacterium
CGAAACCTTCCTGCTGATTATCATTTCCAAACGTATTGTTCTCATCGCTCATGTAAAAAATCCTCCTGATCTTATCCTTTGATACGGCAAATCCTGCGCCAAATTCCACCGCATCAGATTACGAATAGTTATCTTAATTATAGCAGACCTGGAGGGGTAATACAATAAGAAAATCCATTCAGTCATCCAGCAGCCTGAACAAATCATCCCCGCCTGCATGTTTCATGATCCCCTTTAATCCATCAAGAATTTCCTCCCGGGAATACTGGTTCTGTTTGAGGAAACGTTCCTCCTTCTCCGACAGATGTTCATAGAAACGGGCGGCAGCAGCTACCTGTTCCTTATTATTATAATCAATGCCGCCCAATAAAATGTTCTCCGCCTCATTGATGTCCCCGTCGTCCGTCATGTCCAACAGCTCCCGCAAAGTTTTGCCAGACACTTCGTATTTATTCTCAATTTCCGGCTCTACCGTCCGGTATTCCTTCCCCAGCAGGACGGAAAATAACGCCTGAATTGCTTCCTTAATAATTCTCATGATGTAATCTTTCTCGTCTTCAAAGTTCATCTGTCTTTCCTCCTGATCTAGTTTATCTGAACTATAATCATTCAGCAACTGTGCATCCAGCATATCCATAATTGTTTCTTGAAGTCGCTTTATAGGAATTGCTAATACCGCATATTCCTCTTAAAAACACATTATATAATTATTATTTTCAAGAGTTCTAATAATTTCTTCAAATTTGCCTTCTTTTATGTATTTCCCAATATATTCCCACATTTGTAAACAATCGGGTTCCTTAAATACAAAACTCCGATAATTTACAATTTCTCGCATTTGCATCATCCACTGATATGCATCAACATCACCGATTTTAATACATTTTTCCCCTCACATGTTCCCTCAACTTATGGTACAACTTCTCACTTATCCGTATCCCACTTTCCTTCAACCGTTCAACGCATCCTTCCACATCTTCCTTCGTCAGCATCCCCTCATCAAAGGCCTGTGCAAGAATTCCAATCGTACCAGTAATTGTTATACCCATTTTCTTAGCAACCTGTCTACCCCTATGCTCGTCCATCAACAATACATCCGAATGCTTTTCGTCTGCCAAAATAATTGCTTCACTTTCCCCAGCGTCTAATCCGGTAAAATTCCGCAAAATGGCAACAGATTTCCCATTGTCCACTTCTTCCACATAAAGAAATTCACACTCTTGTATCAGTCTCGCTTCTTCAGAAAATGCTTCATTCTCTGTCAACTCTCGATATACTGCCTCTGGTATATAAACAACACCAAACAATTTCTGCAACAATTCCAGCTTTCCTGCTTTCATCAGTGAAATAATCGGCGTGGTATCTGAAACAACAATCATATGTCAGCGCCTCTTAATTTTTTCAACACTGCCAAATCTTCTCCAAATTCTTCTTCCGTTTCATCAAAATATGGAAGACCTAATTTGCCATACAATGTAATCAGGTCAATCTTATGCAACCCAAGCATTTCTGCTGCCTTTCCATGGGACATGACACCACTTTTGATATAAGGGTAGACCAGCATTGCATTTCTTGTTATTTGTGCCTCTTTATCCTCCAGCACTGTATATGGTACAATTTCCTCTGGCACATCAATTTCTACCTTTGTCATTGTCATAGCAATCATCTCCTTACTTTTACAAGTATACTTCTATTCGTATTATACACTTTTGACCTTATCCTTACAACAAAAAAGTCAATAATTGAAACTCTAAAGCAGTACAAGCAAAAACCAATGATGTCAAAAAATGTAATCTTTGATGATACAGAAGCGACCAAAAGGCTGAATTATTGCATACAGGACTTGCCAAATTCCTTTCCGCGCAGTATAATACGCTAGTTGGAAACATTCAGACCGAATCAGCTTACCTATTTGAGAAAGAGGGATAAATTTATGAAAACGAAACGTGAAGATATACGCAACATTGCCATCATTGCGCACGTAGACCACGGCAAGACGACGCTGGTAGACGAGCTGCTGAAACAAAGCGGCGTGTTCCGCGCCAACCAGGAAGTACAGGAGCGCGTGATGGACTCCAATGACATTGAGCGGGAACGTGGGATTACGATTCTCTCCAAAAATACCGCCGTTTTCTATAAAGACACCAAAATCAACATTATCGACACGCCCGGCCATGCCGACTTTGGCGGCGAAGTGGAGCGCGTCCTTAAGATGGTAAACGGTGTCGTCCTTGTCGTGGATGCGTTCGAGGGCGCCATGCCGCAGACGAAATTCGTGCTGATGAAGGCGCTGGCCTTAGACCTTCCGGTCATCGTATGCGTCAATAAGATTGACCGCCCGGAGGCGCGTCCCGATGAAGTCATCGACGAGGTCTTAGAGCTGTTCATGGATCTTGACGCCTCAGACGAACAGCTTGACTGCCCGTTTATCTATGCGTCGGCAAGGGACGGCTACGCCGTTAAGGATTTAAATGACGAAAAGAAAGACATGACAGCCCTTTTCGAGACCATCCTGGATTATATTCCGGCGCCGGAAGGCGACCCGGACGCAGGCACGCAGGTGTTGATCAGCACGATTGACTACAACGAATACGTAGGGCGCATCGGCGTCGGCAAAGTGGACAACGGCTGCCTGAAAATCAATCAGGACGCGGTAGTGGTAAACCACCACGAGCCGGATAAGCTGCAGAAAGTGCGCATCAGCAAATTATATGAATTTGACGGCCTGAACAAGGTAGACGTTGCCGAGGCGAAAATTGGCTCGATTGTCGCCATTTCCGGAATTGCAGACATCCATATTGGAGATACCATCTGCTCGCCGGAACATCCACAGGCCATTGACTTCCAGAAAATATCTGAGCCTACGATTTCCATGAATTTTATTGTAAATGACAGCCCACTGGCAGGACAGGAAGGCAAATACGTCACCTCGCGCCATATCCGCGACCGACTGTTCCGCGAGCTGAATACAGACGTTTCCCTGCGCGTGGAGGAAACCGACAGCCCGGACAGCCTGAAGGTATCGGGCCGGGGAGAGCTGCACCTGTCGGTATTGATTGAGAATATGCGCCGCGAAGGCTACGAATTCGCCGTCAGCAAGGCGGAAGTATTGTTCCATACGGATGAGAACGGCAAACGCTTAGAGCCGATGGAGCTTGCCTATGTAGACGTTCCCGACGAATTTACCGGAGCCGTAATTGAAAAACTGAGCCAGCGCAAAGGTGAACTGCGCAATATGGGACCCATCAGCGGCGGCTACACACGGTTGGAATTCAACATTCCTTCCCGCGGCCTGATTGGCTACCGCAACGAATTCATGACGGACACAAAAGGCAACGGCATCATCAACACGATTTTCAACGGCTATGAGCCTTATAAGGGCGATATCGCCTACCGCAAGCAGGGCTCTTTGATTGCCTTTGAATCCGGAGAATCCGTGACTTACGGACTGTTCAGCGCACAGGATCGCGGTACGCTGTTTATCGGCGCCGGGGAGAAAGTCTATGCCGGAATGGTCATCGGACAGAGCGCCAAGCCAGAAGATATCGAGCTCAATGTGTGCAAGAAAAAGCACCTCACCAACACCCGTTCTTCGAGTGCGGACGAGGCGCTCACCTTAACGCCGCCCAAAATCCTCAGTCTGGAGCAGGCATTGGAATTCATCGAGACGGACGAACTTCTCGAGGTTACACCGGAAAGCCTGCGCATCCGCAAGCGCATCTTAGACCCCACGCTGCGCAAGCGGGCTGCGTTTAAGAAATAATGATAACATCCGTAATTCCATGCATCTTAGAAATAATGGTAACGCCTACGTCCTCAGTTTCATGCGTTTTACGAAAAGCCCGATCACCAAAAACGCTGCTGCAAACATCAGGACAATCAGGTATGATTGGTATACACGGCCGGCTGACGAAAAGCCGGCTGTTTTCTGTATCTCACGGTTGGCAACCACATACCAGTAGGAAGGTACGAATTTCGCCACCTGTCTCGTTCCCTCACTCATCATATCCACAGGGATGAACACCCCGCCCAGAAAACAGAAGGACAGGCCAAACAGGTTGCTGAACGCATTCAGCACCACCACGCTCTTTGCAAACTGCGCTACAAGCCATGCCACACTTAAGGCACAGATGCTGAATATAAGCGCATTTACCACGCTTAACGCTCCTTTGAGGGAGAACATGTAATCATGCTCCACAAAAACGCAGGCCATCACCATGAAGATCAGGTACACAGCAGTCATAAAGACCAGGCATCCAAGGATCATCTGCGCATTCTGTTTTAAAAAGGGCATGGCAGAGCATTTGTTGCGCGCGGATAAATCCTTATTTCCAAATGCCCGCAGCACAAACCCGATTCCCAGGATCATCATGCACGTAAACACATAGGGAAGATAGTTAAAAAAATAATAGCCGCCCTCGAACTCCTGCTCGCCATCCCCGTCCAGGAACGCCACCTTCGCCTCCTGTTCCAGGTCCTGCGCCGCAAATTCCAGCGCACGGTCCATCTCAAATCCTGTTTCCAGGTACATGGACACGGTCTTTAAAAATCCCTCTATCTCGTTTTGTACCAGCGACGCGGACACGCTTCCCGGGACAATGGTTCCTTGCAGCAGATCCTCACGCTCACCCGCCATAAATTTTTCCGTAAAATCTTTGGGAATTACCAGTACATAATCAATTTCCTGGTAATACATGGCGTCCTGCAGTTCCTTCTTTCCCTCGGGCGCTTCCTTTAACTGGTTATTATCGCCCAAATATTTGCTCAGTGCATCGCCCAATTGCCCCTCATCCTGATTTTCCAGTCCAATATTTAACGAAGTCTTCGAAAATGCCTGTTCCATCTGCTCTGGCATGGCGCTGCTCACAACGATCGTAATCCCAAGATAGATTAGCACAAATATGATGTTTGCAGCCATATTTTTGCGCGTGATTTTGAAAAATGCCTTAAATACTTGCATATCGTTCCCTCCTTACCATCACATAGGCGCCCGCGCCCAGAAGAACCGTCAGCGCCACAAGACCTGCCGCACACTGCACATAGATCTCATACGTATCATAGATGTCCAGGCTTCGCAGCGCATTTACAATCAGAGACGCCGGATTGACAAGGTGAACTACCGGCGCATATGTATCCACGATGCGGTACATGCCATCCAGCATCAGCCCGCTCAAAAAACTCGACGTCAGCATAAACATGACGCTGATGCCTTCCTTCAATGTCTCGCTCATTCCTCCCAGCAATCCGATAAAAAACCCAAGAAAAACACTCAACAGATTCCCCAGAAAAGCAATCAAAAGAATCATTCCCAAATGGTTTCCGAACGGCGCTTTCAGCACATACATCAGATAAAGGACAGAAAATGTCGTATACACAAACTGCACGGTGACATAGGCTGCCAGATCAGAAAACAAAATCCGCAAACGGTTGGTGCTGGCAATGACGCGCCTCGCACCCAGAGCCGACAGGTCCGCCTTGAAATTCGACGCACACGCAACTCCTGCCGTTGCACCCATCAAACAGTTCATGGCAATCAGGGCATAAAAGAAATCCATCATATCACTCTTAGGCTCTTCACTGATATTCTCTTCTTTCAAATACCTGCTTTCCTCTTCCAGAAGGCTGGCTGCCGCGGCAATTTTCTGCGGGGCCTCACGTCCAATATTCGTAAATGTGGAAAATGTCCGCTCATATTGCTCAAGGATGCTGCTTAAGATGCTCTGGTTTATGCCCTGCTCCGTTACGGTAAGCGTAATTCCATCGTCTTTCGAGTTGTAAAAAATTCCCTCCACATCCTCTTCTTTTAAGAGCCTTTCGGCTTCCTCCTTTGTGACTGCATACACTTCCACCAGCTCACTGTCCTTTTCCAGGCTCTCCAAAAGCTCTGTAAAAGTTGCATCCGCACCCTCTTCCACCACATAGGCTGTCGGTATCTTTTGGAACTCGATGCTGTCCATCGCCCCTCCAAAACTCATCTGAAACAGCGTGCCCAGCGCTACCGGAAATAACAGGCTCCAGAATACCATCATTTTCTGCCGCACGCAGGTAAGCAGTCCATATTTATACAATCGCCAAAACATTGCGTTCCTCCTTTCTATTTTCCGTATATTCAGATTTTCAACGAAACTCAAATTAATCGTAAACTTAAGACTCCGCAGAGTCCCGCAGCTCCTTGCCCGTAATTTCCAGAAATACGTCGTTCAAGGTCGGCAGCTCCGTGTACACGCGCCCGAAACTGATTTCCTGCTTGCGGAAATAGTCGAGAATGTGTACCAGGTTGTGCCTGCCGCCGCTGCAGCGGATGTCCAGCATATTTTTCTCAAAATCCACCTGGTACACATGGCGCAGCTCCCGAATTTCCTCTAACTGGACCGGCGTAAGCTCCATCACCTCCATATGGATTTTCTCACCCATCTTAATCATCGCCTTCAGTTCTTCTTTTGTCCCCGATGCGATGCACCGTCCCTTGTCAAGGATGGCAATTTTGCTGCAAATCTGCTCTACCTCTTCCATATAGTGGGAAGTATAGATGACCGTTGCGCCTTCCTGGTTCAGCTGCAAAATGCCCTCCAAAATCCGGTTCCGGCTCTGCGGGTCTACCGCCACGGTCGGCTCATCCATAATAATCAATTTCGGCTTATGCGCAATGCCGCAGGCAATATTTAGCCGTCTGAGCAGTCCCCCGGACAGTTTCTTGGGGTAAAACTTGCGAAAATCCTCCAGGCCGGAAAAAGCAATCGCCTCCTCCACATACTGTTTGCGCGTGGCTTTGTCGTTTATGTATAGCCCGCAGAAATAATCAATGTTCTCCTGCACCGTCAATTCTTCAAATACCGCTACATTCTGCTGCACAACGCCAATCTGTTTCTTGATATGATAGCTGTCCGGCTGAATTTCCTCTCCGAATACCCTTACGTTTCCCTTATCAAAATGCAGCAACGCCAGAATACAGTTAATTGCTGTCGTCTTGCCGGAACCATTGGGTCCAAGCAGCCCGAAAATTTCTCCTTCCTCCACCGCCAGATTTAAATGGTCCAGCGCTACCAGTTCCTTATAGCGTTTTACCAGATTTTCAATTTCTATGACCTTCTTTCCCATATCCTGACTCCTTTCCTGCCAAACGAAGATGCCGGTTTTCTTATGCTGATCTTATCTTATCAGAATGCGGCGCAGGTAAACAGTGCATATTGTCACCAGTTTTTATGACAAATGTCATGTACCATATCGGATAAACTGTTACTGTACCGTCCATATTGACTTTCATTTGGCAGTCGCCTATAATAATTGCAGAAATTTGTGTGGGAAAGCATATCGGAAAGGACTGTAAAATGACAATCATGTTTGACAAACTCATCCTGCTTGCAGCCTGTACCCTGCTGATGCTGCAATACACACCGCAGACAGGGCTGTTTCAGGTAGCGGGTTTTCTGGCGGCAATTATTTTTTCCTTCGGATGCAGCTGCTGCAATCCGGAACTACGGCCATTCCATAAAATTTCCCTCTTTTTCCGCTTTATCTTAGCAGGTTTGTACCTGTTTTTATCGGTATGTGCCGCCGCAAATCCCATTTTTGGCATATTCTTGCCGCTTTTATTTTATGAGGCTGCCAGCTCCTTTCCGAAAACTGCCCATTATATTTTATACCCGGCAATTTTCCTGCTTGCGGTTTTTTCTTTTCGGAATGAACCGCCGCTTTATCTCGCGCTGACGTTCCTTTTATTTTCCATTGCACAGATCCTTTGTTATAAGACGAAACGTCTGTTACAGCTGCAGCGGGATTTCCGTCTTCTGCGCGACACCTCAACCGAATACCACCTGCTCCTGCAGCAGAAAAATAAAGATTTAATCGAGCGGCAGGATTATGAAATCCACGCTGCCGCCCTGCGGGAACGCAACCGCATTGCCCGGGAAATCCACGACAACGTCGGACATATGCTCTCGCGCTCCATCCTGCAGGCCGGAGCTCTGCTTGCCATCAATCAGCAGGAAAACTTAAAGGAACCCTTATATGCACTGAAAGATACGCTGTCCCATGCTATGGACGACATACGAAACAGCGTACATGACCTGCACGATGATTCCCTGGATTTAAGGCAGGCCGTTTCCGATATGCTGTCCGGTTTTTCAGGGTATCAGGTTCATTTGAACTACGACATCAATGGCTTTGTGCCCGCGCCTGTCAAATATTGTTTCGTCGCCATTATCAGGGAATCGCTTTCCAATATCGCCAGACACAGCAACGCGACGGATGTTTCCGTCACGCTGCAAAGCCATCCCAGCCTGTACCGGCTCACCGTCGCCGACAACGGCACAAATATCCACCTGTCCTCGTCCGGCATCGGCATTTCAAATATGCAGGAGCGCGTCAGGAACCTGAACGGAAATTTTTCTGTCTCTACGGATAAGGGGTTCGTGGTATTCGCATCCGTTCCCCGGCCAAAAAGCCCGCAACAGGAGCCATAAAGGAGATTTTGAATATGACAGAGATTGTAATTGCAGATGACGACCAGCTTGTATCGCTGTCGTTAAAGACGATTTTAGAAGCCTCCGGAGAAATCCATGTCCTCGCCATTGGCATTAATGGAAAAGAGGCTGTTCACTTATATCAGAAACACCATCCGAGCGTGTTGCTGATGGATATCCGCATGGACACCATGACGGGCTTAGACGCCGCAGAATTGATCCTGAAAGAAGATGCGGATGCAAAAATCCTCTTTCTGACGACATTTCTGGATGATGAATATATTGTGCGCGCGCTGCACCTGGGGGCAAAGGGCTACATTTTAAAACAGGACTTTGAAAGCCTCCTTCCCGCCATAAAAGCAGTCGCAAAAGGACAGAGCGTATTTGGAAATGAAATTATTACCCGTCTGCCAGATTTCCTCTCCACGGCAAGCCATTATGACTATTATGCCGACGGCATCAGCAATAAAGAACTGGAAATCATTGAGCTGGTGGCGGACGGCCTGAGCAACCGGGAGATTGCCGGAGAGCTCTGCCTCAGTGAGGGAACCGTGCGCAATTACCTGAGCGCCATTTTAGAAAAGCTGGAGCTGCGCGACCGTACACAGCTTGCCGTGTTCTATTACCGGCACAGATAATTACTTCTGCAGCACTTCCAGCGTAACCTGCCGTAACAACTTTTCCTCATAACGAACCTCCGCCCGCTCCACCTCTCCTGCAATCTTCTCCTGCGCCAACCGCGCGCGGACATCGCTTTCCAGGATTCCCCTGATCTCTTCAAGCGGCTGCACGGCAGATTCTTCGCGTTTTAGACAGCGCATCGCCATGAAATTCCCGCCAATCTCAAAGGGCTCGCATACTTCCCCCTGCTGCATAACGGATGCGGTCAGCCAGCGTTTCATATATGCTCCGCTCTTTCCTTCCTCCATATTCAGGGAAGACATTTCTATCTCATAAAATTGGACATCCGGATAGCTGTCCGCCAGGCTGTCAATATCGGTTTGCGCCTTCATCTCCTCCACCGCCTGAATCATCTGCTCCTGCCCTGTTTCTATGGAGGTTTCGGCAACCAGCATTTTCACGCTTACATCGCTGGTATAAAGCTGCTGGTTTTCCTGATATAATTTTTCCAGGTCTTCCTCCGATACGCTCTGCTCCTGTTTTAATTTCTCCGTAAGCGCATGATCTGTCTGTGTATAGATATAATCGTAATAATTCTCTATGCCAAAAGAATCAAGGCCATACACTGTTTCCCCGGAATCCTCCCCGTTCTCTCTTCTGTTGTTTTCTTCTTCCATCCCGGCAGCAATGGACAGATAATCCGTCTGCACTGCAATTCCATAATCCTTTGCAAGCTTTGCGATGACTTTTTTCTCCTTCAAATCTGCCTCGGCAAGCTGCATCACCTGCTGCAAGGGCGTCCCGTCTTCCTGTTTTGCCGTCCAGAAGTCCTTACGGTTTACGGTATCCGTATCATACCGTCGCTCAACCTCTGTTTTATGGGCGGCAAGAATCATCTGATATTCCGCTTTCACAACGGGCTGCCCGGCAATCTCCATGACGACGTCGCTGTCTTTTACAGTCTTTGTGCCGCAGCCAATCATCGCTGCGGCACAAAATATCGTCGTCATGCACAGGATGTTCCATCTGTTCCTGTTTCGCATACTGACTCATTCATTCCTTTCCAAACGTACTATTTCTTAATCTTTCCGCTGGTCTTAACGTTGCTCCACGTTCCGGTAAGCTTTACGGACTTTCCGTTCACCTTCACGGTCTTGTATGCGCGGATGCGCACATAATATTTCTTATTCTTCGTCAGTTTCTTAAAGGTTGTGGACGACGTACCGGCTTTCTTAATCGTAGCCTTCTTCAGACCAGACTTGAAGTTCTTCTTCAAAGCACACTGAACTTCGTATCCGGTTACCGTCGTATCCTTATTCCAGCTTACCGTCAGTTTCCTTCCCTTCGCTGTTTTCAGTTTTTTCAAAACAGCTTTTTTCGGATTTACGGTCAATGATACGCTCGCTGTCTTTGCCTTGTAGTTCGCCGTCTCCGATGCATTTACTATGATGGTGCAGACTCCAGCTCCCTTGAGGGTCACCATGCCGCTCTTCGCGTCAACAACTGCGACCTTTGCATCAGAGCTGGCATAGCTCAAAGCTCCATCGCCATTTGTCTTAGCGTCCACGGAAAATGCCGCGTCGCCGTATGCCTTCGTAAAGCTGCCTGCTACCGTGACCTGCTGGTCTTTCTTCTGCACGATGACAATCGGTTTCTCAGCCAGGCGGTTTACTGCGCTCTTCAAATCTGCCAGCGCCTTGTCAGCGGCTGCCTGCGTCGGCTCCGCGTCATCCAGGACTGCTTTCGCTGCCTGCAGCGCCGTCTGGAACCTGTTCCAGCTTAAGTCCGTATAATTTCCTTTTTCTTTCGCCGCCTGCACAGTATAGTAAGCCCGCAAAAGCCCCGTCTTTTGCGCCTTTTTCGCAAGGGCTTTGTATGCCGTATTCAGTGTACTGGCCGCATCGTCAATATCCGTCTGTGCCACTGCCGGGTTGACGCGTACCAGTTTCGCGGATTCCATCGCCTCCTGATAATCATTCCAGAGGGACGTCGGGTAATCGGATGCGTCATACTCCGGAACCTGCGCAATGGCTGCCTCCAGTTTTCCGCGATCCAGCTTTGTTCCAGCGTTCACTGCCGGATAGAGCGCTACGTCGTCCGCATAGACGGTCTGGATTTGGCTGCTGAACGCCAGGCGTATCTTGTCATAATTCTCCGTCG
Organism: uncultured Lachnospiraceae bacterium; assembly: GCA_910587895.1. Lineage (GTDB taxonomy): Bacteria > Bacillota > Clostridia > Lachnospirales > Lachnospiraceae > Petralouisia. Next base: position 11,244 of record CAJUOE010000179.1, read on the forward strand.
TAAATGCAAGCTTTATCTTATACCATCCCGGTTTTGCCGCATCCGGCTCCTCAGCGGTCAGTTTTGCGTCCACCAATTTATGGTCTTTACTGTCATCTGTATAACTGTTATGATGCTTCGCCTCCAGACCAACCTTGGATACGTCATCCGCATTGGCACAGTACATCCACGCCTCCAGCAAATAATCCGTATTCGGTTCAACCGTAATGTCCGGATGCTCTGAGAATGCCGGCTTACTGCTGCTTGCGCCAGTACAATCAATTTTCCAGCTCTTGTTTCCACTATGTTTCTGCTCCTCGGAAGCTGAAACATTTACGGTGAGGCCATCTGCCCAGCCTCCCCAGGTGATGCCATCGCTCTCGAACCCGGAATCGGCTTCCGAGAGGATATTATTTGCCACTGAGCCGGAATCGCCTTCGCCTGCCTTCTTCATATTCATAAGCGCATACTCCAGGCGGTATTTCATTGCGGTCAGCTGTTCCGGGCGATTTGCCAGTGCAGCCTCGGTCTTATCGACCACATCCTTCAGGCCTGTGATGCTCTCCGCGTCAAATTCTTCCTCGTCAAGCTCTTTTGCCAGGACAATGATTTTCTCCAACCATTCCCTGTCTTCCTCTGAGGTGTAAGTCCCTGTATATGCTCCCGCAAACTCAAATGCTCCGATATCCACTTTCTCTGTGGCAGTTGCTGCAGCGCCCGCCTTGTAGGGAACTGCATTTCCCTTGTAATCTTTGTTTTCCAATGTAATATGGGTATCGACTTTTTCTTCCTCCACAGCCGGGAAGGATTCATCCGGTACCGCCATATGCTCGATTCCGGCGTCAATGCAGGGAGACTGGGCAGTCAATTCCATGCCCTCGGTCTTGCCAATCGTCACTGTGCCATCTGCAAAGTTTCCGGTAGCATATCCGTCCGCTGAAATATCTTTCAGGAAGGGATTGGCCGCTATTCCGGTAAGATCCTCTTCCCAGGGATATACCTTCTCAGAACCGCCCCAGACACAGTTGTTTCTGTAATTTACGCCCTCATGGTTGACAAACAGCACGCTGTCGCCATGGAAAATGTTGTTGTAGATATCGGTTCCGCTGGTCTTCGCCGTAGCACCGGTATTTCCTGTCCAGCTTCCCTGTTTTACTGCCTGAATGTCCTTGTAGGTGTCATCCCAGTACATCGTATTGTTGTATACCTGATGTCCGATACTTCCGGATTCCCCAACCCAGAGGATGCGGGAACCATCGTATCCGCCGTCGTTGACGCTGACATTGTAGCGGACAACGGAATTGATGGAATAATATGGTCCGGGACACGCCATCCAGAATCCGCCTTTATTGTGATGGCTGTAATTATACTGATATAAAATATTCTGGTTACCATAATCGGAATCAAACGCCATGCCATCCTGCGTGCTCTGCGTATAGGCCGCCTCATTGTTCTGGAAGGTTACGTTGTTGCAGTCCCATGCCCAGATGGCTGCATGAGCCGGATTCCTTGCATAATACCATTCCTCGCTCGCACACCCGGTTACAAGGTTATTCTCCGCCTTGCCGCCGTCTGCATTGATTAATACAATTCCGTCTCCTGCAACGTCATGCACATAATTATTGTTGACATTGACATTCGGCCAGCCAACCCAGGGCTTGCTTCCTGCCTGCTGGCTGCCTGCACCGCCGACCAGCGTACGGGCTGCCCAGCAGCTCTCCATGTAAATTGCCTCGTGGCATACGTTGGTCACTTCATTTCCGGCAATCTCCAGATCCTTAAAATAAGATTCCGTATTTCCACCGGTCACAAGAACCATGATTCCGCCGGAGCCTTTCTTGTCTCCTTCCGACCCATTCTGTGACATATAACCATTGACGTCATGCACATAGTTGTTCTCAATCTTAACGCCTGCAAGCTCTCCGGCATCATGATTTTCCACCAGAATGCCCGTCAGCATATATTTGCTCTGGTCATGCGTGATTTTTACGCCGGGGCTTAAGGCATTGACATTCGTCCGACCCAGCTTTCCTTCCAGATCCTTCCTGTCCTCTTCCAGGTTAGTCACTTCCAGATCCTTTATTGTGATATAGGCAGAGTTGCGGATATGGACTGCTGCAACCTCCTCTTTTTTGAGGCTGGTCCTGTCCTGCTCATCCAGCCATTTACTTCCCTGGCCGTTAATTTTCGGATTCTCGCCTTCGCCGTATTTGCCAAGGATGACCGGATTTGCGCTGGTACCCCTTGCCTCCTGAACCAGGAGTTTTTCACCATTCCAGGTGCATCCCGCCTTCAGGAGCACTTTTCCGCCTGCGCCAAGGCGCAGGGCAGATACATTCTTAAATGTCTTCCATGCCTGGTTTTCCGATTTTCCGTCATTGTTGTCATTTCCGCCTGCGGCGTCAATATAATACGTTCCGTTATCTCCGGATACTGCCCTGCTTTCCACAGACGGCGCTTTCACACCGTCTGCGGCAGCATCTGCTGTCAGGGGATTCGTCATGCCAAAGCTGGTCACGATAAGCGCCGCTGCCATGAACAGGGAAACAACGGATTTCCATGTTTTCTTTCCCATATCTGCCTCCATCTACTTTACTTTTCCACTCGTCTTAACGCTGCTCCACGATCCGCGAAGCGTAACATTCTTACCATTCACCTTTACCGTCTTGTATGCGCGGACACGAACGTAATACTTCTTGCCCTTTTTCAGTTTCTTAATCGTCGTGGAAGTTGTCTTCGCCTTCTTAATCGTAGTCTTCTTCAGACCGGATTTGAAATTCTTTTTCAAAGCGCATTGGATTTCATATCCGCTTACTGTCGTATCTTTCTTCCAGCTTACCTTCAGTTTCTTACCCTTTACAGTTTTTACTTTGCTGATAGCTGCTTTCTTCGGGTTTACGGTTACCTTGACGCTTGCTGTCGCACTCTTATAGTTTGCCGTCTCCGCCGCGGTCACAGTAATCGTACAGACGCCTACGCCTTTTAAGGTTACCTTACCTTTCGCATCTACGCTGGCTACCTTGCTATCGGAACTGCGGTATGATAACGCTCCGTCGCCGCTTGTCTTAGCGCCCAGTGCAAATGCTTTCGTTCCCAGTGATTTGGTAACGCTCTTGACCGTAATTGCCTGCGCCTTCTTCTGTGTTGTACTCGGAGGCGTCGCCGGTTTATTTTTTGCCGGGGTCAGCAATTCAATCGTATCACGCAAATCCTTAATTGCAGCCTCTGCCTCTTCCTCTGTCAGTCCCTCTTTATCTACAAGAGCATTCACGTCTTTTAATACCTGCTGATAGTAATCCCACATAGCGTCTTTCTCATAATTTACCTGGTTCGTATCGGAAATGGCAAGTTCCGCAAGTGACGCCTGAAGGTATTGTTTGGGCGTCTGCAGGCTGTCCATTGCATCCTTAAGTTCTGCCATGGCTGCCGCTATATCTGTCGCAGTAGAAAGCACATATTTCTGCACCTCTTTTGCATGGCTTAATGCCTCCTGAAATTTGTTCCAGCTCTTTGTCGTATTGTCGCCCTTCTCTATCTTCTCTGCATTACCGATAAGTTTGCCAAGCTCCTCTGTATCTGCACTCTCAAAACTTCCGGTCTTCACATCCTGAATCATCGCCATCCAGCTCAATACCGGATCCGCTCCGTTTCCACTGATGCTTACCGTTACTTTTGCATTTTCTGCAAGGGTGAAGGCTACATTCTGCTGCAGATTAACATTCTTCTTTGCTCCAAATTCTTCGGAGGAGGCAAGCGTTTCCCCGTTTGAGGTAACGGTAATATTCATTGCCCGGCTGCTGTTCCACCACTCGTGATATCCGGTAGCCACCGTATAGGTACCTGCCTCCAGAACAAATGAATACTTAATGCTCTTGCCTTTCGTTGCCCAATACCCCTGTGTCCACATATCCTCACCGGCATCACTCTTAATGGCGAAATCGTAGGATGAATCATCGGAACTGGTGCCCGCATCTCCCCGGTTGCCGTCGTATCCGGCAAGGTTCTCCACACTGTATGCCTGATCCGGATCTACATTCTTAAGACCCTCCAGATTTGCTCTTAACAAATCAAAGTATGACGCAGCGCCTGTCTGATCGGATGCACAATCAAAGAAATAAATTAACTTTTCATCCAGCAGGGACATGTTATGCGTAATCGTACGCGTGTGGGTTTCACCGCTTTTGGTATAGGTCATGGCGCCGGTAACGGTTACCTCGCCCAACGTCTTTGCAGCGATCTCTTCCGTATTCCATGTAACGTCCACCTCGCGCTCCTGCGCTTCTGTCAGTAATTTAATTTTCAGTTTTGCCGGTAATTCCGTACTCAGGTTTGCCGCAGATCCCGCCTCAGGCAATTCCGTCTTTAATTCATACGGCTCAATGCCGTCAAAGACTGTCAGTTTCCAGTCGCTGTACCGTCTGATTGCAATTTTACCATCGCCAGTGAACTCGATGGGCAGCCATACATATCTGGAATCACGCAGCCTGCCGCCTGCTCCCGGTCCCGCAGTCACTCCATTGCTGTCATTTGAATTATACCACCGGTCTCCCATGTAGATAAACCTGCCTGTTTCAGCATCCAGCGGAATTACACAGGTACTCTGTGTAAAGTATGTATGGTCTTTGTCCTCGTCGGTACAGGGATCTCCAACCATGGTCCACGGTCCCATTGGATGGTCTGCTACCGCATACTTTGATGGATTCGAGGTCCATCCGGTACATCCGGAGGTAATCAGATAATATTTATTCTGATATTTAAACATCGCCGGAGCCTCCCTGGACTGTCCCACAAAGTTTACAGTAAAGTCTTCACCTTTCTTAGCGCCCTCGTCATTGGTCTTAACAATATTAGTATAATCTTCATTTAATTTAGCGATATACATATTTTCGTTTCCATCGGAGGAGTACAGAACATATCCCGTTCCGTCGTCATCCTTAAAGAGGTTCATGTCGCGCACATGTCCGCCCTCTGTATCGAATCCACGGTCTGTAATGTCCTCGTCATAATTCAGCAGATATGAACCCTGCAATTTGAACGGACCAAACGGACTCTTAGAAGTAGCCACGCCTGCCTTGGCCTTCGCATAATTGCCTCCGGTGCTGTTCGGTGTCTGTCCGTCTGCATGGAACCAGATGACATACTCCTGGTTCTTGTCGTTATAAATCATCTTCGGGCGCTCAAGCACACATCCAGAATTATCGGAATTGTCATCCGTCCATAAATCTCCATAGACTGCTTCTTGCTGCTCTTTCGATAAATCTCCATATAAACTGGTGAAATAACTGTCTGTCGTAAACGTCTCCCAATTAGGCACGGTCTTTAAGACGTCCCCGCAATCTATCCAGTTGTACAAATCCTGAGAGATATAGGCACGAACGCCTGGACATGGACGATAATCGTTCGTCTTATCCTCGCCAATCCAGTACCAGAATTCTTTCTCATCCGCCTGAATCTGGCCATCCCCATTAAAGTCATAACCGTCTTCCCATTTAATCTTCTGCACCTGACCGCCATGCGCCTGGATGCGGTCTCCCTTCGTATCGTAAATAGCCGCGCCTTCCACGCCAGAGAAGGAATCATAGTGATAAATCTCTTTCAGTCCAAGATATGCCTCAAACAATGCATACATAGCGTCATCCTTCTGCTCCTGTGTTGCAGATGCGCTCACATTCTTTGCTGCTGCAAGGGCTGTATCATATTTTGCCTTCGTATCATCGGTATACTTATGGCCTGTCGTCTTTCCTTCACAGTAAGTAACCCAGCCGTTCAGCACGGTCGGGGGCTGTGGAATCGTAACGTCCTCTGGCAATGCATAGAGCTCAAGCTCTGAAATATTACAAGTTCCATTGGAACCCACCGCATACTTGTAATAGCGGTATTCCTTGCCCATCACCGGTATGGATGCAAATTCATTCACATACGCATAACTCAGCTTGCCTTCCGGGGGCGTACTCTTAATCGTATGCAGCAGATCCCAGTCGTTTCCGTCATTGGATCCGTAGAGGGACGCACCCGAACACCTGCTTGCATAATCTTTTCTCGGCGCATAGCCGTAAGCCACAAGCGCCTTCGCATTGTTCTCGCCCAAATCTACCTGTACATATCCATTCGATACACCATCAAAGTAAGTTCCAAAATCTCCATCTATGACATTCTTCGGAACATCCGTATCCCCATTATTCCATGGAGCGCTTCCGGAAATCATGGATTCTGTCAGCGCAATCTTGTTCTCAGCAAGGTCAATCTTACTGAAATCCACAACGCTCACATATTCCATCTGCATCTTCTTTAAGTTCTCTTCTCTCTTGGAACGTTCCTCTGATTTCTCTTTGTCGTATGTAACATTGTCAACGACAAACGTGGTGATGGAATTGCCCTTTACGGTAGCGGTAAACGTCCTGTTCGCCGCATTCGTCTTTGCGTTCACCTGCGCAGCTGTCAAATCTGCCCATTTCTCGCCTTCCGCAGTGGTACCGCTGGTACGGTGAGCCTGAACGTTACCGATGGACTCAAACCTGCTCAAGTCAAATTCCCACGTCTTATCGTCCTGCGCCGTGTTGACCGCTACGATAACCGCCTGCTTTCCTTGCGTATCATAGGCAACTAATGTATTTGCCTCGTCGCTGGTTCCCATCAGGGAATAACCTGGACGAATGTATTTGGAAAACTGTCCAAATGCATAATACTTCTGCGTCAAAATCAGGTCTTTGTTATTGTGGTCGCCAAAAGCAAGACCCCAATAACCTTTTGTCAGGTCAACCTTTTTAAACAATTCTGCAGTTGTTTTATAATCATTGCCGAACGGCCATTTATCCGCGCCGTTATTTTCATCCACATGGTTATCTACCGCATTCCACAGAATCCATGCAGAAGCCTTCATTCCATTCAGATCTTTCATAATCTGCTGTGCCAGGCCAAGCGCAGCGCCCATCTCTCCTGCACTGGATCCGGCTACATATGCGCCGTCAACCTCCGACATCCACAGGTTCTTGCCCTCTTTCTCAGCAAGGGCGCGAAGCTCCGCCCGTTTGGAGCCGCCATATGTATGGGTATCAATACGCTCTATCACGTTTTTCGTATCCTTATCCAGAGCATTATAAGAACTGATTGTCAAATCAATGCTCGTCTCGTCCGTACCGGAGAGGATAATATTATTCAAAGCCGCCTTTACTCCGGCGTCTGTTGATGCCGCTGCCTTGCTCTTTAACTCCTCATTCAGAGCCTTGATGATCTTAGACTGGGAAGTTCCGGGTGCAAAATGGCATCCCTCCTGCTTATTGCTGTTCGCTCCCCAGTATTTCATGGAAGGATCCGGCTCGTTCATCGGCGATGCGCTCTGGAACGTAATTCCCTCTTTCGTCCAGTGCTCCATCACGTCTGCCATATATACGGCAAATGCATGATAGGAATCCTCCCTGAGATTCTCAGCAGCATTATTTCCACCCGAGCTACATCCGCTCTTCGTCATGAAATATGGCGGGGAATTGGAAAACGCCTCGGTGATAAAATCCGCACCGCTTGCTTTGATTGCCGCTTTTAAAATATTCATCTGGTTCTTATCTGCATCCCAGTCATAATTCCAGGCATAACCGCAGTCTGCGTCCGCCCGGTCAAAACCAGCATAATCCGTGATTGGTTTCGTCTTATCAATCTTCGTTACGTTGGTGCAGTAACCCGGTACCGCAGAATCAGAACGCGTGATGTGGGACGGGTGCAGGAATTCATCTTCCTGAATAACGCCCTCTTCCCCGGATTTGACTACCAGCAGTTTGGCGAAATCCAGCGCCCAGCTTTCGTCTGTTTCCGCTACCTTTTTGCCTCCGATGGCAATGGTATTTTCTCCTGCCTGTAAATCTACATCGGTAAACGTAAGCAGGTACAGATGCATATTATCCTTATTTGCAATCTCACTTTCATTGACAACCGTTGATGCAACGACTTTCTCACTTGCGGCATTGTCATTGACACGGATCGCCATGCCTCTCTTATTCGTTCCATCTAACGTAACAAGCATCTTGACGGTATACTTGCCGCCATCTGCCACAGATACCTTATATTTCAGATTATCGCCCGTGCCGGCTGTTTCTCCGATTCCGTTCACGTAGTTAATCTGTTTTAACTCTCCAACCTTCTTGCCCTTCGTAATTCCGAAGTCTGCATCCGACTTGCTGTATGTAGCGTCCTTTATCTTGCTATTCGCAGAAACCTCCATTTTGGAGCCGCCATAAACCGGTGCGCCTTCACCCTCTACGCCGAATATCTGTGCCTTTGCATTTACCGGCACATCAGTGGTTTCGCCCACATGATCTCCGCCACCTACGTTGTAACGGCCGATATTCATGCCCAGACCTTTATCCAGGCTGAAAAAAGCGTCTGCCGCTTTATCAACCAGGCCTCCCGCGCTTTCGTCATACCCGAGCCGGTTTGCCCACCAGCACAGGGAAGTACCCCAACCCTGAAACCTCCCGAATCCGTCGTCGCTTGTAACCGCGTTAAACAGCGACGCCTCCTCCGGGAGAACCTTTACTGTCGCATCCACTTTCGCCCCGTCTGCCGCCTGTACCTGAGTAAATCCATCCACAGGCAGTGCCGTCAGGACAAGAGCTGACGCAAGAACAGCGCTGATACATTTTTTTAATGCTCTCATCTCTCACTTCTCCTTTTCTAAATTTTTGTGCAAGGCGCCCCTTCCGTCTCCAAAATCCCAGACTTACGCCACCTTACATTTGTTATTACTATTGTAAAATTTTTTAGTAAATTTTTCAAGTGTTTTACTAAATTTTTGTCTCAGAATAATATTTTTCAGTAAAAACACACAAAAAAACAGAGGCGGATTGTTGCAATCTGCCACCTGGATTACTATTAATCCAACTTTTCGGATGCAAATAAGCATTCTTAAGCCTGCTCATTGGTATCATTTTATTTTTTAATAATAAAAAATTCCCAAACCAATGTCACGGGATGATTTTATGAAGGATATTGAGACCGCAGAACAACAAATTCTTAATGGCAAATATCATAGTGCAAAAGAGGTGTTTTATGACTGGAAACACAGATACAAATTATGAGGTCATATTCACAGATTCTGCATTAAGAAAGGCTGAACTATGCTTATCCGACAGTTCAGCCTTTTATTTCTACTAACCCAAACTACAATTGCTTAATCCGCGCAAGCGCTGCCAGCGTATTCTCGTAACTGCCGAATGCCGTCAGCCTGAAATACCCTTCTCCGCTGGGCCCAAATCCGGAGCCAGGCGTTCCCACTACGTTTGCATTCTCCAGAAGATAATCAAAGAATTCCCAGGAGGTCATCTTATCGGGAGTCTTCAGCCAGATATAGGGCGCGTTGACGCCGCCGAATACCGTATACCCGGCCTCCTGAAGTCCATCCTTAATCATGGAGGCATTCTTCATATAATATGCCACCTGATCTTTCAGCTGCGCCTTGCCCTGCGGGCTGTATGTTGCCTCCCCGGCACGCTGCACGATATAAGGCGCTCCGTTAAATTTGGTTCCGTGGCGGCGCGCCCACATGCCATTCAGGGAAACATCGCCGCATTTCAGCTCCTTGGGAACTACGGTATATCCCAGACGCACACCGGTAAATCCGGCATTTTTGGAATAACTCTTCAACTCAATGGCACAGGTCTTTGCCCCCTCGCATTCATAAATGGAGTGTGCGACGTCGGATTCCGAGATGTATGCCTCATACGCAGCGTCATAGATGATGACCGCCCCGACCTTATTTGCGTAATTTACCCATTCCTGAAGCTGCGCTTTCGTGATGGTGGTTCCGGTGGGATTGTTCGGCAGGCACAGATAAATCATATCCGGCGTTTCCTTTGGGAATTCCGGCACAAACCCATTCTCCATCACACAGGGCATATAGATGACGTCGCTCCACATTTCCGTATCCGCGTCATATACCCCGGTTCTTCCCGCCATCACATTGGAATCCACATAAACCGGATACACCGGATCGCAGACTGCAATACGGTTCTTCGCTCCGAAGATTTCCTGAATATTGGAAGAATCACTCTTCGCCCCGTCCGAGACAAAGATTTCATCGGCAGATATATCACATCCCCTTGCTTTATAATCATTCTCCACAATTGCATTTCTCAGAAAATCATACCCCAGATCCGGAGCATAACCATGGAAACTCTCTGCCTTGCTCATTTCATCCACAGCCTTATGCATAGCCTCAATGACTGCCGGAGCAAGCGGCTGCGTCACATCGCCGATTCCCAGACGGATGATGTCTTTGTCCGGGTTTGCCTCGGTGAAGGCTGCCACCTTCTTTGCAATGGTGCTAAACAGATAACTTCCTGGTAACTTCTGATAATTCTCATTAATTTGAAACATAATATCCTCCTTTTTCTATATCCATTATCATATTTCTCAACCTGAACTTTAACCTTATGCCGGAATAAGCTACTGCCATTCGCCCGGCAGCGTAATCTCTCCGTCAAAAACCGTAACCGCAGGCCCCGTCATATATACCGGCAAATCACCGCCCGCCCAGGCAATCTCAAGCTCCCCGCCCAGAAGCTGCACGGTAACCTCATGCCGGCTCTTTCCATTTAAAACAGCCGCCACGGCTGTGGCACATGCGCCGGTTCCGCAGGCGAGCGTCTCGCCGCTGCCACGCTCCCAGACACGCATACGCAGCGTAGACTCATCTATCACATTTACAAATTCCGTGTTAATCCGCCTCGGGAAACGCGGATGGTTCTCAAACAGGGGGCCAATCGTTTCCAAATCCAACTTACGCACATCCTCTTCCAGAAAAATGACGCAATGGGGATTCCCCATGGACACCGCCGTCATCTCATACGTCCTGTCTTCCACGATAAGCGGCGCATGGATGACCTGCTCGCTGTCCGCGGTCACCGGAATCTCTGCTGCGGTAAGGCAGGGAGCTCCCATATCGACCTTTACCCGGGACACTTTACCATCCTCAAGCGTCAGATCCAGATATTTGACCCCGGCAAGCGTATCAATGCTAATCTGCGTCTTATTCGTCAATCCATAATCATAGACATATTTTCCCACACAGCGGATGCCGTTCCCACACATCTCCCCGCGGGAACCGTCCGCATTGTACATCGCCATCTCAAAATCCGCTTTCTCAGACGGCAGAATCAATATCAGGCCGTCCGCCCCGATTCCAAAATGCCTGTCGCTCACATACCGCGATACCTTCTCTGGATCCGTGATTTTCTCCTCAAAACAATTCACATAGACGTAATCGTTTCCTAATCCATGCATTTTCGTAAATTTCATGCGATACTCCTTTCCTGTCTCATGACGGCTGAATATCATTTTCCTGTCATATCCCAAAATTCCATTCTCTCAGCCCTGCATCATGCTCAAAATCATCTGCGCCGTCTCTGCCATGCCGGTTCCACTGTCCATGCTGCTCTTTTGCATATAGCGGTGCGCCTCCTCTTCCGTCATGTTGTTGCGCGCCATCAGAACTTCCTTCGCTTTCTCTATCATCTGCCTGTCTTCTTCGTTGCGCCGCGATGCATGGGGAGATTTCCTGCGCCTGCGCACAAACGCATGGGTCATCATTTCCAGCGTGCTCACAAGCTCATGTACTTTCAGCGGCATGGACAGGCAGATAACGCCATCTGCCGTCCCTTCCTCCCACTGATTGGGGGACGCCACGACAAGCATCTGAAAACTGGTTGGAAGATACTCCCGCAACTGCAAAAACATCATATCCTGAAGCTTTCCCGCACAGACGACAATTCCCTCCCCCAGCGCATCCGCGTGCTGCAGGACCCGTGCGCCCGCCGTACAGACAGCATTTACCTGATATCCATATTTTATTAAAATATTTTTTATGCTCTTTGCATTTTCCACCTTTGGAAAAGCGACAATGATATTAATCAAAACCTTTCCTCCGGGGGACTATATTCTATAGAGATAATTGTCAATTTCCCAATCTGTGACCTGTTTACAGTAATCCTCCCATTCCGCGCGTTTTTCCTCCACATATTTTCGGGAAATGTGTTCCCCCAGCACCTCGCACAGCAGCGAATCTTTCTCAAGCTCGTCTACCGCCTCGTTCAAAGTGGCGGGCAATGTCTGAATCTTAAGCGCACGCTGCTCCTCAATGCTCATTTCCATAACGCTGGTTCCCACAGGCTCTGGCGGAAGAATCTGATTTTTGATGCCGTCAAGGCCTGCCGAAAGACACACGGCAAGCGCCAGATAAGGATTCGCCGCGGGATCCGGACAGCGCAGTTCAATACGCGTAGATTCCCCACGTTCCACCGGTATCCGGATCAGGGGCCTCCGGTGGCTCTCCGACCATGTAATATGAATCGGCGCCTCAAATCCCGGCACCAGACGTTTGTAAGAATTCACCAGCGGATTAGTCACCGCCGTCATTGCGCGCATATGTTTCATCAAGCCGCCGATAAAATAATATGCCTCCCTGCTCAGTCCCCGTTTATCCGCCGGGTCCGCAAAAATATTTTTGCCGTCTTTTACCACAGACATATTGATATGCATACCGGAGCCGTTGTACCCATATTTCGGCTTGGGCATGAAACTTGCAAACAGTCCAAATCGCCTGGCAATCGTCCTGACCGCCAGCTTAAAGGTCATAATATTGTCCGCTGTCGCAAGCGCTTCGTCGTATCGAAAATCAATCCTGTGCTGCGCCGGGGCTACCTCATGGTGGGAAGACTCAATCTCAAATCCCATTTCCTCCAGCGTCAATACCATATCACGCCTTGCATTTTCTCCCAAATCTATCGGCCCGAGGTCAAAAAATCCTGCCCGCTCATGGGAAACCGTAGTCGGGCGTCCTTCCTCATCCGTATGGAAAAGGAAAAACTCACATTCCGGTCCCACATCCAGCCGATAGCCAAGTTTTTCCGCCTCTGCTACCGTCCGTTTGAGAATATAGCGCGGGTCTCCCTCAAATGGCGTCTTATCTGGACGATAGATATCACAGATGATCCGTGCCACCTTGCCCTGCTGTGGACGCCAGGGAAAAATGACAAAGGTATCCAGATCCGGATAGAGATACATGTCCGACGCCTCGATACGCACAAACCCTTCAATGGACGAGGCATCAAAGATGCAGCGGTTGTCCAGCGCCTTTTCCAGCTGGCTCCTGGTAATCGCCAGATTCTTAAGCGTACCGTACATATCGGTAAACTGCAAACGGATAAACTCGACATCCTCCTCTTCCACCATGCGAATAATGTCCTGTTTCGTGTATTTACTCATGTTCAAAGCTCTCCTTTTGCTCCTGTTTTTCCTCTTGCTCCCTTTTCTCCTGCTGCCCCTGTTTTTCCTGCTGCTCACTTCTCCTCTGCTGGTATTCCTCCATTGCTTTCTGCCTCCTTACCTCTGCCTTTGCCTGCTGTCTCTTCACAATTTTAATAATCAGCACAATAA
>CAJUOE010000180.1 GCA_910587895.1 uncultured Lachnospiraceae bacterium
CATGTCGCCGACCAGGTGAATCAGCATCTTGAGCGCGAGGGTCTCCTCCTCGGGTGCGAGGTCGCCGCATTTGAGTTGCGCGACAAGCGAGGTGACGGCTTCCAGCACGTCGCCGTCCGGATTCTTGGGCATCGTTTCGAGTGTCCGGTCCTCGTCGATATTCAGATAGTGCCACGTTTTGGTGTAGGCGTATTCGGGCGTGTGGCTGGCGTTGTCGAGCCAGTTGGCGTAGTAAACGGGAGAATGGCCGCCCAGCGCCTTGTCGATTTTCTTGGCCGCCTTGGGCGTCAGGTGGCATTCGGCAATATAGGCCGTGACGTCGTGGCCTTTCTGCCCCCACGCCAGCACGCTCTGCGCCGCAAGCAGGCAGCAGACGAACAACAGCAGTTTCTTCATGACAGGTCGGTTTAGTGGTTCATCGTGGCGAGGAACTCCTCGTTGTCGTCGGTTTGGCCCATCTGCTTCTGGAGAAACTCCATTGCTTCATGACGGGAGTTGGTCGGACGCACGCTTTTGGCCTGCAGTTATGTTAGATTCCATTGTGCCCTGGAGATACTTCCCAAACATTCTGATCGTGTGTGAACGGCGGGCCGATATGGAATTGCCGGCTTTGGCCTGATCCGGACAATCCGGAAGCATATCTATCCATAGGGTTACAGTTTCTGGTGAATGTTCCAGACGGTTAAGTTCCAAAAACATAAAATACCAGGTGAAATCATTGCGGTAAACAGCTTTTGATGACTCCATGTATTTCCAATCATTCAGAGCGTCAAGATATTCTTCCGCTTTATGTTCAAGGGGTACACTGGGATGAAATGCGACGCCTGTTTTTGGAAGCCTCATACCCGGCAGTATTTCAGCGTTCCCACCAAAAAGAACCAGCTGATAGCACTCCGGCACATCACCCCGGCGGTGAAGGTATTTCATAAGCGCCGTCATAGCGCATACGGCGTTTTGGCGTCTGCCGGAAGAACTGCAGGATTTGCAGTAAGTATTCCAGTATTCGATAAGAGTATCTATGGTTACTGCTTCCGGCTCTGTAATTCCAAGGGACGTCGCAAGCCGGAAAAACTCTTTTATGGCAACGGAATACGTATGGTAATAGCCGGGGTTTTGGCTGGCCGCATAGTATTCTTCCAGCTCATATGTCAGACGGAAAAAGGATTCCGACATTCCGCTCCTGCAGAAAAAGCTGTCTTCCGAACGGCAGAAAGGACTTTTGATATCCCCAAAAAGCAGGTAATGCTCAAGGCGGAACAGGGCATTTCTATATTGGGAACACGCCTCGTAGGAAATTTCCAGTTTCTTAATCTCAAGCCAGTCCAGTGCGGCATCCATAGAAAAAGGAATGTCATTATCCATCAGGTACTTGAAAAATGTAGTGTAACAGGTTCTATGCATGTCTATATTTTTACATGCACTGTCAGGCTGCTTCATCATATTGAGAACTGATGAAACAGCATCTAAATAGTTTATTTGCATATCAAATGCGCTCCTTTCCGGATTCCCATCTGAGGGGAAAACCTAAGAATAGCGTATCTGATAATGCTCATCTTTTGTACAAGAAAGTGAGGATTTATGGGAAATAGTTTAAAAGATCAACATTATAAAAACATGGATATAAGGCTTCCACCTCTTTGGTGTTCCTGTCCTTTGCGGGCGCAAGAATATCCTTGTTGACCTCCTTATCATGCAGCATGGAATGGGCAGTTTCATGCACCATCGTCTTTAAAGTCTGGCTCTCGCTCATGCCCTCCTGCACCGCAATCCGCTTTTCTGCCGGGCTGAAGAATCCTTTGGAATCGCCGGGAATGTCCTCAAAGCTGACCGGAACCGGCGCAATAAAAGTGACTGCCTTAACAAAGTCCTCATAGTCCTCCACTGTGGACAGAAGTTCTTTTGCCTCCAGTTCCGGGATCGGCTCACCGTCCGTCTGCGATACGTCAAACACGGACACGGTACGGAAAGCGGGAATTTTAACCTCGACTTCTTCCGTCTGCGGCATACCGTCCTTATCCAGCATGACCTCCCTGGTCACAGGGTCTAACTTATCCCGTTCCTCTTTGATCTTATAAGGGGCGGGAGCAAGGATACGGATTCCCCTCTCCCCCTTATTTACATGGCGGTTGAAATTCTTCTGCCATGCCTGGTAGCCTGCCACTAAGGTTGCGTCAGGGCGCTGTAAAGCTATCAGGAGCGTGTTGTTGAAACTGTAATTATGGAATTTTGACATAGTTGAGAGATAGCTTTTGTATTTCTCGCTCTCGAAAAGCTCTTTTAAGCCTTCCTCTAGTTTATCAGTGATCTCTTTTACTTTCTGCTTTTCTGTTTTTGCGTCTGCCATATTTGATTTTCCTTTCTTTGCATGAAAAAAAGACAATCTGTTATGACTGTCTTTCTTCCCGAAAACAAAAAAGCAGCGAATTGTTTTATATAATGCAAAAACAAATTCACTGCTTTACTACTTGTGTTATTAAGTTGCTGTAATTATGCCAGTACAGGCTCACGCTTTTTGATGATAGCCTCCACTTCCTCAATCGTCTTTTTTACAATCTCTGCAATCTGAGCAGAATCATATCCCTTCTCATGCATAGTCATAATCACTTCTGCTAAAGTATTATCCTTGATTCCCTGTGACAAATTACACATGGCGCTCACGTCCTCTCTTATTCTATCATCTACTACAATACTATACTCTTTTTCAATGATTCCTAATTTTTCATCTTTGTCACCTCCCCTCTTGAAATAATCCTGTTAATCTCCAATCTTTCACA
>CAJUOE010000181.1 GCA_910587895.1 uncultured Lachnospiraceae bacterium
CATTCGCCGTGCTGAAATATGGTTTGCGTGGCGAGATTCTTGATGACGATACAAAGGTGAATCCTGATGAACTCTCCGACAAGGTTGAATGGACTGGGGAACGGCCTGCATGTTGGAGGTCATAAATACGACGTCTGCGGCCTCGATCGCGGCATCCGCACCGCTGCCCATGGCGGCGCCAACGTCGGCGCCTGCCAGTACCGGGGCGTCGTTGATGCCGTCGCCGACAAACATGACGGAGCCGCCTTTCGCGCGGATTTCCTGAAGTTTGGACAACTTCTCCTCGGGGAGCAATCTGGCATACACTTCATCTATCCCCGTCTCTGCAGCCACAGCCTGAGCATTCTCCAGAGAATCGCCGGTGAGCATGGCGCTCTTAATATTCAGCCGTTTCAGGGAAGTGACAGCCTCTTTTGATTCCGGTTTTATCGTATCAGAAATCAACAGGCAGCCGGCAAAGAACCCGTTCACTGCTACGAGAACCTGCGTACCATGTGCGGACGCTGTATGCTGCGGGAGTTCTACCTGAAATTTTTCCATAAGTTTCTGGTTGCCTGCAAGTACGGTTCCCACGGAAAGCGTCGCCCGGATGCCATGTCCGGCAATTTCTTCCAGTTTGGCGGGAGTTTCCAGTGAAAGACCCTGCTCTTTTGCGGCGGCAGTGATGCTGACCGCAATAGGATGCGTAGAGCGTTGTTCGCAGCTTGCGCAGAAGGAAAGCACTTCTTTTTCACTATAATTGCCGGCGGGAATGATTTTTTGCACAGCAAAATTACCTTTTGTGATGGTTCCGGTTTTGTCCATGACAACCGTGGAAATATTCTTTAACGCCTCAATCGAGACGCCGCCCTTAAATAAGATGCCCTTTTTGGAGCCTGCGCCGATTCCGGAGAAAAAGGCAAGCGGTACGCTTAAGACCAGTGCGCAGGGGCAGCTGATGACAAGAAACGTTAAGGCCGTATAAATCCAATGGTTCCAGTCTCCGGTAAACAGGGATGGAAGGATGGCGGTCATAAGCGCTACAATAACGACAAAAGGTGTATAGATTCTGGAAAACCGCGTGATGAAGCGATCGATTTTGGGCTTGCTTGCGGCAGCATTTTCCACGGAATCCAGAATCCTTGTTACCATGGAGTCTTCCAATGTTTTTTCCACGCGAATCTTTAGCTGGCCGGAGGTATTGATGCAGCCGGAGGTAACGTTGTCGCCGACAGAAGCTTTGACGGGAACCGGTTCCCCTGTGATGGGAGAGGTATCGAGGCGGCTTTCACCTTCGAGAATCACACCATCCAGAGGAATGCGGTCGCCGGGACGTACAAGCAGCACATCATGAAGCTGTGCGTCTTCTGCCGGGATCTCCTTCACGGAATCTGCAAGAACAAGGTTTACGACCTCCGGACGCAAATCTACAGCGTCCATAATCTGGGAGCGGCTGCGTGAAACGGCAACCTCCTCGAAATATTCGCCGATACGGTAAAACAGCATAACGCCAACTGCCTCCGCAAAATCGCCGATGGCGAAAGCGCCCAGGGTGGCAAGGCTCATCAGAAAGTTTTCATCAAATACCTGCCCTTTTGTGAGGTTCTTAAGGGCGGTAAGTACAATCTGTCCGCCGAGAATGACGTAGGCGGCGATGAAAATGACGGAGGAAACCCAGGGAATATTTAATGCGCTCTGTTCTGAGATTATCCCGCTGGCGAAAAGCAGTGTTCCGATGATGATGCAGATAAGGTCTGTCTGCTGTTCGCTGAATTTGCGTTTAGCGCCTTTCATTTCCTGGCTTTGTAAAGTCTTTTTTCCTCTCTGATGTCGCTCCTGTTTTGTCACGGTTACTTCCGATTCAATGGAAGAACAGATTTCCTGAAATTTTGCAATCAGGGCTGACTCATGTGCGGCGGCCTCTGGCGTTACGGAGACGCGCAGTTGTTTTGTCGCAAATGTCAGTGTTGCGGCATTTACTTCCGGCAGTTCGTTGATGCGGCTTTCCATTTTTGCAGCGCAGTTTGCGCAGCCCAGGTTTTCTACCAGACAGGTAAATTTCACGCCGTCGGTAAGAAATGCATCCGGATGTGATACTTCCGGTTCCTGATGATGCTCGTGGTCGTGGTGTTCGTGTCCACAGCAACAGCCATCTTCGTGGTGATGCTCGTGCTCATGTTCGTGCTCATGGTGGTGTTTTTGATGCTCATGCCCGTGGTGATGCTCGTGGTCGTGGTGATGTTTTTCATTCATGGTTTTTTGATTTATATTATCCATAGTGAATCCTCCTAATACATGAATAACTGTTCATATGAATATTAAATCATATATAGGAGGATATGTCAACAGTAAATTTTATATTTTTAATAATAAAGTAACAGGCAGACTAAATTCCTGCATTAACGTTACTCATAGCCACATTTTTTATATGCCGTAATAAAAAGCGCTGCGAAAAGAACAATATTGAGCACAATGATGCAGATATCGCCTGGTTCGGGCTGCAGGGAATTTATGTGGTGGATCATCAGGCTAATTTGTTCTGAATAGGTAAATCTGGCAATTTTTGCAATCGTAGTATTGAACATTGACAGCATAGGAAGAAATGAGAGGATTATCATAACGGGCACTGTCAGGGAGGTAGCCATCATCTGCGTTTGGCTCAAGGTACCGATTGCGGCGCCAAGCAGCAGCGAGATAAAGATGCCGATGGCCATAACCACCATGAAAGCGAGGCTGGAATGCAAGGTGTAATTGCCGGCAACACAGATGACGGACGCGCCGAGCATACAGGCAAAAAAGATATAACTGCCGATTCCCGTTAAATATTCATAAGGCTTTACATTTGACATCATCAGTACGCGCAGCGTGTTTGTTTCTTTTTCTTCGGAAATGATGGCGGCAATGCTTGTCAGCGGAGCCATTCCGATGTACATGGCGGCAAACAGATTTACAAAGAAATTTTCCGGCATACCGTCAATTTGGATAGCGTTGTTCATAATCAGCGTAAGGATGGGGAACATGATAAACTGGATAAGAACCGTTTTATTCTTTAGGGTATCCTTGATCTGTTTTTTAAAAATAGCAGCTATGTTTCTCATATTAGTTAAGCCCCCTTCCTGTTAGTTCCACAAAGACTGTTTCCAGTGTGGGTTCGGTAGAATGTATGGTTTCAATCTGTTCTTTTTCCAGATAATCTCTTATCTGCGAAACGGAGTCGCGGCTGTTCCTAAGTGAAACCGTTTCTCCATTTTTTAAGGTAATCTGAAACTGGTTTTGGTGGTTATATTTTCGGCAGACTTCCGACGGCTTTCCGTATTCTATGATGCGGCCTTCGTTTAACAGGGCGACATGGTCGCAGAGCGATTCGGCCTCAAACATATTATGTGTTGTCAGAAAGATGGCGGTTCCCTGTTCCTGCTGTTTTCTCAGAATGGCATGGATTTCTTTCGCTGTGACAGGGTCAAGCCCGCTGGTTGGTTCGTCAAGAAACAGAATTTTAGCATCATTGATCAATGCCCTTGCCATGGACAGCCTGTTTTTCATGCCTTTTGACAATTTGGAAACGGCGGTATTTCTCGATTCATATAAGCCGATGTCTTTTAAAATATCAGTTATTTTACGGCGGGGGACGTGGTAGATATCCGCATAAAAGGAAAGGTTATCGTATGTGGATAAACGTTCGTATAATCCCAGAGTGTCCATCATGATTCCAATCTGCCTGTGTTCCCGGGCGCTTAGTTTTCTGGTATCTGTTCCCAGCAGCCTGGAGGAGCCGCTGTCTTGTCTGAGCTGTCCGGTGAGCAGTTTTATCAGCGTGGTTTTCCCGGCTCCGGATGGACCCAGGAGACCAAAAATTTCACCTGCCGGAAGGTCAAGCGTGATATCTTTTAAAATCTGTTTTTCTCCGAAACTAAGTGAAAGGTTCTGAGCGGTAATAGTATATTCCATATTAATTTCCCTCCTGATCTTTTAATTTTTGCAAGGCTTCTTCCATGCGCCTGTTTTCTGATTTTTCTTTGAGCGCCATCACAAGATAGCTTCCGAGGAAGAATATCCCGAAACAGAGAAAGAACATTGCCCAGGGCTGCCACATGGTTATGGGGAACCAATGGAAGGCTATGATAAACAGTGTAATAACCAGCACAACCGAGGCCAGCATACAGGCTGTCCGCAGCCAGAGCTGCATTTTTTTGATCAATACGTCTGTAAAAAATACGAAACGAATGATGGTAGTCAATGCGGATACGCATAAAAATTCAAAGGCAACCGGCAAGGGAATGCCCTGGCTGCCAAGCGCAAACATGGCGGAGATATCTTTTGCGGAGTTACCAAATATGAAGCAAAAAATGTTCAGTACCAGCATCGTAAATCCAAATATTACCAATACCTGTGAAAAATAGTCAATAATAGTTTTTTTAGGTTCCATTTATTTTACCCCCAGTCTTTTTTTCAGAGCGTCCGCGTACTGCCTGGACGCGATGATTTGCTCGCCGTTTGACATGGTGATACGGATCCTTCGGTTGATGTCCGCTTTCAGGGACTGGATATCCTGCAAATGAATCAGAAATGATTTGCTTACCCGAAAGAAACCGTATTCCTCAAGCTGCTGTTCCAGTTCGTATAATCGAAAGTCGGACTGGTATACCTCCTCGGAGGTATAGATAAAACATTTCCGGTCCACGCTTTCGATGTAGATAATCTGTGCGATGTCCAACAAGTGGATTTCATCGTCTTTTCGTGCCAGAAGTTGATGGTTCATCATCCGTAAAGTTGCTAAGATCTTCTCTACATCGGATGTTAATTGCCTGCATGTAACGGAAATTTCCAAATCCGCTGCATTTTCATCAACCTGAATTGTTATTTTCAAAATGGTGCCTCCTTTTTGATACGTATCACTTTGTTTTGCGCTATGTTATAGGAAACGCATTCATTTAACGTGTTTCCTATAGTATCATAACCGAAATGCTGTTTCATAACAATGGCCGGGAACGCAGGATGCCGTTTTCAGGACATAAGCTGCCGGAAAGGCTGGAACAAAGAGGATTGCGCAAATTGACGAACCATTCGCGAAACAGGCATCAGAATATTGCATTTCTTTTTCGATAAGATAACTGAGGATGAAAATTGCAGTGACAAAATATTCAGGTAAGGACGGAGGCGTGGAAAATGGGCATTCATGTGACAGGACAGAACTACTAT
This sequence comes from uncultured Lachnospiraceae bacterium, assembly GCA_910587895.1. GTDB lineage: Bacteria > Bacillota > Clostridia > Lachnospirales > Lachnospiraceae > Petralouisia. The sequence continues at coordinate 5,179 of CAJUOE010000181.1, forward strand.
CGCAACAGTACACCAGAAACCAGACGTACGGAGCATGTCAGCGGTGCCAAAAAGGCAGGTTGTGCGCAGGAATTATCGGAAGCGGAAGAAATGGAAATATTCAAAAAAGAATTTTATGCGGAACTTGAGCGTATACCGAAGAATGGAACAATCGTGAATCTTGCGATAAATATATCAGACGAGGCGTTTGAAAATATGAAAGCAGATCCAAAGTACCGGGAGCAGATCTTATCGGTGTTTCGGCGTGATTTGACCTCGTCTTTTGCACCGACGAAAGCGTCTTTGCTGATTACCGTAGGAGCTACAGCTGAAGATTACAGAGGAGACTCGTGGTCTGGCGCCAATAACGACTCTGAATTTTATGCGCGTTCCCGGGACAGTTTTTATAAGAAGACAGACGTAAAGGACGACAGGCACAGGGAAGCCCTGGAGGAATATCTGGAAAAATGGGCGCAGGCGAAAAAGCAGCAGCAGGAAATTTTAGACGAAAAGATGGAAAAGGCAGAGCAGGAAACAAACAGGCTGGCAAAGGCACGAATGAGAGAAAGGCAGATGGAAAAGTATTTCAGTGCGACCATGGAGAAGGGTACGGCAGATGAAAACTTCATGGCCAGATTACTATGAACCGGGCATTCCGGCAAAGGAGCGGCAGTGGACGCATCATCAGTTAAGGGCAATGCTGACGGATTCCAATGAGTTGATGGAATGAAGTTGTTATACATCGAAAAGAAGAAAGCATTAAATGTTACTATGGAATAAAAGAAAAAATTTGTAAAAAACCCCTTGACAAGAAAAAATAACCATGGTATTATGTATGAGCTGTCGCGGAAAACGACAGCACACGACCTTGATAACTGAACAGTGAAATAACCTTGAAAGATTCTAAAAGAGTTGCCGCCTGAGAGGGCGGAAGAAATTCAAGAGGACAGACACAGGCCAAGGCGGAACGAAAAGAGCCTGTACAGGAAAAACAGCAGCGTAAAGAGTCCGG
>CAJUOE010000182.1 GCA_910587895.1 uncultured Lachnospiraceae bacterium
CCCTACAATATTATAGATGTTGGAAAAAGAAGTATAGAATATTCTTCCATTCTATGGTAAGATAGAGCCGTCAAAAAGAATGGAACCATAAGCAATACAGCATAAACGTTCAAGGACGGGCAGGGAAGATAAGCTGAACGGTTATAACCTCGGTGCTGACGATTATATTGAAAAGCCCTATGATATTGATGTCCTTATCGCTAAAATTAAGGGCATATTCAAACGGCGGTATCAGCATGATATATTATCGGCGGATGGCGTGACGCTCAACCTTGCCGATAAAACGGCGGCCATTGACGGAAAGCCCGTGGAACTGCCCGCAAAAGAGTTTGATTTGCTGGCGCTTTTGATTGAAAATCAAGGCAAAGTCCTAAAAAAAGAGTACCTGTTCGGCGCTGTCTGGGGCAGCGACAGCGATTCGGAGATGCAAACGCTTCATGTCCATATCAACCGCCTTCGCCAAAAACTCGGTGATGCCCCTAAGAACGCAAAGCGTTTGCTTACTATCTGGGGCGTGGGGTATAAGTTTGTATGAAAGCTTACAAAAAACTGTGTATCGCAGTGATGGCCGTATTTCTTTTACTGACGGCGGTATTGAACATATTTCTCGTGAAATCGGAAGATAATAGTGAAGGTATGTATCGTGTTGAAGCCAAGCGGCTTGCGGGTGAGATAGCGGAGACGGGTAGTTATGACCTTAAAAAATACCCCCATATTACGGGCGTGTTTACAGGTGATGGCATCTACCGTTCCGATGAGCATTATCTTATCATAGAAGCGGGCGAAACGCTTTACCGTGTTGAATATACCGTCGGGGACGGGCAATATGGCATTGCTGCAATAAACTGCGTATTGGGCGCGCTGTTCCTATTGCTGGCAGGCCTTTTGTATTATATCCGCAGGCATATCATCGCACCTTTCAACAGGCTGAGCGATGTTCCTAAGGAGCTTGCAAAAGGCAACCTTGCCGTGCCGATATCCGAAGAAAAAAGCCGTTTTTTCGGTGAATTCGCATGGGGAGTTAACCTCTTGCGCGAGAGCATCGAAAGCTGCCGCAAAAAAGAGATTACGATGCAAAAGGATAAAAAACTCCTGCTGCTCTCCCTTTCCCATGACATAAAAACGCCTTTGTCGGCTATCAAGCTAAATGCAAAGGCGCTTGCAAATGGATTATACAAGAACGGGGAAAAACAGCGTGCCGCTGCTGAGAGCATCAATACCCGCGCGGATGAGATAGAGCGCTTTGTCAGCGAGCTCTCAAAGGCGGTAAGCGAGGACTTTATGAGCTTTGAGGCCACACCCGGCGAGGAGTTTCTCAGTACTATCCTCACAAAAATAGACGCGAGATATGCTCCCCAGCTTTCCATGTCGGGAACAGAGCTTTTGATTCACAAATATGATAACTGCCTTCTTTCCTGCGATCCGGACCGCCTTGCGGAATGTTTTCAAAATCTGATCGAAAATGCAATCAAATACGGGGACGGCAGGCGAATTGAAATCGGCTGTGATAAAATGGACGGCTGCGAGCTTATCACGGTATCAAATACGGGCTGCACACTTGAAGCGAAAGAACTGCCGCAGATATTCGAGAGCTTTCACCGCGGAAACAATGCGGATAAGGTGCAGGGCAACGGGCTTGGGCTTTTTATCTGCAAACGGTTGATGTCACTTATGGGTGGAGAAGTGTTTGCAGATATCCGCAACGGGTGCTTCTTTGTGACACTGGTTGTGAAATTGGCGTAAAGTAAGGACCGCTATCAAACTTTGGACGATGAAATACAGACCCGCCCATGCAGGCAGGGCAATCTTTTTCTGATACTTTTCCCTGAGGAATTTCTGCATATAGATACTGCCCACGATGCTGTTTACAAGGTATATGGAAAAAGACAGCCCTGTTTCATACATTGACAATCCCTCCATCCTTTGCATATTTCATATACTGCCTGATAAAACCGCTGTATTTCTTCTGCGCAAGCATCCGTTTAGGAAATATCAGGCAAAAGCCTTATCATTTTTCTATCGGCCTTTTATTTTTCTGTATGGTTGGAATGGATGCCAAATACGGAATTTTGGGCGTAAAATTTATTATTGTCCCACTGTTTCTTAATACCCTTTGCAGACATCCACCCATTCCGCATATCCTGAATATTCCTCCAGCTCAGGAATGGTAAGTTCTATTGCACTGTTAGGGCTGCCGCAGGCAGGAAAAACCGTTTCAAACCGTTTCAGCGACACATCCAGATATACCTTCACACCTTCATTTACCGCAAACGGGCAGACACCGCCCACTGCATGTCCCACCAATGTTTCCACCTCGTCCAGTGAGAGCATTTTTGCCTTTTTGCCAAATTTCGCCTTATATTTTGGATTGTCAATCTTCGCATCCCCAGCCGTTACAATCAGCACCGCCTCATTTTCCAGCATAAAAGAAAGTGTCTTTGCTATCCTCTCAGGCTCACAGTGTAATGCTTTGGCAGCAAGCTCCACCGTGGCGCTGGACACATCAAATTCCTGAATCCTTTCCTCCATCCCATATTCCCTGAAATACGCTTTTACCTTTTTTATTGCCATTGCTTTCCTCCTTTCATTTCCTTTCCCCCATTATCATTTGGTCTTATAGCAATCCAATAAATTATTGCACATAATTGCACGAACCTTTTTTGTACATCCCATAGATATGTACTTGATAAATAATTATGTTACGGTTCACAATTGCATAGCAACCGGAACCTTGCTTTTTTACTCTTTGAAATGGAACAATCAGTCACAAAAAAACCTTGCAAACGCCGATGTTTACAAGGTTTTTCAAACTCCCCGAGTTGGGCTCGAACCAACAACCCTGCGGTTAACAGCCGCGTGCTCTACCAACGGGTGCGCTCGCACACCGAAAATTGATTTTTCAAAGAAATGCATCATAATATTTTACTAATTGCTCTTCGGTTGTATTGTAAAGATTTTCTCCCATTAAATAATCCTGTAATTCATCTATACAGCAATCTAGTTCCCCTTTTCTGTAACGATTTTTAGGATCCTTTTTCATTAATTCAAGAAACTCAATTGCTTTCATGCAAAAACTATTTTTTTTCTGTACATCACCTCTGTTTTTCCATCTAATCGCACGATGGACTTCACTGCCAACATTGGAAATCTGAACCCCGACTGGCATTGCAAACCAACCTACTGTTTGATCCATTTATTTACCACCTCCATAATTTTTTCTCTTGCCTTTGGGTCAGCAACCCCTCGACCAACTCGTGGATAGCCTGCCTCCCTGTTTCTTGGCGGATTAATCAAAGAGTCGAACTCTATCTCACCATTATCATAATAAATATTAATTCCATATAGATATTTCTGATTTGATCCATCTTCCAAAAGCATCTGCTCCAGATCCGAATGAAGTTCTGCATTGACTGCCAAAATTTCTCTGTCAATATCTATAACAGCTTTCATCATACTCATATCTGAAAAAAAAGTTTTTTCCTCTAAACAACTAAGTTCATTAATCGGAATTATTTTGTTCAATATTTTCAATTTCTTCCCTCCATTCTCTTTTTCGTTTAGATTCAATTTCTTATATGTAACAAAATATCTTTGATTCTCAATTAATCTATTGAAATAATATTTTGCTGCCGCTAACTATTGCATTAGTAATTATAGAATTATCATCCAAGTACTACAATTATTATAGTCTATCCCTCGTCTATTTACAATCAAATTAATATAAAAAGAAACCCTGCATAAATCCAATACAAGGTTTCATTACATGGAAAGCCACAGCTTTACCTTTCACTTTCGTACATCCCGTATATTTTTTCTTTTATAAATATTCCATGCTACCATTTTCTGCTTTATGTATGCTAAAGTTAAAATCCGCCACTTCGTGTAAAAAACAACCAGGCTTCTAACAAGTGTGACTATTTCATTAAGCAATCGAGGATTACGCTTCTCGGTTAACAGTATATTGCCTGTCAAAATTTCTTCTCTTTTATCTTCCGATATGCAAAACCCGCAAACATTGCTGTTTACGGGTCTTTCCAAACTCCCCGAGTTGGGCTCGAACCAACAACCCCGCGGTTAACAGCCGCGTGCTCTACCAACGGGTGCGGTCGCACACCGATAAGAGTGAGAGTAATATTTCAATCGTATGTCGTTCACACGACTTAGATATATTATCATATTTCCGTTGCTTTTGCAAGCATTTTTTTGAATTTTAGAAAAAATTTACAAAATTCAAAATTCGTGTACTGTGCTTTTCATTCTCGCCCTTAATTTGTATATAACGACAGGATATAAGCATAATGCCCGGCTCAATGAAAAGCACACATTTATATCATCATCAAGCTGTAACCTGATTGCTGTTTTTCGATTTCCACTCGGAGCAGAACTGCTGGTAGGTAACATTCATGTGCATGATGATGTTATAATCCTTCCCCAGCTCAATCTTATCGAACAACTGGCAGGCAATCATTTTCTTCTGGTCTAAGTCCGCCGTGTCAAATTCCTCCGCCCAGCTCTTAAAGCGGCGGTAGGCTGGCAGGATGGCTTCTACCATTTCTTTTTTCTGGTTCATGTCACTGTCCAGTTTTTCCAGACGTTCCTCGCTGTCTGCGATTCTTGCTTTTACCACGGAGATTGCTTCTTTCAAATCTTCCGGCGAATAAAGGCTTTCCCCTAACAGGGTTTTCCCAATCTCACGCTGCAAGACTTCCAACTGCTTTTTATCCTTATCCAGTTCAAAGGCTGTTTTCCGTCTGCTGGCGTTATGCGCCGCCTGCTGTTTTTTCAGGATTTCCTTGTACTTTTCTTCCTCCGGCGCACCGTCCATGCCCTCGAACACCTGACGCATGATCCGGCAGACTGCTTCATCTACCTTTGCGGCAATATAATTTGTCTGCCCCCCGCACTCGCAAAGTTTGTTCGCCTTGTGGTAACAGCGGTATTTCAACACGTCTTTCAGGTATTCGCTCCCGTCTTTGCGGAAATAATGGTCTTTATGGTGGGTGGTCGTTATCCTCCCGCCGCAATGCTGGCAGAAGATATTGCCGGATAACATTGCCTCGCCCTTTGTCCGTAAGGCAAGCTGGCGTTTTTCTTCATCCACCTGCGCCCGCTGTTTTAAAATCTCGTCAATCCTTGCCGCTTCTTCGTCACTGATTATCCTTAACCTCTGCAACGCTTCAGACGTTTCGCCCTCGCTGGTACAGCCCCTCGGAAGCGACGCTGACAGTATCCGCAGAATCGACTTGCTGGTGAATTTCTTCCCGTTGGCCGTCTTATATCCCTGGTCGTTCAGGAAATGCGCCATGACGTAACTTCCTGTGCCGTTGTTGATTGTCTTTTCCACAATCTTCCGGTACACCACATACTGTTCAAGGTCGATTTCATATTTCTTCAGCTCCTGCCCTTTCCGGTTCTTTGTCCCGCTCGGAACAATCCGGTATCCATAAGGCAGCGCACCGCCCGTATATAGTCCGTCTAATTTCAACTGCTGGATTCTGGTCTTGATTCGGATGGAAGTCTTTTCGCTCTCGCCGGACGCCTGCCAGAACCGGATATAATTTGTCAGCTTGTCAACGTGCGTTTCAAACCTCTGCTCGCCCTCTTTGACGCTCCATACTTCCACGCCCGCCGTCTTGACAAACCATTCCACAATGAACGGCGTTTCATCGTCAATGCGCCCGATACGGTCAAACATGAATACAAGCAGCACATCAAATTCCTTATTCAATGCCGCCTCCTGCAAGTCAAGGATTGCGTCACGGTTCTTGGCGGAAACCTTAAACCCGGAAACGCCTTTTTCCTCGTATTCCTTCACGATTTCCCAATCCTGCCGATATTTTACAAACTCCTTGCAGGCTCCCCTCTGCATGGGGATGTCGTTGTCGTGGTTCTCGCTGACGTTTACCTGTTTTTTGGTGGAAACCCGGTATAAAGTGTAAACTCTTTTCATTGGCTATATCCTCCCGTAATTGATTTCTACGGGATGCACTATATGAATTTTTCAAGGTTCGTTTCATGGCTATCCTTGCCTGCCATTATTATAGGAAGGAACTCTTTCTGCCGCAAATGTGCGATTTCAAAATTTATAGTGTCATCCGCTGGGCTTGTCACCTGCAAGGAACCCCCGCGCCGACAATGCCCGTCAGGTCATTCTGCACCCTCTCATCATATGCGTTGGATAAAATGGACTGTATCTTTTCAATCACCCCGTTTACCGGACTTGCCGAAAAAGACAAAGTTATCTGGCACCCGTTTACTTCTTTCTCTATCACCTGCTGTTCTGCTGGCCGCATAATATGCCTCCTTTCCCTTCCTATGTAGCACGGGGCAGGCATACCCTGCCGCCCCTCTGCCTTTTAAGGCCGCTGTCCGGCTGCGCCGCTGGTATACAGCTCAAGGCTCAATGCAAGGCAGCGGTCTACCTGCTCCATATCCGCCCGGTTCAGCCGCCCTATATATTCCTGCAAACGCTTTTTGTCTATCGTCCGTATCTGCTCCAGAAGCACAAGGGATTCTTCTTTCAGCCCTGCATATGGCTTTACCTTATGGTGTGTCGGCAAATCGGGCTTTTCGCTGATCTTCCCTGACATTGCCGCCACAATTACGGTAGGGCTGTGGAGATTCCCGATATTGTTCTGGATAATGAGGACAGGGCGGTAGCCGCCCTGCTCTGAACCTACCACGGGGTTCAAATTCGCATAATACATCTCTCCCCGGTATATTTTTCCCCCATAGCTGGATACCGTTCCATCACCACCTGCCAAGAATTTAACACCCACATCAATCCACGTTCTTTGTGATATCCCAGGCCAGCGCCCAAATCCTCTGACTGGAAGTTTGTACAGTCCTGCATATAATCAATTACTGCAGGGAGGGCAAGAAGCCCATCCTCTGCAATTTCACTATACCTTACCCTGCTCTCAAATGTATACATAATTACCTCGTTCCCATGCTGCCCTCAAAACCACTATCCAAAGTTACTATTCTTAGCAACTCCTTCCTCATTGTGGTTTTTGCATATGCTACAAAAACTTTTCGCTTTATTATCATAACAAATCTTTCAGCCAGAAACAACCTTTATTTCGCCATACAAAGTTCGAAATACTTTCCTTTTTTCTCTATAAGTTCTTCATGTGTCCCCATTTCTGCTATTCCGCCATCACTAATATACATTATGCAGTCTGCATTTTGGATTGTTGATAGCCTATGGGCAATAATAAATGAAGTCCTGCCTTCCAAAAGATGGTCAAGTCCTTCCTGCAGTACAAGTTCCGTTTCCGTATCTATGCTTGAAGTCGCCTCATCCAGCACCAGGATTGCAGGGTCTGCCAAAAGAGCCCTGGCAAAGGAAATCAACTGTCTCTGCCCAACAGACAAACGGCTTCCCCGTTCGTTTACCTCTGTCTGGTAGCCATTTTCCATCTGCATTATGAAATCA
>CAJUOE010000183.1 GCA_910587895.1 uncultured Lachnospiraceae bacterium
AAAATATGTTTTGGGATAAAGTATCTGGGATTTATGACCTTGCGGAAATGATGTATAATGGCAAAGTATATCGTGGCCTTGGGGTAAGAATAGTGAAAGAAATAGAACAAGATGATATCGTGCTGGAGTGCGCCTGTGGTACGGGAGCTATCAGCAGATATCTTGCGCCTGCGTGCAAACATTTATTTGCGACAGATTTTTCCATAGGAATGTTGAAACAGGCGTCAAGGAAGTGCCGTAAATTTCACAATATAAGAATAAGGCGTGCGGATATAACGCATTTAAAGTGCCGTGACAACAGATTTGATAAGGTAGTAGCGGGGAATGTGATACATTTGCTGGAAGAACCATTTGCTGCAATCAAAGAGCTGGAAAGAGTATGCAAGCCGGGTGGTAAGATTATCATCCCGACGTATATTAATGCGTCCAAAGGAGTAAATAAAAAGGCGGTGCGTCTGTTAGGGCTTGTCGGGGTAGATTTTAAGAGGCAATTTGACATGAATTCATATCAGGAATTCTTTAAAGATGCAGGGTATGAAAATGTTGCATTTGATATTGTGGAAGGCAGAATGCCCTGTGCAGTAGCGGTAATTACTAAATTGTAATTACTGTTTACATGTAATCTGAATCTATGTGCCAAAAGGGGCTGTCGCACGAAGGAAAGTTAGTGGCATGATGAAGTTCAAAAGGTCTTGCTGCCAAAGGCAGCAAAGACACCTTACACAAAAAGCGTCTGGAAAGCTAGCTTTCCATAGCGCTTTTATGTGCAAAGTGCACTCATTGCGTAGCAATGAGCGCCTTTTGAACAAGTATATCTATACAGAAATTTCTTCGTGCGACAGCCCCTTTTGGCAGAGCCCTTGGCAGAAAACAGCCTGTGGAAAGTAGCAAATTATACTGTCAAAACTGCGGATTGTGCCGCAAATATTGTTTCCAGATATAATTCATATTATGATACGTGAAATAAACAACGGAGGAAATATGAATTATGGAAACAAATGCGAGCGCACAGGCGGATTTTTTTGAGCAGAATGATGCAAAAGTATGCAAGAGATTAACGAGGGTTCTGCGTTATATGACCTTGGTCTTTCCAGTCTTGTTTTTGGCAACGGCGGCAGGAATCTTTCAAATTAAATATAATGATCTGGCAGTGCTTTCCGCACTTGGATGTATCTGTACGCTTGGCCCCGGGGTTCTTCAAAAGATTGGAATGTCCGTACGGATTATGAAATATATCAGTGTCGTATCTGTTGCATTGGTCGTTATGCTTCTGGGCGGCAATTCAGCAGTTGGAATTTACATGACTTATGGGCTTGCAATGCTTCTCAGCTGCATGTTTTTTGATACAAAGTTTACAAAGCAAATTTCTGTTATCAGTTATTTTTGTCTGATAGCATCTCTTTTTCTGCGTTCGCAGAATGTTCAGCAGATTGAATACCCGACAAATATGGAATGGTTTCTCACGCGTTCCGTGGGATTTACCATAGAGCAGATACTTATGAGCGTGGTTTTTGTCAATATCGCAGGCGCATCCAGGAAACTGCTGGAAAATCTGCACAGTACGGAGCAGGTAGCGGAAGTGGTGTCTAAATGTGAGGATGTTTCCACGAAACTGGTAGCGATGGTGGATATTCTGGCGGAGAATGTGCAGGAGTCGAAGTTGACCAATGAGACGATTGTGTCTTCGGCGCAGGATACCTCTGCGGATTGCATGAAAAGCCTTTCCCATGTCAGTTCAATGAATGATTCTGTTTCGGAGATGGTGCGGGTTTCCGGGTCAATTGATGAAAGCACAAAAAATGTACTGGAAATATCGGATCAAATCTGCCAGCATATGGAGCGCTATGTGGATGTTATGGATCATGCAGTGGAAGACATGAAAGTAATTGGACAGAAGGCCAATGTGACGGAAGAGGCCATCCATAACCTGGAAACGAGCATTATGGAAATATCCGGTTTTACAGATGAGATATCAGAAATTACCGGACAGACGAATCTCCTCGCGCTCAACGCATCCATTGAGGCATCGCGCGCCGGCGAGCAGGGCAAAGGCTTTGCGGTTGTAGCAGATGAGGTTCGTTCCCTTGCCGAACGCTCCAAACAGTCGAACAGCTCCATCACTTCGATGGTTTCTAAAATATTTGACATGCTAAAAGATGTTAAGAGCTCGAATGAGCAGAACCTGTCTTCCGTGGACGCAGGGATTGCGCAGATTTCCAATGCAAGGCAGGAGGCTTTGAATCTGGGGCGGCTGCAGGCGGATTCCAGGACAAGGATAGAGCAGATTGCAAGGGATTGCAATCAGACGAAACAGTGCAGCCAGGATGTGCGGGAAATGTCGGAACAGATGGAGGAACTTGTGAATAATTCGCAGGTTCGTGCAAATTCCATTGTGGAAAAGGCGGACAATCAAAGCCGGATCACAGGCATGACGGAAGAAACTTTTTCGCAGGTAGCGCAAATTGCCAAAGAGTTGTTGGAACTGAGCAAAATGGAGCAGTAAAGCGAAGGAGGGCATGGGATGTATCTTATATTTGAGGTTTTGATGTTGTTTTCAATGGGAGGATTGATTTTTGCATTTCAGGGGGATTTTAGCGGATGGGTCATTTATTTAAAATGCCTTTCCAGCTTTTTTTTCGTCCTTGCCGGTATTTGTGGATACATAAGAACGAAACAAAATCGAAAAATTTCCGGGACAATGCTGGCTGCCCTGGTTTGTTCCATGGCGGGGGATGTATTTCTTGCCCTTGATAAAGAGGAAGGGATTTTATTCGTTCTTGGCGTTGCCAGCTTTGCTTTTGCGCATATAATGTTTGCAGTTTCATTCAGCAGAATTTCCTCCGTCGCAAAAGGGGATTTATTGGGGATGCTCCTGATATTTGCAGTGGAGGTATTGATACTGTGCTTTGGAAATTTCGAATTTAAGGGGCTCTTTCCCGTTCTTGTCGGATATGCGGCAATCATATCGTTTATGGTGATTAAGGCATTGTCCCTCTGGAAATGCAGGCTGGGAAAAGAGAGGGGCGTATGCCTGATCATGATAGGCAGCGTCCTGTTTTTGATTTCGGACAACCTGCTGCTTTTCTGGCTTTTTGGAATTGGAATTCCCAAGGAGCTTCAGTCGGCGAACTGGTTGTTGTATTATCTGGCGCAGGGATGCCTGTCTGCTGCTTTGAGTGGAAAACTCTCCAGAAATTAAAAGATTTAAAAATACTCCTCAAAATACACCCTCGGAAGTATAGTCTTCCGGGGGCGTTTCTGTTATATATTTCCTATAGTATTTCACATTACGATTTTGTAAGATTATTGTAAGGTAAACACAGGGCAGTCTTAAGAAATATGAGGTAGACTGTACTCGAAATAGAAAAAATTACACTATTAATGAAATCTTAAGAAAATTTATGAAGAAAACGCAAGAATATTTTCGTTAAATAAAATAGGACAACAAATTAACAGGAGAGGAAACGTATGAAAGATATTACATTTACAGTGCCCTGCTATAACTCCGAAGATTATATGGAGCGTTGTATTGATACGTTGCTGTCAGCAGACGAGCGGGCGGAAATCATTATCGTAGATGATGGATCTACGGATCGGACAGGGGAAATTGCAGATAATTATGCAAGAAATTATCCGGAGATTGTACGGGTTGTTCATCAGGAGAACGGCGGACATGGGGCAGGCGTCAATGCCGGGCTCGCACTGGCGACCGGGAAATATTTTAAGGTCGTGGACTCGGACGACTGGCTGGATGAAAAGGAGCTGCAAAAGCTCTTAAAGAAAATACAGGAATGGGAGAAGAAGGATGTCACGGTGGATTTGATCATCTGCAACTATCTGTACGACCATGCCAATGAGAATAGAAAGAAACGGATGAGCTACAAAAACATACTGAAGGAAAATGAGGTCTGTGGCTGGAATGCGGTCCGTCATTTCCATCCGTCGCAGTATCTGATTATGCATTCCCTGTTTTACCGTACGCAGGTGCTGCGTGAATCGGGAGTGAAACTGCCGAAACACACTTTTTACGTAGACAATATTTTTTCCTGCCAGCCGCTGCCTTATGTAAAGACGCTTTGCTACCTGAATCTGGATTTGTACCATTATTTCCTGGGAAGGGAAGACCAGTCGGTCAATGAGAAGGTGTTGATGAACCGCATCGACCAGCAGATACGAGTGACGAAGATCGTCTCGACCTGCGCGGATTTGGAGAAATTGAATGAGGGAAATCCGAAACTTACGAATTATCTGATTCGAAACATATCCATCATGATGGCGATATCGTCCATCCACCTGTTGTTGATTGGAACGCCGGAGGCATTGAAAAAGCGGGAAATGCTCTGGAATTTTGTCAAATACCATGACCAGAAACTGTACCTGTCATTGAAATGGCGGACAATCAGCGGCTTTACATATTTGCCGGGACGGCTGGGAGACGTCTTTACGCTTGCTGGCTACCGCATGGCAAGAAGGCTGTACCAGTTTAATTAAAGCAGTTTATTAAGGAATAAGGAGTGCGGTTAGCGAAAGGGGCAGGAGACCGGCTTGCAGGGGACAAAAGAAAGACAGGAGAGAAGGACAGAATGGAAAATATATATTTGGCTTTGGTGGACACACCGGGAATTTTTGCATCCCTTATCCGCCGGGTAACCGGGATCAATTACATACATGTGGTGCTTTCCCTCGATGAGGAGTTGCAAGAGGCGTACAGCGTGGGCAGGAGAAATCCGGCGATTCCCATATTTGCCGGATTTGAAAAAGAGGATACGGAAAAGATTGAAAGGCAGTTCCCGACGGCACAGTATAAGGTTCTCGCCCTGGAATGCACGAAAGAACAGAAAATGGGGATTGCTAGGCAGCTTAAGGAATGTTATGAAAAAAGATTTCAATATCATTATTGTATCTTAGGGCTTCCCATGATATTATTGAATATACCGTTTTACCAGAAGAACCATTATACCTGCTCGTCGTTTACGGCAAATATTTTACAGGAGAATGGGATTGCGCTTTTTGACAAGCATTTCTCACTGGTAACGCCGAGAGATTTTTTTGAGCTGGAGCAGACAAAAATGGTTTATGAGGGGACGTTGCAGACATTTAACAGGCTGAATGGCTGCTATCCGGTAAAACGAAGAAATATGTTTCGTCAGATGTGGCGGAAATTATCTTATGCAGTGAATGGAGTTTACTTATGAATCGTAAGAATTTAATTAGCGCAATTATTTTTATCCTGCTGGCAGGATTGACATTTTATGTTATTTTCAAGGGAAATGATATGGAGGAAGTGTTAGGGACCGTAAGAACGCTGCATCCAATCTATTTATGTGCGGCCGCGGCAACGGCATTTTTCTTCGTGTCTGCGGAAGGGTTCATGATTTGCTACCTGTTGCGTGCCCTTAATTACAGGACGAGCGCAGCCACCTGTGTGAAATACTCTTTTGTGGGATTTTTCTTTTCCGGCATCACACCCTCGGCTACCGGCGGACAGCCTATGCAGCTTTATTATATGCAGAAAGAAGGCCATAAGGTTTCGGACAGCTCGGTCGTGCTGATGACGGTTGCGGTCATCTATAAGTTTGTGTTGGTCGTGATGGGAATCGGAATTTTGATCTTTTATTATGGACCGTTGAAGGATTATCTGAAAGGATATTTGTATCTCTATTATCTGGGATTGTTTTTGAATACGCTGCTGGTGGTAGTTCTTCTCTTTATCATGGTCAGCCCCCGGTGCTTTAAGGGGCTTGTCGTAGGAGGGGAGAAACTGTTAAAGAAACTGCGGATTCTGAAAAATTCCGGTGAGCGGACAAAGAAACTGATTGAGATGGCAGACCAGTATCACGAGGCAGTCCTGTTTTTCCTCAAAAATAAGAGCAAGATTTATGCCGTGATTGCATTTACAGTGGTACAGCGCTGCAGTGTATTCTTCCTGACCTGGCTGATTTATCGGGGACTCGGTCTTGAGGGGACCGACGCGCTTACGGTGATGAGCCTGCAGGCTGCCATCTATATTGCGGTTGACATGCTGCCGTTGCCCGGTGCGCAGGGAATCACGGAGATGATGTACAAGACGGCGTTTTCCCAGGTGTTTACCGGGGCGAGCCTGACAGCGTCCATGTGCGTTACGCGTGGATTGAATTTCTATATGGTGCTGATTGTCAGCGCTCTTGTGGCAGCATGGTGTCATTTGAGTTCACGGTTAAAGTGTCTGCGCCTGAATACTCAGGCCTGATGATGTTCTGCGGAATGTTCTCTTAAAATATTGCGTTTCATCTCAAACAGGCTGTCTGATAAATCTACATATACCTTGCTGGGGTTGGCAAAGCGTTTTGTCTCATTCCAAAGCGTAGCCTTTTCCTGCTCGCAGTATTTTTGGATCTCCATGACGTCGGGAGATTCATAGACGCACTGTCCCTTGTCAAAAACCTGTACCGGAAGGCGGCGCATCGTGTAAGTACCGCCTGCAAGATTCGTATATTTCCATGTTTCCAATGAGTCGAAAATGCGCAGATTTTTCTCGCAGTCAAAGGTCTCACCTTCCAGGCAGATCAGGTCTGCCTTGATTTTGCCTGAGCTTTTTTCATATATGCGGTAGATCGTCTTGTTGCCTGGATTTGTCACTTTCTCAGAATTTTCCGACAGCTTAATTTTGGGAACAAATTCGCCCTGTTCATTTTTGACGGCTGCAAGTTTGTATACGCCTCCGAACGCGGGGGTGTTTTTGGATGTAATCAGATTGGTTCCGACGCCCCAGGAAGTAATCATGGCGCCCTGTGCTTTGAGGTTTTCGATCAGGTACTCGTCCAAATCATTGGATGCGGAAATGACAGCGTCGGTAAAACCGGCCTCATCCAGCATTTTCCGCGCCTGTTTGGAGAGATATGCAAGGTCGCCGCTGTCCATGCGGATTCCATAGTTTGTGAGAGGAATGTTCTGTGCGCGCATTTCTTTAAAAACCCGGATTGCATTTGGAACACCGGATTTTAAGGTGTCGTAGGTGTCCACAAGCAGGATGCACGCAGAAGGGTAGTAGCTTGCGTAAGCCTTAAATGCAGTATATTCATCTGCAAAACTCATAATCCAGCTGTGGGCGTGCGTGCCTTTTACCGGCACGTCAAACAGCTTGCCGCAGAGGACGTTTGAGGTACCGCAGCATCCGCCGATGACAGCGGCCCTGGCGCCGTAGATTCCAGCGTCCGGTCCCTGTGCGCGGCGCAGTCCGAATTCCATGACGCCGTCACTTCCGGCAGCATAGCAGACGCGCGCAGCCTTGGTGGCAATCAGGCACTGGTGGTTTAAAATATTTAAAATAGCGGTCTCCACAAGCTGCGCCTCCATAATGGGGGCGATGACCTTTATCAGGGGTTCTCTGGGAAAGATTACCGTGCCTTCCGGGATTGCATAGATGTCACCGGAGAATTGGAACGTCCTTAAATATTCTAAAAAGTCGTCTTCAAAAATCCCCAGTGATTTCAGATATGAGATATCGGAATCATTGAATTTCAAATGCTTTATATAGTCGATAATCTGCGCAAGTCCTGCACAGATGGCATAACCGCCGTTATCCGGGTTGGTGCGGTAGAAGGCGTCAAATACTACGACGCTGTGATTGCCTGTCTTAAAATATCCCTGCATCATCGTCAATTCATATAAATCGGTCAGCAGGGACAGATGCTCTGTATTCATAATGGATAGAGTTCCTTTCGCTTTTAAAGAAGTATATCATATCCGGGCATGGGACTGCAACTGATTGTGATTTATTTGTGATTTGTATGCCTCAGCCCTTTCCAATTGGACAAAAATGTGATATTCTTAATTATTGTTAGAAAGGCAACGTAATATTCTGAAAGAAAGGGAAATAATTATATGAAGAAAAAAATGGCAGTATTATTGGCTGTAGTATGTGCAATTTCTCTGATTAGCGGCTGCGGCGAGAAAAAAGATAACAGCGAAGGAACAGAAAACACCAGTGAAGGGACTGATAGCGCCGACGCCTCTGGTGGTCAGGAAGGTGCAATATCATATGATGTAGAGGAATGTGTGAAACTTGGAGATTACATGGGAATTAAGGTTTCGCTTGGCAGTTATGAGGTTACGGATGAAAGCGTCAAAAGTACGATTGAGAGCACGTTGGCGTCCTATCCGTCCTACGAGGATACGGACAAGACCACGGTAGAGGAGGGCGACGTTGTCAATATTGACTATGAAGGCCTCAAGGACGGCGTGGCATTTGAAGGTGGAACGGCGCAGGGCTCGAATCTGGAGATTGGCTCCAACAGCTTTATTGACGGATTTGAAGACGGGCTGATTGGCAAGAAGGTCGGCGAGGACGTGAAACTGGATCTGACATTCCCGGAAGATTATGGCAATGCAGAACTGGCAGGACAGGCAGTCGTGTTTAATGTTAAGATTAACAAGATTGTCAATGAAGTGTATATGACGTATGACACTGTGACGGATGAATTTGTGGCGAGTAATTTTGTCAATGATGGTTATAAGACCGTCAATGAGATGATTGAAGGAACCAGAAAGCAGCTGGAGAGCAACAACGAGACGAATAAGCAGACGGATACTGAGAACGCGATTTTTGAAGAGCTTCACAAGAGCTGTACGGTGACAATGCCGGACGGCCTGCTGGATCAGCGGATTCAGGAGTATAAGGATCAGTATGTGCAGAATTTAAAGAGCAGTTACAATATGGAGCTGGCAGATTACCTGGGCAGCATGGGCATGACCGAGGAGCAGTTCAATGACCAGGTGCAACAGTATATTCAGGAGAGCCTGACGAACCAGCTTATCCTGGAGGCTATTGCGAAGAAAGAGAAGATTGAGGCGGACGAGGAAGGATATACTGCTTATATGAAAGATGTGGTGGCAGATTTCGGATATGAGAACGAAGACGCATTGATTAAGCAGTATGGTGAAGATTATGTCAAAAATGCATACATCAGCGATAAGACATTGAATTATCTCATCGAGAATGCTAAGATTACCTATGACAGCAACAATGCAGCTGGAACGGATGTAGATAGCGCTGTGGAGTAAAAGATAAGGAGAGAGGTTATGGAATTGACAAATATCAGAGATCTATATCGCAAAAAAGAAGAGTATCTTGATAAGGAAGTGAGCGTTGGCGGATGGGTGAGGAGCATCCGCGGTTCTAAAAATTTTGGATTTATTGTGGTAAATGACGGAACATTTTTTGAACCGCTGCAGGTGGTATACCATGATAAATTACCTAATTTTGCCGAGGTGGATAAGCTCAATGTGGGAGCAGCCATTATCGTGACCGGGAAACTGGTGGCGACGCCTCAGGCAAAGCAGCCCTTTGAAATCCAGGCGGACGAGGTTGTGATTGAAGGGAAATCGATGCCGGATTATCCCTTGCAGAAGAAACGGCACAGCTTTGAATATCTGCGGACGATTTCACATCTGCGTCCGCGTACCAATACGTTTGAGGCAGTATTCCGTGTGCGTTCCCTGATTGCCTATGCCATTCATAAATTTTTCCAGGAAAGGGATTTTGTCTATGTACACACGCCGATTATTACCGGCAGTGACTGCGAGGGCGCTGGGGAGATGTTTCAGGTGACGACGCTCGATTTGAACAATATTCCAAAGGATGAGGACGGCGCGGTGGACTTTTCACAGGATTTCTTTAACAAGCCCACCAACCTGACGGTGAGCGGACAGTTGAACGGCGAGACGTACGCGATGGCGTTTAAGAATATTTATACGTTCGGCCCGACTTTCCGCGCTGAGAATTCCAATACCACCAGACATGCGGCGGAATTCTGGATGATTGAACCGGAGATTGCGTTTGCGGATTTGAAGGATGACATGATGCTGGCGGAGGGCATGTTGAAATATATCATCAATTACGTGCTGGAACATGCGCCGGAGGAGATGCAGTTTTTCAATAATTTTGTGGACAAAGGACTTTTGGAGAGGCTTAAAGGTGTGGCAGAATCTGATTTTGCGCATGTGACTTATACCGAGGCAATTGATATCCTTCAGAAGAATAACGATAAGTTTGAATACAAGGTGTCCTGGGGGGCGGATTTGCAGACGGAGCATGAGCGCTATCTGACTGAGGAAGTGTTTAAGCGTCCGGTGTTTGTAACAGATTATCCGAAGGAAATCAAAGCATTTTATATGAAGCTGAACCCGGATGGAAAGACCGTTGCTGCGGTAGACTGTCTGGTGCCGGGGATCGGCGAGATTATCGGGGGCAGCCAGAGGGAGGATGATTACGACAAGCTGTGCCAGAGGATGGAGGAACTGGGGCTGAACAAAGAGGATTATGATTTCTATCTTGATTTGCGTAAATACGGCACGGCAAGACATGCCGGTTTTGGGCTTGGCTTTGAGCGGTGCGTGATGTATCTGACCGGAATGACAAACATCCGTGATGTGGTTCCATTCCCGAGAACGGTCAACAATTGTGAATTATAATAACGAAGGCGTCGGAACCGGACGGAAGAAAATGTCCCGCTCCGGCGTCTATTTTGTTGCGGACTGGCGTTCCATATCGGTAATGACTTCCATGAAAGAGTCCTGGATGGTGGTGTGGATGTCCTCGCCCAGCAAGGGCAGGTTGCCGGATGGGATCATGCCGCCCGCCATGGAAGGATGTCCGCCGCCATCGCCGTATGGATGCAGCACACGGGAGACAAGGTTGCCGGCATGTATGCCCTTTACCTCACTGCGGATGGAAAAACGTATGCCGTCTGTCTGCAATGCATAGATGACAGCGACGTCCACAACGTCCAGGGAAAGAATGAAATCTGAGATAATGGCAATCAATGCGGGCGCACAGTTGAACGGGATATAGGCAAAGCCTGTCCGGTCAAAAATCTGTATATTCTGTATGGCGGCTCCATATGCCTGGAGGTCGTCAAATTCCATGGTATTGTGGTACATTCCCGAGACCAGGTTCCAATCGGCATGTTCAAACAGGTAAGAGAACATTTCCGTATCTAAAGCAGTGCATCCGCGGGTAAAATCAGCCGTGTCCATTTTGATGCCGTAGGCGAGCGCAGCCGCGCACTTTGGCTCAATGGGCGTGCCTGTGCTCTGGAAATAAGAAGCGATAAGACAGGCGCAGGAGCCTACCGGGCGTATGTCCTGATAGAGGTACTGGTAGGGAAAGAAGATGGGATGATGGTCAATGCATGCCACCTCATCTCCGATTAAATCCGTGACATTGCTGTTTTTTTTCTGTGAATCCACGAGTACGATATAATCATTTTCCGTCATATCCGGGACGTCGTTTTTGGAATACATTATGATGTCAAAACTTTCCAGCATTTTTTTCACGCTTAAGCGGTCAATTTTTCCATCGTAGCAAAGCGTGGAGGGGATTCCATGGCATGACAGGAAATTCTGAAGGCCGAAAGCGCTGGCAATGGCGTCCGGGTCGGGAAAATTGTGTGTCTGTATATAAACGGTATGGTTTTTTAATGTTTCAACTAATGATAAAGGGTTCATGGTTCGCAAACTCTCTTTCCTGAAATTTATATGTGCGTTCATCACTAACGGCATTTTAGCATAATTTCTTGAAAAAGTCATCATATTTTGCTATGATGCTTTCAGGGAGGGACGAAAGGTGCAGAAGAAATGGGTAATCGCTGCCAAACGGGCGGATTTTACGGGTATAGCCAAACGGTTTGGCATTGACCAGGTAACCGCCAGAATCATCCGTAACCGTGAGGTTGTGGGGGATGAGGACATAGACAGATACCTTCACGGCACGAAGGAAGATTTGCACGATCCTGCGCAGATGAAGGATATCAAAGCGGCAGCGGAATTGTTACAGCAGAAGATAAAAGAAAAGAAAAGAATTCGGATATTGGGTGATTACGATATTGATGGTATACAGTCGGTTTACCTTCTGTATTCCGCCCTGAGCCGCTGCAAGGCAAATGTGGATTATGTGATTCCGGACAGAATTGCGGACGGTTACGGCGTGAATGAACGGCTGGTTCGACAGGCAAAAGGGGATGGAATGGATACGCTGTTGACCTGTGACAATGGAATTGCGGCATATCAGGAGATTGCTCTGGCAAAAGAGCTTGGCATGACAGTCATTATCACAGATCACCATGAGGTGCCCTATGAGGAGGAAGCCGGCAAAAGAATTTACCGGGTACCGCCGGCAGACGCCGTGGTAAACCCCAAACAGCCGGATTGTCCCTATCCGTTTAAAAAACTTTGCGGAGCGGCGGTTGCTTTTAAGCTGATACAGGTTCTATACCGGAATCTGGGATTTCCTGCAGAGGATGCGTTTGTTTATCTGGAAAATGTGGCGTTTGCCACGGTTGGCGACGTAATGGATTTGCAGGGGGAGAACCGGATTCTGGTAAAGGAAGGGCTCAAAGCCCTGAACCACACAAAGAATTATGGAATGCGTGCGCTGGCGGCCAGGAATCAGATTCCACCGGGCACGATAAAGGCGTATCATATTGGATTTGTGCTCGGGCCCTGCCTGAATGCCAGCGGGCGCCTGGATACGGCAAAGCGTGCGCTTGAAATGCTGCTGGCAGAAGACGAGCAGCGGGCAGCGGAATATGCAGGCGACCTTTACGACCTGAATGCCAGCCGCAAAGAGCTGACAGAGCAGGGCGTGCAGCAGGCAACCTGGCTGGTGGAGCAGATGGAGGAAACGGATAAGGTACTGGTTCTCTATCTGCCGGATTGCCATGAAAGCCTTGCAGGGATTATTGCGGGGCGGATTCGCGAGAAATATAACCGTCCGGTGTTCGTGCTGACAGACAGCGAGGACGGCGTGAAAGGCTCCGGGCGTTCCATTGAAGAATATTCCATGTATGAGGAAATGACAAAGTGTCGGGAACTGTTTACCAAATACGGCGGACATCCGATGGCAGCGGGGTTGTCGCTGCCGCAGGAGCATGTGGAAACGTTTCGCCGGGCGCTAAATGAAAATACTTCATTGACAGAGGAGGATTTGCGGGGGAAAATTGTCATAGACGTCCCCATGCCGCTTGCCTACATATCCAAAGAGCTGATTGAGGAATTGAATATCCTTGAGCCTTTTGGAAAGTCTAACGAGAAACCGGTGTTTGCCGATAAGGAGATAGAGATTTTGTCCATGCGGATTCTGGGAAAGAACCGGAATGTATGTAAAATGCAGGTGAAGGGTGCAGGTTCGCAGGTTATTCCGGCAGTTTATTTTGGAGAGACGGAGGTTTTTCTGGATTTCCTGGAAGAGAAGTATGGAAAACATGCGCTTATGCAGGCGATGGAAGGTGAGCGCAGCGGGATAACCGTTTCTTTTGTATATTATCCGGAAATTAATTCGTACAATGGAAGAGAAAATATTCAGATTGTTGTGAAAAATTATTGCTGACAATCGTTATAGTGAAATAAGAGAGGGAAAAGCCATGTTTGGAATAGCAAATCGAAAACAGGAAATAAAAGAAAAGGAGCAGGAGCTTGCATCATGTCAGGCCGCGTTAGCGCAGACAGAGCATATGCTGGGCGAGATGAGCCTGATATGGATCAATGCGGAGCAGAAGATTTCAGAAATGGAACGGCAGCAGCGGGGGCTGGATCGCCAGCTGAAACAGGTGTTGTCCGCGGTTGGCGCCGTTTCCAGTGAATCTGAGAAACAGGGGGAGCGCAATCAAAAGTTATTGCAGCAGGTGGAAGAAATTGCCGGCAGGCAGGAGAAGCTTCGGACGGAGCAGCGGGAATCCTGGAGTGAGGCAGGGCAGGAGGACAAAGAGCCGATTGATTTGATGAAGGTTATCGCACCCATTACTGCGGAGTTGAGCCATGGAATGGAAGAGATGCGTAACATGCTGGATGACGTGGTAGAGCTTGGAAAGCAAATGGGCGTGATTTCCCTGAACGCAGCCGTTGAGGCGGGCAGAATGGGGGAAGGCGGCAAGAAATTCGTGGAGGCAGCAGAGGAAGTTCGTGAATTATCCGGAAAGTACCAGCAGGCTACATCAACCCTGGCGCAGCAGATGCAGCTTGTAGGAATGAAGTGGCAGAAATCAAAGGGGGAGATTGAGAAAGCGGAGGAACGCGTGAAACAGCAGTATGCCGGATTGCTGAGTGCAAGAAAAGCATGTATGTTTGTCGGAGAAGAAATGTTAAAATTTCCGCTTGCAGAGCTTCAGGACGAAATGGAAAAAATATTTGAAGATGAAAAAATGAAGGCGTGCTGCGAGGATATTTCAGAAAAAGCAGAGAAGGCGAATCAGGATTTCATGCAACAGAGAGAATCCTTTGATGAATTGCGCCAGACATCGCAGCAGGCGAAGACCATGATAAAAAATATACAGGGGTGATGGAATGAAGAAAAGCGTATTCGGATTTTTATCCGCAGATGGCAAGACGCAGATCCATGCGGTAAGGTGGGAGCCAAATCAGGGAAATATCCACGGTGTTTTACAAATCAGCCATGGTATGATAGAATATGTGGAACGCTACGAGGCGTTTGCAGCTTATTTGACAGAGAGAGGATTTCTGGTTGTCGGCAACGACCATCTCGGACATGGGGAGTCGGTGACTTCACAGGATTTGTGGGGCTATTTTGCGCCGGAGAATGGCAGTGATCTCGTAGTGGAGGATTTGCAGAAACTTCGTGTGAAAATTCAGTCGGAATATCCCAGGCTGCCTTATTTTATGCTGGGACATAGCATGGGCTCGTTTCTTCTGCGCAAGTATTTATCCCAATATGGAGAAGGGTTGTCCGGCGCCATAATTATGGGAACCGGCACACAGACGAGTAAAACGGTGATGATGGGCAAAGCGATCTGTAACATTGTCGCATTGTTTCGCGGCTGGAATTACCGCAGCAAATTTGTGGATAAACAGGTATTTGCAGGGAACAATAAGAAATTTGCAGAAGAGGATTCCGGTTCCTGGCTGACGAAAGATAAGGAGATCGCGGACGCCTATGCAAAAGATCCGCGCTGTTCGTTCCAGTTTACGCTCAATGGTTTTTACAATCTGTTTGATACCATACATTACATTAATAAGCCGAAGCATATTGACGCGATTCCGAAAAATCTTCCGTTGTTTTTCGTGTCCGGCGAGGATGATCCGGTGGGGAATTACGGCGCAGGCGTGAAGACGGCATATGAGACATACAAACGGGCGGGAATTACAGATATCGCAATAAAACTGTATCCCACAGACCGCCATGAAATTTTAAACGAGCTGGACAGGGAAACGGTTTATGAAGACATTTATAAATGGTTTCTTGATATCATAGAATCGAGGGAGGATGAAATGTGTAACAATTCGTAGGCACATGGGCAGTCATTTTGCCCCAAAATCATCATATGGTACAGTATTGTACAGAAATGGAGGAAACTATGAAAAAGAATGTGAAAAAGTGGGTGGCATTGCTGCTGGCGTGTATGGTAATGGCGTTACCGACCGCTCATGCCGTAGCAGCGGAGCCGACGGAAGAGACAGGTCTGGATGAAACGGAACCGATGCAGCAGTCGGGTGCGGACGCAGCGTCGGATGGATCATCAGGACAGCTGCAACAGCCGGACGCTGCGGATGAGAGTGTACCGCAGGCGGAACCGGATGCAGCGTCAGATGAGACAGCGCCGCAGGCAGAGCCGGATGCAGCATCAGATGAGACAGCGCCGCAGGCAGAAC
Source organism: uncultured Lachnospiraceae bacterium (assembly GCA_910587895.1). Taxonomy (GTDB): domain Bacteria; phylum Bacillota; class Clostridia; order Lachnospirales; family Lachnospiraceae; genus Petralouisia. The sequence continues at coordinate 15,643 of CAJUOE010000183.1, forward strand.
CGGATGCAGCATTGGATGAGTCAGCGCCGCAGGCAGATCAGAGCGCAACGGATCTGGATGCAGCCGGACAGGAAGGGGAAGTTACCGAGCCAATTACCAAGGAGGATAAGCCGTTTCTCGCACTGGGAGCGAATCTCACGGCAGAGCAGCAGGCGGTTGTACTGGGACTTCTGGGAATCAACCCGGCAGAACTTGCCGATTACGATGTGATTTACATCACCAACGAGGAAGAGCATCAATATCTGGGGAATTATGTATCGGCGGATAAGATCGGTTCCCGTTCGCTTTCCTCGGTACTTATTGTAAAGAGGGAACAGGGACATGGAATCAATATTTCCACAAAGAATATCTCTTACTGCACGATTGGCATGTATAAGAATGCGCTGATTACGGCAGGAATTACGGATGCCGACATCATTGTGGCGGGACCTACGCCGATATCAGGAACGGCTGCTTTGGTGGGAGCTATGAAGGCATATTCCAGCATGACCGGAGAGGCGGTTACTGAGGAAAGTATGGATACGGCTCTGAACGAGCTGGTTCTTACCGGAGACTTGGCGGATGCAGTGGGCGATTCCGAGAAAGCGGAAGAATTGATTGCTTATCTGAAACAGGAGATGCTCAAAAGGGATTTGAGTGATGAGAATGATATTCGTGCGGCAATTAGCGAGGCGTGTGAGAAATTTGACGTTACCCTTTCTGAGGATGAGGTGAATCAGATTGTAAGCCTGCTTAAGAAGATTGGACAGCTGGATCTTGACATAGACTCGATTACGAAACAGGCGCAGGATCTGTACGATAAACTTTCCAACATTGACGCCGGAGGATTTTTCAGCAAGATTGCAGATTTCTTTGGCAAGATTGCAGATTTCTTTAAAGGCTTGTTTTCTTAAAAAATATTGTCGGGTGTCAGAGTTAATCTTTGGCACCCGAATCTTTTGGTTCAGATTTTTTTGACATTTTCTTTACTTTCAAACGATTTTCTTCGTTAAATCCAACTAAAATATCGTGATTTGCCTCCGACAGGTAGTCAATGATACCGTCAATATCAGACTTCATATTTTTCGGACACTGGATGTACAGATGTTTGTTTGCCGTAATATGCAGCGTATAGGAAATACTAAAATGATGCCAGAGGATTTTGTGTAAGGTGGAATATTTATAAATCCAGATGATTTCCGCAATCGGCACGATGGCGACGCCGTAACTCGCAAGTACAATAAAATAGTGTTCCGTGATAAACATGTCCTCCGTGGCAAGCTGAGGCAGGGTGGCGAGCTCTTCTTCCGCCTGTGCAAGCAGCACAGAAGGTTTCCCGAAACGCCCAAGCTGGCGGCAGGTGGGTGAGAAAATCGGAAAACAGATATATAGGATATAGAGCAGCAGACGGATGACAGTATAAGCTCCGGTTGCAAAATAAATGCTCATCAAAAGACTACTTCGGTAAAGCTTAAATGCCGGTTCGCTGATAAAATATCCGCTGACTTTCTCAGAAATTCCATCCGTTGTCCAGTTCAGGTCCTGGGACAGTTTATCCAGTAAGGCGTTGTACGTGGTATTTCCTTTGAGGACACGCCCGCGGATCTGTACGGAGTCAATTTCGGGGAGCCCTTCCTCGCAGGTGTGGGGCGAAAGCAGGACAACCACGCACTGTTTGTCCCACATCGTATAATAATAATATCCGTTGGTTCGTCCAAAGGAAGTGTTTGTGTAACCGGTAAAGTACAGGTCGTTAAGGCTCGCATCGACATATGAAAAATGTGCGTTGCTGTAGGCGGCGAGATTACCGGGATTGTCCAGATGCTGCGGCAATAGGATATCGTGCAGCGGAAAGAGAACCCACAGGATCATCAGGATAAGCAGATATATAATAGGCGAAACCAGCCTCCGCAGGTAAGCTTTGCGGATGTGCCTGGAAATATAATTGTCGTAATTGTCGGTCATAGAGAACTCCTTTTAAGTAATGGTTTCCTGCCCTGTTATAGTATCATATATGCGCGGTGGTTTTCAATAGAAATTAAGAATTGGCTTTCTGAAACCAGAAAGCCAATATCCTATCTTTATTCGATTGTAAAATCATACTCCTCTACGGCATCCTCTTTCGTATCCTCAAATTCATCTGCCCATTCTTCCTGTGCCTTTAATATTTCATCTGGATTATCGTTCGCAGCCTGCTCTTCGATAAATTCCTGTTCTCTGGCGGCATTATATTTCTGAATCGGCAAATCTTTTTTAAACATTTCAAACTGGAAATCCCAATAGGCCTGCTCATTTTCGAATTTGCTCATAAAAGCATGGATTTCGTCTTTGTTTTCTGCTGTCTCGTATTGTTTTTTGAGTTCGTCCAGATGCATCTGTATTTCTTCGTCTGTCACGGTATAGCCATTTGCAATTGCTTCCTGGTATAACACGTTAATCTCTTTGACATACTGTACGGCAAGCTCCTCGGCTTCTTTTTCTCCATAGCCGGATGTGATATAGAAATCTTTTGCCATATCAATCTCTGTCTGCGGAAGGATGATCTCTCCATTGTCTGCGGTTACAAGGCTTTTTTCGATTGTTTCGTCGCTGCCGTCTACAATGTCTACATATTCCTGAATGGTTTCACCCCATTCGTTGGTATTGGAAATATCCGGGTCGTTACTGGCGGCAACCGGAATGACGATTAATCCGGCTATCGCAACGCATAATGCGGAAATGATTCTTTTCTTCATGGTGGGGCCTCCTTATTTGGTTTTTAATGATACGTATACGCTTCCTGTTTGTGTGGGAACAATGGAACCGGAACAATATACGGTATATGAAAATCCAGATTTACGGTTTATAGTTTTCTTGTAGGTTACGTGTGTCGTATTGTAAGAACCGCCGCCATATGGCCTTACGGCAATGTCCCATAAATATGATCCTTTTTTCCAAGATTTGAAGGTCTTTACGACATCTCCTGTTTTCCTATCCCTGTGTACGCCTTTTGTGCGTGTTACTTTGGGTGCGGAAGCGGTATATGCACGGGAGTAAGCCAGGAAACAATCCCGTTGCGTAAATGTATTGTTGTTTCTGTTGGCTCTGTATGTCTCTGTTATGATTGCCTGGACATTGACACCTGCCGTTTGACCGCGGGGTGTTGAAAAAAAGAAACCTTTTGTAACTTCCTTGCGCTTGGTTGCGGCTTCTGCATGAATGCTGTTGAAGGAGCCAAGAGCTATGCTGAAACATAATAAAAGCAGTGTTATTCGTTTAAATGTTTTTAATTTTGCAGACATATTAGCATCACAGTCCTTTCTGTTTTTCTTTTGAAATTTTTGACAGGTCTTTATTTTTTAGTTTTTCTTACGAGTAGATGACGATACGCTTTCGCCATTTTTGTTGTCTTTTCCGTATACCTTACCGGAAAATGACAGTTTGTAGCTGTGCCCTTTTTTCACAGTAGCCGTTTTTGTTCCCCTGTAAACAGAGCCTGTCGTGGATATGCTCCAGCTGCTTACTGTTTTCTTTGAAGTGATATCATACAGCTTTAGTAGACCGGAAATACTGGAAGTACCTTTTTTTCCGTTAACTGTCAAGGAACAGTTTGCAGTTGTTCCGCTAAATCCAAGGTTTGTAAGACACCGATTGCTCTGGATATACATCAAAGAAATCATATTTTCTTTCGCCTGTACTATATTTGGTTGCACATAACATAGCATAATAGCAAGCAACAACAGGCATATCCATTTTTTCTGTTGTTTCTTCATGCTTTTCCCCCTTTCCGTACTTATTTGGAACTTATTTATGCTCCTATATAAGTAACGTCGGAAGGAAATATTTCTCTACCAAATTTTGAAAAATTTTATTTTTCTTTTGTCATACGTACGCTTTCCTGCAATTTCAGCAGTTCTTCCTCCGGTAAATCGCTCATTATGTTAAGTACGGTTGTACCGTCCTCACTAAGCCAAGTCATAAAGCTGTCATCATCGGGATTTTGGGAACGGAGATAGTAAATTTCTTCCCCATGTTTTCCGGTGAGGATAGTAAAATCTTTATTCTCGCTATCTACATTCAATTCTCCCCCGATATCGCCATATGCCAAATCAAACCGGTTACCCTGTTCATTTTCATATAATATATAACCGGAAATATCTCTATAGTCGTCTATTACCAGCTGGAACCCTTCCGGTATATAGCCAAATTCATACCTTGGCACCTGATTGGTATCTGTATTTTCTCCAAATCGGAAGGAGACATGGTCTTTGAACCAGTGTACCAGCCATTCTGTTCCCTTTGCAGTCATCTGTGGTTGCGCAATTCCCAAAACAACTACGATTACTGCCGCTGCGGCGCACGTACGCCATAAATTTCTTCTGCGGTTTTTCTTTTTTTGACCTTCTATAATTGACTCCATGTTGTGGTGGAACAAATCTGAGGGGTGGTAGCGCTCCTGTAATTCTTCATTTTCAGGTATTAAGGATAGCTCATATTCATGAAACATGGATACCATGAATTTCAGTTCATCTTCAGCCATCTTGTCTCTATCTTGTTGTCTCATACCATGCCTCCTTAAACTTGCGTTTTCCGCGATAGATGCGCATTTCTACGGTTTTTGTTGACACTTTTTGAATCCGGGCAATTTCCCGGTTGCTCAACTCATAATAGTATTTTAAAACAAGTGTTTCTCGAAAAACTTCCGGTATTTGTTTAAGCACTTTTTGCACAAAAGCTTTCTGCTCATTTTCTTCTGCCATAAACTGTGCATTGTGTTCCCGACATTCATCGCAGAGAATCAGGCTTTCCAGTTCGTCTTCGCTATAGTGGTTGGCTTTGCGAATCATGTCAATGATTTTGTTTTTCATTATAGTAACGCACAGACCGGTCATTTTACTACTGCTCAAATGTGAATATTTTTCAAATTTTTCTGCCAGGGATAAGAAAGCCTCCTGGACAGCATTTTCGGCATCCGTCTGGTTTTTTATCATTGCCAGTCCCACGTGATACATCTTTAAATAGTTTTCTTCATAAATCTTACGGAATTTTTCTCGGTCTTCTTCTGTTTCCAGAATATCTAAACTTATCATTTTTGTTTCCCCCCTCTTTTAATAAAAATATAACATTGTATGAATGGTATGTAAAGTTTCGTTTGTTGTGTGATTAACGATGAAAAGAATTTTAGTAGTATTTTGCAGGGAAATGTGATAAAATTTTAGGAAATGAAGGAGAGGGATACAAGGTGGAAGGTGATATTTTGAAAATTGAGGAGAATATAATATGGATGGAAATCTTATAGGATTCATAATATGGGGAATAGTTGGTGTTATTATCATTTGTATTGGAATGAGAGCTTTCTTTTCAAAGAAGGCAGTCGGTTTTTGGGCAAACACGAAGACTTTCTCTGTGAAAGACATAAAGGGTTATAACCATGCTACTGGCAAAATATTTGTTTTTTATGGAGTGATTTTTATTGTATTAGGAATACCTTTATTAAGAGGGCAAAATTCCCCCTATATTTTGCTGTCAGTATTCGGAGTGATGATTGAAACAATAGCAATTATGGCAATTTATAGTTTGTGTATTGAGAAGAAATATAAAGAACAATAGGATGATGCAGAAACTGGAAGAAAACGGCAGGTGATACAGATTTAGCAATATAAATTTTAGATGAAAATGTTTCAGGAAGTACCTGCATTTGTAAAAAAGAGGCAAGATAATATAAATTCTTATTCCAACTTTATTCCCAATATACTATAATCAAAAAGGTTGGGAATAAATCCATATTGAGGAGAATGTCAATGGATATAAAGCGGTATATAAGGATTGGATCATCGAAATGCAATATCAAGGGTTATCCTAAGATAGATTGAACTTTTTAAAATACTTGATGGGAGAATAGAAACCATAGAAACAATTCCGGCAAAATATCAGGAACTTACTTTCCAAAAATTGTTTGGATGTTATGGGTCAAAAGGAATTGTTTTAAGCGATAAGACTTTTATAAAAAATTTAGGTCTGCGCAATGAAGAAGGACAATTCAATTTATTAGCGCAACTGCTTTCGGACGATTCTCATTTTCCTCTAAGAGTATCTATATTTGAGGGAAAAACGAAAGGAACAAATTTGTTTTCAGTCAGGGAGTTTGGGAATAATTGTCTTTTATATAGTTTGGATGAATTGTTGAGATATGGCGACGTGCTCAATATCATACAGGCGGATGAAACAGACCGGATTGTGGAAAGGAAAGAAGTGCCGCTGTTTGACAACAAGGCATTTCGAGAGGCGATTATCAATGCTGTTCTGCATAACAAATGGGCGGAGGGTTCCTAAAATAACGGAAACTTATGAAAAAGAGGCGTTTGCATTTAGAGAAAATTCAATTGAGGGATAATCCCAACATAACGGCTGAAGAACTTCGTAAAATCTTAGGAATCAGTAATACGGCAGTAGAAAACAATATTTCATTTCTGCGTGAAAATGGTTATATTGAGAGAGTTGGTTCAAAAAAAGCAGGATATTGGAATGTGTTATAGAGAGTAATGATAAAAATTTAAAGGAGAATAACTGATTTATGGCAGCAATGAGAAAACAGGCTTTTTCATATCTTGCAAGGGTTGGCTTTCAAAAGATAATAGGCTTTTTACTGTATCTGGCTGGTGCTGGGTTTGCACTGACATCTACAGGTATAGTCTATTTTGTTTATCTTTTCCTGGCAACTATTATAATTAGTTGGATTTTGTTCAAAGCAAATGAGGAAACATTGGCAGAACGAAGGAAAACGGATACAGATTCTCCAATATGGGATAAGATACTCTTATTCGTATTTTGGATATTAAATTACTTTATAGTATATTTATTAGCTGGTATATCTGAAAATAGAGAACACTTAAATTTTGCATATTTTTTGGGAATTGCATTAACCTTGTTTGCAGCAGGGTTCTCTACAAAAGCGACTATGGAAAACACTTTTTTAGAATCTACAGCGAGGATTCAAAACGATAGAAATCAAAAGGTTTGCATGACAGGACCATATAGAATTGTACGACACCCTGCATATAGTGGACTAATATTAAACTGTATTGGATTATCCTTGATTTTTCCATATGTTAGTGTCTGGATATGCATGGCTATAACTGTTGCGATCATTGTAATACGAACAGCGTTGGAGGATAGTATGCTTAAAGATGGATTGGATGGGTATTTTGAATATACAAAGCAGACGAAGTATAGACTGATTCCATTTATTTGGTAATATACTTGAAAATAGTATTAAGTTGGAATACGGAGGAAGAAAATGGAAGCATATACCGGGTTTGCAGAGGTTTATGATTTATTTATGGATAACGTACCGTATCAGGAATGGAGCCGTTATCTGATCGGGCTGTTAAAGGAGCATCAGGTATCTGAGGGGCTTGTGCTGGAGCTGGGCTGCGGCACGGGCAGGATGACGCGGCTTTTGGCGCAGGCCGGCTACGATATGATTGGCGTGGATTCCTCGGAAGAAATGCTGCAGATTGCAAGACAAACGCAGTGGAACCAGACAGAGGGCGAGGGAGCGGATGTCGGACAGGATCAGCCTGATATTTTATACCTTCTTCAGGACATGCGGGAATTCGAACTGTATGGCACGGTGAAAGCGGTGGTGTGCGTCTGTGACTCGCTTAATTATATTTTGGAAGAGGAAGAGCTGCTGACGGTCTTTCGTCTGGTAAATAATTATCTGGATCCAGGCGGCGTATTTATTTTTGATATGAATACTCTGTACAAATACAGGGAAATCTTAGGAGAGAATACCATCTGTGAGAATCGTAAAGAGGGAAGCTTTATCTGGGAAAATTTTTATGATGAAGAGACGCAGACAAATCAGTATGATTTAACGTTGTTCATAAGGGAATCACACGATTTGTACCGAAAGTATGAGGAAACGCATGTGCAGAGGGGGTATGAATTGCATAAGGTGCAGGAATTCCTGGAAGAAGCCGGCATGGAATTCGTGGCAGGTTATGACGCATTTACCAGGGAACCGGTGAGGGCGGATAGTGAGCGAATGTATGTGATAGCGCGGGAACATGGGAAAACGGTAAAATAGCAGAACAGAATCGAATAACAGTTATGGGTAATAAATGATAATTTTCAAAAAGGCAGGATAAGTTATGAGTGAATACAGAGACTATATGGTAAGGGCAACGGCGGCGAATAATCAGATTCGGGCATTTGCAGTGACATCAAGGGATTTGGTGGAGCAGGCGAGAAACTACCACAACACCAGTCCGGTGATTACGGCTGCATTGGGCAGGTTGCTGACCGGGGGCGTTATGATGGGCTGCATGATGAAAGGAGAAAAAGATCTTCTGACCTTGCAGATTAAATGTCAGGGAGCGGCAAAGGGGATGACTGTCACCGCGGACAGCAGAGGAAATGTGAAAGGTTATCCGCAGGTGCCGGATGTTATGCTGCCGCCAAACGCCAAAGGCAAACTGGACGTTTCCGGCGCATTGGGGCTGGGGATTTTGAGTGTCATCAAAGATATGGGGCTGAAGGAGCCTTATGTGGGACAGGTTGCATTGCAGACTTCTGAGATTGCCGAGGATTTGACATATTATTTTGCGACGTCCGAGCAGGTTCCTTCCGCGGTCGGGCTTGGCGTTTTGATGAACCGGGACAATACCGTTGCACAGGCGGGCGGATTTATCGTTCAGTTGATGCCGTATACCGAGGAGAAAGTGATTTCGGCATTGGAAAAAAAGGTAGCCGAGGTCACATCCGTCACAGATTTACTGAAACAGGGGATGACGCCGGAGACAATGCTGGAGCAGATGCTAGGTGAGTTTGGCGTGGAGGTTTCTGAAAAAGTTCCGGTGCAGTATTTCTGTAATTGTTCCAAAGAACGTGTGACGCGCGCGATTGCAAGCATCGGGAAGAAAGATATTCAGGAAATGATTGATGCGGATGAATCCATTGAAGTGAATTGCCAGTTTTGCGACAGCCATTATGTGTTTACCCCGCAGGAGCTTGGAGAGATACTGAAGGGGAAACGGGGAATGGAATAGATAGTGTGGAATACAGGGAGTAATTGGATGGGATAGCAGTTGATTGATTTTTGGGAACTGGTCGCATATAATATGGGTAGGGAATTCCCTGATTTTCATGTTTCAGGAGGTAAAAATCATGTTGGCAAACACATTTGTAGATAATGCAAAAGTTATGGCGAAAGGTCAGGTTACGATTCCAAAAGATGTCCGTGAGGTGCTTGGCGTAACAAGTGGAGACCGTATTTCTTTTATTGTTGAAGGAGATACTGTGCGTATTGTTAATTCTGCTGTCTATGCTATGCAGATACTTCAGGGTGAAATGGCGGGTGAGGCAGAAAATGCCGGACTGACATCTGATGATGACGTAGTGTCGCTTGTGAAAGCGTTAAGAAATGAGGACGAAAATGTATGAGGGTATTGATTGATACAAATGTCCTCATATCTGCGGCGTTGAATGTAAATGGTGTACCTTATCAGGCTTATGTAAAAGCAGCCTCATATCCTAATCATGGGCTGATTTGCGAACAAAATGTGGATGAAATGAAACGGATATTTAATAAAAAATTTCCAAAACGTTTGGCAGCATTGGATAAATTTCTATCAATTGCTCTGTTGACACTGGAATTGGTACCCATACCGACAGATGAAAATGTCTTGGAATCACAAATCAGGGATGTAAATGACCGCCCTATTTTAAGGGCAGCCATTGCAGCAAAAGTAGATGTCTTGCTTACTGGAGACAAAGATTTCTTGGAATCCGGTTTGGAAAATCCGGTGGTTATGACACCGGCAGATTTTTTAAACATGAATAAGTGAATAAAAAAGATGACATATAAGTATTTTAATTGGGAAATCTGCAAAATATATGCGTATCTATCTGAAAAGAAAGGAGCCGGCCGGTGAAGGATGGTTTTATTAAAGTGGCGGCAGTAACCCCGAAGATTCGGGTTGCCGACCCGGAATATAACAGAAAGAAAATCATGGAGAAAATTGAGGAGGCGGAGAAAGAAAGAGCCGTGGTCGTAGTATTTCCGGAACTCTGTATTACGGGCTATACGTGCGGGGATCTTTTTTTTCAGGAGCCGTTGCTGGAGGAGGCGCAGGAGGCTTTGATTCAGCTTGCGAAAGATACGGCAGGGAAAAATATGCTGGTATTTGTGGGTCTTCCGGTTGCGTACCGTGGAAAACTTTACAACGTGGCAGCGGCCCTTTCCAACGGCGTAATCCTGGGCATGGTTCCCAAACAGTGCATTCCCGCTTATAATGAATTTTATGAGGCGAGATATTTTGAGGAGGGAATGGAGGAACCGGTGGATGTGATTTTGAATGACAACATTCGCGTCCTTATGGGCGGGCATCTTTTGTTCTGTCCGGACAGTATGCCGGAATTAAAGATTGGTGCGGAAATCTGTGAGGACATCTGGTCGCCCCTGCCGCCCAGCATTTCACGTGCGCTTGCCGGGGCAAACCTGATTGTAAACCTGTCGGCAAGCAACGAGATAACCGGGAAGGACTGCTACCGGAAAAGTCTGGTGGAAGGGCAGTCTGCACGTTTGATCTGTGGTTATGTGTATGCGAGCGCAGGGGAAGGGGAGTCCACGCAGGACGTTGTGTATTCTGCGCACAATATGATTGCGGAAAATGGGATTATGCTGGCAGAGGCAGAGCGTTTCCAGAATCAGTCCATCTATGCCGAACTTGATATCCAGAGGCTGAACGGACAGCGCAGGCGCATGACGACTTTTGGGGGTGAGAAGGGCGATTATCGGGAAATTATGTTCCATCTGAAAAAGGAAAAGACGGAACTTTCGCGTTTTGTAGATGCAATGCCTTTTGTGCCAAGAAAGGAAGAGGAGCGAAGGAAACGCTGCGAAGAGATTTTATCCATTCAGTCCATGGGCCTGAAAAAGCGGCTGGAGCATACAAATTGTCAATGCGCGGTCGTTGGTATTTCTGGAGGTCTGGATTCCACGCTTGCCCTGCTTGTGACGGTGCGGGCGTTTGACTTGCTGGGGCTTGACCGCAAGGGAATCTGTGCGGTTACCATGCCTGGATTTGGCACGACAGACCGGACGTATGACAATGCAGTCCATTTAGTCCATTGTCTGGAGGCGGAGTTAAGTGAGGTAAATATCTCCGAGGCGGTACGGGTTCATTTCCGCGATATCGGGCAGGAGGAGAGCAATCATGATGTGACATATGAGAATGGACAGGCAAGGGAGCGGACGCAGATATTGATGGATATTGCCAACCAGAAGAATGGCATGGTAATTGGCACGGGCGATATGTCCGAGCTTGCGCTTGGCTGGGCGACCTATAATGGAGACCATATGTCCATGTATGGGGTCAATGCGTCTGTGCCGAAGACGCTTGTCCGCCACCTGGTACGTTATTATGCAGACACCTGTGGAAATGATGAGCTGGCAGAGGTTCTTCTGGATATTCTGGATACCCCGGTAAGCCCGGAACTGTTACCGCCGGAAGATGGGAAAATTTCACAGAAGACGGAGGATCTGGTGGGGCCGTATGAGCTTCATGATTTCTTCCTGTATCATATGCTGCGTTCCGGATTCGGGCCGGAGAAGATTTTCCGGCTGGCCGTGTATGCATTCTGCGGAAAAGACGGCTCGGATAATACGAAATATACGCCTGAGACAATCCTCAAATGGGAAAAAACATTTATCCAGCGCTTTTTCAGCCAGCAGTTTAAACGTTCCTGCCTGCCGGATGGGCCGAAAGTAGGAACTGTGGCGGTGTCCCCGCGTGGGGATTTGCGGATGCCGAGTGATGCCAGTGCGGATTTATGGCTGGCGCGTCTGGAAAAGTGCATGGGATAATGCGTCAGATTTTGTGATATAAGTAATGTGAGTCTTGTTTATAATTTTTTCACAGAATTTTTTCGGTTTTTTAATTGCAATTATCAGGAGAAAGATTAAAATTATATCTATGTTTGGATATATTATTGTGAATAAACCGGAAATGAAATTTAAGAATTTTGATTTGTATCAATCCTATTACTGTGGGCTTTGTAAGACGCTTAAAGATAGATATGGCAGAACGGGACAGATGACATTGAGCTATGACATGACGTTTGTTATCCTGCTGCTCACCAGCCTTTATGAGCCTGAGACGGCGCTGGACGAAAGAAGATGCGCAGTGCATCCGTTTGAGCCACATCCTGTAAGGGCCAACCTGTTCTCGCAGTATGCGGCGGATATGAATATTCTGTTGTCCTACTATAAATGTCTGGATGACTGGGAGGACGAGAGGAAGGTTACGAAGAAAGCCATGGCGCAGTCTTTGCATGGGAAGTTTCGGAAGGTGGCGCAGGCGTATCCCGGGAAGGAACGCCTGATTCGGGAGATGATGGAGCAGATTCGCCGTTGTGAGAAGGAAAAGAGCCGGGATGTGGATGAGGCGTCCGGGTATTTCGGTGAGATAATGGCGGAGGTTCTGGTATACCGTAAGGATGAATGGGAGAATGATTTGCACAGGATGGGTTTTTTCCTTGGCAAATTTATTTATCTGATGGATGCCTGGGAAGATGTAGAGAAAGACGCAAAGACAGGAAATTATAATGTGTTTGCGCATGAATATAAAGAGAAAGATTTTGAGAAACACACAGAGAAGATTCTCAGTATGATGATGGCAGAGTGTTCACGTGCATTTGAACGGCTGCCGATTGTGGAGAACACAGAAATTCTGCGCAATATCCTGTACTCTGGCGTGTGGTGCAGATATGAGCTTGTAAAGCGCAGACGGGAAGGAAACCAGCATGAATGATCCTTATGCGGCGCTTGGATTGACGAGAGGCGCCACGGATGAAGAAATCAAAAAAGCATATCGCTCCCTGAGTCGGAAATACCATCCGGACGCCAATGTCAATAACCCCAACAAGGAGCAGGCGGAGGAGAAGTTTAAGGAGATCCAGCAGGCGTACCAGCAGATTATGTATGAGAAGGAACACGGAACATCTGCTGGCAATGGGAGTTATGGAAACGGTCAGCCGGGCGGCGGTACATACTGGGATTTTGGGGATTTTTTCGGCGGGTTTGGGTATGAACAGCCGAGGCAAAACAGGGCGCAGGATTCCGAGAGTACGCACCGGCAGGCGGCGGAGAATTATATTCGAAACGGGTATTACCGTGAGGCGTTGAATGTATTAAACAGTATGAAGAACCGGGATGCGCACTGGTATTATCTGAATGCGATTGCCAATTCCGGCATGGGGAATAACGTGGCGGCGATGGAGTCCGCGCAGCGTGCAATGTCCATGGAGCCGGGAAATCAGCAGTATCAGCAGTTATATGCCAGACTCCAGAATGGCGGGAGCTGGTATTATGGCCAGCGGCAGAGCTATGGGAGTCCGGCCGGGGGCAGTGGAAGTTTCTGCCTGAAATTATGTCTGGCGAATATGTTGCTGAATCTTTGCTGTGGGGGCAGCGGGCTTTGCTGTGGAGGCAATGGCCTTTATTGCGGCAGGGGACCATACATGTAATAAAGATGGAGTGGGTGAACAGAATGGATTATATGGTGTTGTATTCCAGTAAAACCGGAAATACCAAGAAGATAGCTACTGAGATTTTCAGTGCGCTGCCGGGGATGTCCAAGGATATGCAGAGCATAGAGGAATATAAGGGGAAAGATGCAGATATTTATTTTATTGGTTTCTGGGTCAACCGGGGAACCTGTGAAATGTCAATCATAGACGCAATGTCTGAGCTGCACGGTAAGAAGATTGCCCTGTTCGGCACCTGCGGCATGGGGAACAGCGCAGAATATTACCGGAGCATTGAGCAGAAGGTGAATGTGTGGATTCCGGATGACTGTGAATACCTTGGCATTTTTTTATGCCAGGGCAAGATGCCAATGCAGGTGCGGGAGAGCTATGAGATTCCCATGGAAGACCCGAGACAGGAGGCATGTCGCAAGCGGATGCTGCACAATTTTGATGAGGCGCTGTTTCATCCCAATGAAGAGGATTTGGCGGATGCGCGGGAGTTCGTGGGGAGAATGCTGGAGAAAGAAAATTAAGAAGTGGATGAAAATGGCAAGATGGGCAATTCCCTTCAGGTTGAAGTGGAATTGTCCATTTTATTTTCAAAATACCTGTTGACAAACAATATTATATGATATATAGTATTAAACATAAAATAGTAATATAAAGAATATAATATTATGCTAAGGGAGTGGTGGAATGGTATTTAACACAGGTGCGGCTCTTTTGGACGCGATTGTTCTCGCAGTCGTGAGCAAAGAGAAAGAGGGCACATATGGTTACAAGATTACCCAGGACGTCCGGCAGGCGATTGAAGTGTCAGAATCCACACTGTATCCGGTGCTTAGAAGGCTGCAGAAGGATGGATGCCTGGAAGTCTATGATATGGAGTGCGGAGGTAGGAACCGCAGGTATTATAAGATTACGGACAGGGGCAATGCACAATTGAACCTGTATCAGACGGAATGGGAAACTTATTCTTCTAAAATTACAATGTTATTTTCGGGAGGAGAGCTGGCATGAGAAGAGAGGAATTTATGTGGCAGTTGGAAACGCTGCTGGCAGACATATCAGAGGAAGAGAAACAGGAAGCGTTATCTTACTATCGAAGTTATTTTGAGGACGCAGGGGAAGAAAATGAGGAGCGGATACTGCGAGAGCTGGAATCTCCGGAGAAAGTAGCGGCCACGATCAAGGCGGATCTGAGAATGGAGCAGGGAACTGAGGCAGGCGCCTACACGGAACACGGTTTTGAAGACGGACGCTTTCAGGACAGAAAACAGGAACTGAGCCAGAGGACGGTGGATGCAGGGAGTTACCAGCAGGAAACGAGCGAGGGCTACCAACAGGGAACCGGAGGTTATCAGCAGGGAACTGGAGGTGGCTACCAGCAAGGAACCGGAGGTTATCAGCAGGGAACGGCAGGGAATTACGGAGAAGGCAGGAGCCGTGAGGAAGACCGTGTGGTAAAGATTGTAGTGATTGCAATTGCTGCCGTATTGACGAGCCCGATCTGGGGCGGCATTTTGCTTGGCATATTAGGTACGATATTTGGCCTTGCAGTCGCATTTGTAATGACGGCCTTTTCGCTTTATGTCTGTGGCGGTGTGTTGTTCGGCGTAGGAATCGGGCAGCTTGCAGTCGGAAGCATAGCGGTCGGGTTTGGGCTGCTTGGGGCATCCATGTTTGTATTGGGTCTTGCCATCCTGCTTACGATATTATGTGTATGGATTTGCGGGAAAGGCGTTCCATGGCTGTGTGGCCTGATAGGTAAATTGTGGCGGAAAGTATTTCCAGGAAAGGAGCAGGCGTAATGAAGAATTTTACAAAAATTGCATTGATTGTGGTATTGGTTCTGGTGGTGCTGGGCAGCATCCTGTGTACGGTCAGCCTGTGCCTTGGGTTCAATTATGATAGTTTCCGGGAGGATGTAGAGGATGGAAAGTTTGCTTTTGGTCCAATACAAAAGGTAGGGAATCTGCTCTGGGACGGCGGCGTAAAATGGAAATACGACGGCGAAGACTGGAACAGCGCAGACACGGATGAATATTCCTTTCCCTGTATGGGAGATGCGGGGGACGTCAGGGTGGACAGTCTTAATTTGGATGTATATTATGGCTCCGTGTATATTGTGGAGAATGAGAAGAACCCGGATGAAATTCGTGTGAAAATTGAATATCGCAGGAAAAACCACCGGCGTGTGGTGGAAGCTTATAAGGAAGGTATGGATTTGCATATTCGTGAGACCGGCAGCAAACACAGCAGGAACAACGACAGTACCAGAATTACCATTGCAATTCCGGGAGAAATGAAAGAAGAACCACATATCATGAGGGAAATTCTGCTCAGACAGGACGCAGGAGAAATTTCTGTTGATATGCCGTTGACAGCAGAGAAAATAAATATTACAGTAAACGCAGGGGAATGTGAGGTTGAATCAAAATTAACGGCGTTAGAGACATTGAAAGCGGACGTAGGCGCAGGAGAGATTGACTTTAGGGAAATTGAGGCGCGGGAGCTGTTTCTTGATGCCGGAGTCGGCCAGCTTGACGTTGATAGAATGGCCGCAGACGATATTAAAATTGATTGCGGCATTGGTTCCATAGACGCCATGGTATATGGCAGGGAAAGCGATTACAACTATGACATTACGAGCAATATTGGAGAAGTCACAATTGGCGATGAGAGTTACGCCGGACTTGGAAATTCCACGAATATAGATAACGGTGCGGATAAGAAGATGCAGATTGACTGCGGCATCGGCAGCGTGGAGATTTCTTTTGACAGATAGAGAACATGGAGGAAACAAATGCATTATCAATGCCTGATAATTGATGATGAGAAATTGCTTGCAGACAGCACAGCGGAATATTTTAACCTGTTCGGCGTGAAAACGGCGGTTGTGTATACCGCCGCAGAATGCCGGGCATTCTTTGAGGAGCATACGGCGGAATTATTACTGCTCGATATCAATCTCGGGGACAGCAGTGGATTTGAACTGTGCAGGGAACTCCGTGAAAAGACGGAGATTCCGATTCTGTTCATTTCTGCGCGCTCAAGCGATGACGATAAGATTATCGCCCTCAATATCGGAGGGGATGATTATGTGCAGAAACCGTATTCCTTAAGCGTCCTTCTGGCAAAGGTTAAGGTAGTGCTGAAACGTTATGGGCAGAGCGTGAATCCATCGTATACAGATGGGAGACTTACGGTGGATTCCCACGCAAGGGAAGTGTCGGTGGACGGAAAACCCGTCAAACTGACTTCTTTGGAATTTAAACTGCTCGCCTATCTGATACAGAACAAAAACCGTACCGTATCCAAACAGGAATTGTTTGAAAAGATATGGGAGGATAAATTTACGGGAGACGGAACCTTGAACGTACATATCCGCAAAATACGTGAAGCGATTGAGCGAGAGCCGGGGAACCCGGAGTATATCATTACGGTCTGGGGAGACGGTTATAAGTTTGTCGGAGGCGCGTCATGAGAAAGAATACATTTCGGATTGCGTTGTTTCTTATACTTGCTGCAGAAATTGCCGCGCTCATTGTCTATGCGAACCAGGAGCCGGACAGCACACAGGATAACGTTCTGGTGAATGAGGCGGTGCAGTCTGTGTGTAATGATTGGGAAGACATGGAAAGTCACAGGAATCAGACAGGGTTGGATTATGTTTTGCTGGATCATGACGGAACGGTTGTTTTCCGAACTGGAAGAGGTCTGAGCGAGAGTATTCATGCGGCAATTGCCCACAGAGATACAATTCTGGATATTGAAATGGATGGAAAGATTGCAGGCAAAATGATTATATACAACGACAGCCTCGCAGGAGTGCAGGCTCAGAGGAAGAGGACAATACTTTTGCTGGCGGCGGCTGTATTTTTACAATGCTGTATCTGTCTTGGATATGGCATTTATCTGGATTATGCCATAATCAGACCATTTCAGAAACTAAAAGGTTTTGCCATGCGCATTGCAGGCGGGAATCTCGATATTCCGCTTGCAATGGACAGGCAGAATCTTTTTGGTGCGTTTACCGAGAGTTTTGACATTATGCGCTGTGAACTTCAAAAGGCGCGGATTGCCGAGGCGCAGGCGAATGCCAGTAAAAAGGAGCTGGTTGCCAGGCTTTCCCATGATATCAAGACGCCGGTTGCCAGTATTAAGGCGGCCTCGGAGCTGGGGGCTGCGTGTACGGACGATGAGAAAACTAGGAACAATTATATACAGATTGGCAACAAGGCAGACCAGATTAATATCCTGGTCACAGATTTATTTACATCTGCGTTAGAAGAATTACAGGAGCTTTCGGTCGTTCCTGATGACATGGAAAGCATGGAGCTGGGTGTGCTGCTGGAAAATGCCGATTATCTGCATTATGCAGTGATTCCGGATATTCCGGATTGTCTCTTATATGCAGACAGGCTGCGCCTGCAGCAGGTTTTTGACAATATCTTTGCGAATTCTTACAAATATGCCAATACGAAAATAGACATTGCGGTGTTTCAGGAGGAAAAGGCTCTCAGTGTCGTTATTGAGGATTATGGCGGCGGTGTTGGCAGCCAGGAGCTGCCGTTTATAAAAGAAAAATTTAAACGCGCGGATAATGCAAAGAAGATAGAAGGCGCGGGTCTGGGATTATATATTTCGGACTGTTTTATGAAGGAAATGAACGGGGAGCTGGAACTTGAGAACGGATCAAACGGGTTGAAGGCGGTGGTGAGAATATCGTTAAGCGGGAGCTGATTTAAGGAATATTTAAGGGTTATCTAAAGACATTTAAGGTTTGCAAACGTAGAATGGAACGTGAAAAAAGGAGGTTGGACTTATGAAAAAAGTATTGTTACAAACTGACAGGTTAAGCAAATCCTTTTCCAGCGGAGGGAATTTGCAGCACGTTCTGAAAAATATTGATTTGCAGCTTTATGCAGGCGACTTTACCGTGATTATGGGAGCCAGCGGCGCAGGGAAATCTACGCTTTTGTATGCGCTTTCCGGAATGGATACGCCTACGCTTGGCACGATTACCTTTGGTGGAAGAAACATTTCTGATTTGAATTCGGATAAACTTGCAATATTCCGGCGTGAGCACTGCGGGTTTGTATTTCAGCAGATTTACCTGATTGATGGGATGAGCGTGATGGATAATGTTCTGGCGGCGGGACTGCTTGTGAATAAGGATAAAAAAAGTCTGGTGCGTCGCGCGAAAGAATTGTTTCAGGCGGTGGGGATTTCCGATGAGACGCAGAAGAAATTTCCCACGCAGATTTCCGGTGGGGAGGCGCAGCGTGTGGGCATTGTGCGGGCATTAATCAATGAACCGGAGATCCTTTTTGCTGATGAGCCGACCGGAGCATTAAACTCTAAGACCGGGACGGATGTCCTCAATACGCTCACGGCTTTTCATGAACAGGGACAGAGCGTGGTGATGGTGACGCATGACATGCGTTTGGCCCGGCGAGGCAACCGTATTTTGTACCTGAAAGACGGCGTAATTTTAGGAGAGTGCGATCTGGGGAAGTATGTGCATGATGACCGCGCAAGGCATGAGAAACTTTCAAAGTTTCTGGATGAAATGGGGTGGTAATATGAGAAAAAGCATACTTCTTACGCGCGCAAACCTGCGCAGGGGCAGGGGTCAGATGGCGACCATATTTATCCTCATATTCCTTGCGGCGCTCATGTTGAACCTCTGGCTTATGCTGTCCATGGATTATCATCAGAATTTTGAGCGGAATCATGACAGGCTCCATGCGCAGCACGTTACGCTTGTGGTAGATGATGACAGCGAAAAAATGCGTGATTTTCTGGCGCGGGAGTTTCAGGGAAATGAGCAGACAGATGAGTTTGCTCTGGGTGATTGCCTGAACATGCCTGGTTCTTTTGCATATAACGGTGGCGAGATGAATCAGGATTTTGTCATCGGTGAGAAAGAGGAGGCGCTGTCTCGCGCCATCGGAGCGGTAGAAATTACAGAAGAGGGAGCGGAAAAAAGCGGCGTCTATCTGCCCCTGCTGTACCAGTCGGATGATATCCAGACAGGGAAAACGATAGACATTACGATTGCAGGCAACAAGATTCCCTATAAGGTATGCGGCTTTTTTAACAGCATTATGGGCGGTTCCCACAATTGTGCCATGACGGAGATTATTTTGACGGAGGATAAATATCAGGAGTTGGCGGAGCTTGGCTATGCGCCGAAGGCTACGATGTGCTGTGTCCGCATACGTGACAAGGCGGAGAGCCAGAATTATGAGGCATGGTTAAAAGATGCGCTCTCCGGTGAATATCCCGATGCACGAATCTTAAGCAATACCTACCTGCTTGTGCGCCAGTCCCGTTACGTGGCGGCATCTATCTGTTCAGGAATCATAAGCATGATGGCGTTTCTTGTGCTCTTGATTGCGCTCGTCGTGATATCCTCAAATATCACGAATTATATTGCAGAAAATATGAAGAATCTTGGCTCGCTGAAAGCGATTGGCTATATCAGCAGGCAGCTTGTAAATTCCCTTATGACGCAATTTCTGGGATTTTCCCTGTTTGCAGCGGCTGCAGGCGTGGTGGCGTCTTATATGATGTTCCCTTATGTAAATGCAATGCTGGCCTCACAGACCGGGATTCCCTATCAGATGAGGTTCCTGCCGCTGCCTCTATTGCTTACCTTTGCGGTTCTGTGTGGAGCCGTTGCAGTTGTCGTTTACTTGTCTTCGCGCAGGATGAAAAAAGTGGAGCCGATTGTTGCGCTGCGCCAGGGAATTCAGACGCATAATTTTAAGCGTAACCATATTCCGCTTGCGGAGTCAAAAGCGCCCCTTAACGCAGCGCTTGCTTTGAAAACGACATTTTCGGGTATGAAATATAATATCATTATAGGCGTTACTATGCTTGTGCTTTCGCTTGTAGTTGTATTTTCCGGTGTCTTGATTGAAAATATGCTTGTGGATTCGGAACCGATGGTGAATCTGATCGTCGGGGAGACCTCGGATAGCTGTATCAATATCAATCGGGGCAAGGAAGAGGAATTTTGTGATTTGATGGATAAGGATGCACGCGTGGAAAAATATTATGTCTATCACTATGAAAATGTAATCCACGAAGGCGGCCTGGGGCTTTTGGCGATGATGTGCGATGATTTTTCCAAGACTAATAACCAGGACGTTGTTTTCAAAGGACGGGCGCCGAGATTTGACAATGAAATCGTAATTGCGGCGAAGTATGCGAAGGAACAGGGGCTTGACATCGGGGATGAGATGTGTATCATAGCAGGTGGAAATAAGGGGAAATATATCATTTCAGGCTTTACGCAAGTCAGCAACCAGCTCGGAAAGGACTGCCTGCTCACAAGAGAAGGCTATGAGCGGATTGGCGAATTGCAGAACATAAGTTATTATCTGAATCTTGGCGACAGTGTGGATATTGAAAAATTTAACGCAGAAGTGAAAGAGACGCTTGGAAATGACGTGAATACAACCATAAATGTCCGGGCGACGATCAAAGGCGGCGTTTCCGTATATATTTCCATCCTGGCAATCATAGTGACCGGAGTCCTGATTATGAGCGTAATTGTGATTGCGTTTGTGCTGTATTTGCTGGTTCGAACCACGCTGAACCGTAAAAAACGGGATTATGGCATTCTCAAAGCATTCGGTTTTACCACAGGACAGCTGGTTTTACAGACTGCGCTCAGTTTTATGCCGGCAGTTGTGATTGCTACGGTTGTTGGCATTGCCGGAAACTGTGCGATCATCAATCCTTTGATTGCATTATTTTTAAATGGCGTGGGGGTTGTGGAATGTTCCTTTGCCATTCCGGTTGGCCTGATTGCGGCATCGGGCGCGGGGCTTGTCCTGTTTGCCTTTGCGGTTGCATGTCTGCTGTCTTTAAGGATTAAGAAGATTGCCCCGAAGGAGCTGTTGTCAGGAGATTAGGAGGATGCACGCGCCTGCCTGTTATCAGCCCGGGTGAAGAATGGTAATGGAGGATACAGATGGAATTTCGTGGATTGATTATTTCGTTACAGGAATTGAATATTGCACAGGAGAAAGATGCGGAGCGCTTTGTCATGGAAGACGGGCTGACGGAGCTTTTGGATAATTTGTACCGCCATGGTGTGCAGATTGTCAACCTGGATATGTTTCAGGCGGACTGTGCGGGGAAGTTGCAGGCAGTGTTAGATCTTTGCCGGCTTGCGCCGGAGGATTGCCTGCTGCTAGCAGCGACGGATCGCGTGCTTTCCATTGTAGAAGAAATGGACATAGCGGTTCTTGGCTATGTCAATCCGCGGATTCCCAGGCAGAAATTTTCCGGGGTCGGGGTACTGGTGGAAAGCTTTGAGGAAGTTGATTTCCTGTTTCTGGAACATGTATACCAGCGTAAGCATGGCATTCCCTGGACGGTTATCGAGACAAGGCGGTGTTTGCTGCGCGAGATGACGCTGGATGATTTGGATGATTTGTATCAATTATATCAGGGCGAGAGCATTACGCGGCATATGGAAGGACTGTATGAGCGGAAGAAGGAAGAGGAATACACGGAGGCATATATCAGAAATGTCTATCGTTTCTATGGTTATGGAATGTGGCTTGCGGTAGATAAAGAAAATGGGCGGCTCATCGGCAGGGCAGGGCTGAATCAAATAAACCTCCACGGGGAACCCGCCCTGGAGATGGGCTATATAGTGGGGGAGGAATATCAGAACCAGGGTTACGCCACCGAGCTTTGCAGGGCAATTCTTGCCTTTGCGCAGAAGGAGACCGGGTTTGACCGCGTGCAATGCCTGATCCATAAGGATAACCGGATTTCTATCCACCTGGCCAAAAATCTTGGCTTTGCCTGGCAGGAGGAAATGGAGGTACAGGGAAAACTGCTGCAAAGATATGAAATAAGATTTTAGCCTGTGCAAAAAAATTATTGCATTTTCCATCATTTTTATCTATAATGTAGTTTACCTACAATTACGAGAGCAATTGCAAGCAGGGTGGTGAGTGCTTATGGAAGAGAAGATGGATATTGAATTGGAAGAACAGCAGGAATTGGAAGAACTGGGAGACCGCATAACGCCTACCAAGGAATTTGTGAGCCCGGAGAGCCTGTATGATGAGCTGATTGCAAATGTAAGACGCTATCATCCTTCTACGGATATTTCTTTGATTGAAAAAGCATATAAGATTGCAGATGAGGCGCACAAAGGGCAGGTGCGCAAATCAGGGGAGGCCTATATCATCCATCCCCTGTGCGTGGCAATCATCCTTGCCGATTTGGAGCTGGATAAGGAAACCATCGTGGCAGGAATCCTTCATGACGTCGTGGAGGACACGGTCATGACAGAGGAGGAGATTGCCCGGGAGTTTAGCGAGGAGGTAGCGCTTCTGGTAGACGGCGTTACCAAGCTGGGACAGCTGCCCTACGAAGCGGATAAAGTGGAAGTCCAGGCGGAGAACATGCGTAAGATGTTTCTGGCCATGGCGAAGGATATCCGCGTGATTTTGATTAAACTGGCGGACCGCCTTCATAATATGCGGACCCTGAAATATATGAAACCGGAAAAGCAGCGGGAGAAGGCAAGGGAAACCATGGATATATATGCACCCATTGCACAGCGCCTCGGCATTTCCAAGGTGAAGATTGAATTAGACGACCTTTCTTTAAAATATCTTGAGCCTGAAGCCTACTATGATTTGGTAGAGAAGATTGCGCTCAGGAAGACAACGCGTGAGGAATATGTGGATCAGCTCGTAGAAGAGGTGAAACAACATATCTCCAGTGCGGGAATTACAGCGTCCATTGATGGACGTGCGAAACATTTCTTCAGTATCTATAAGAAAATGGTGAACCAGGATAAGACACTGGATCAGATTTTTGATTTATTTGCAATCCGTATCATAGTGAAGTCAGTCAAGGACTGTTATGCAGCCCTCGGCGTGATTCATGAAATGTATAAACCAATTCCGGGAAGATTTAAAGATTATATTGCAATGCCGAAACCGAATATGTACCAGTCCCTGCATACGACGCTGATCGGGCCGACCGGGCAGCCGTTTGAGATACAGATACGTACGTATGAGATGCACCGTACGGCAGAGTATGGAATTGCCGCGCACTGGAAGTATAAGGAAGCAGCCAACGGCAATAAGATGGAAGAAAAGACGCAGGAGGAGGCAAAGTTAAGCTGGCTGAGACAGATCCTGGAATGGCAGAAGGATATGTCGGACAACCGCGAGTTTATGAGCCTTCTAAAGAGCGATCTGGATCTGTTTTCCGATACCGTGTTCTGTTTTACGCCATCCGGCGATGTCAAGAACCTGCCCAAAGGCTCGACCTCCATTGATTTTGCCTACAGCATCCATTCCGCCGTGGGTAATAAGATGATTGGCGCAAAGGTGAACGGCAAGCTCGTCAACATAGATTATGTAATTCAGAACGGGGACAGAATTGAGGTTCTGACTTCCCAGAACTCCAGGGGACCCAGCCGTGACTGGCTCAATATCGTTAAGAGCACGCAGGCCAAGAATAAGATTAACCAGTGGTTCCGCAGTGAATTTAAGGAAGAGAACATTTCCAAAGGGAAAGAACTGCTGGCGCAGTATTGTAAATCAAAGGGAATTAACTGGTCGGATATCAACCAGCTTTCCTATCAGAGCCGCATTATGCGCAAATACGGTTTTCGTGACTGGGAATCTGTTCTGGCAGCCATAGGGCATGGAGGCCTCAAAGAAGGACAGATTATCAATAAGATGCTGGAATATTATCAGGGTGACCATCCGATTGCCGTTACAGATGAAGACATCCTGAAGATTGCTGAAAATGGCGGCATGAGTGGTACGGCCTCCGGAGGGGGCAGGGGAAAGGACGGCAGACAGCGCGCTAAGAGCGGAATTCTGGTAAAGGGAATTGACGATATGGCGGTGCGTTTTTCTCGCTGCTGCGCACCGGTGCCCGGAGACGAGATAGTAGGCTTTGTCACGCGGGGAAGAGGAATTTCGATTCACCGCACGGACTGTATCAACATTGTCAACCTCTCGGAGCTGGACAGGGAGCGTCTGCTGGACGCGGAATGGCAGACGCAGGAGAGCAACGAGCGGTGCTATATGGCAGAGATTAAGATGTATGGGAATAACCGTACGGGCCTTCTGGTTGACGTTACGAAGGTTCTCACAGAACATCAGATAGATATTGACTCTGTACATTCCTCCACGAGCAAGCAGGGAATTGCAACGATTACGCTTGCTTTCCGCACCAAAGGAAGAGATGAGCTCAACAGCCTGGTCGAAAAACTGCGCCAGGTGGATAGCATCATAGATATAGAGAGGACCAGGGGATGACGCATTGTCTGGAGGTGGGACTGTGCAGATAGGCGTGTGTGACGACCAGAAAGAAATCCGGGATATGTTGATGGAAAAGATAAAGAAGTTTTCCCCGGTGGGAGAGGTGGTATCTTACGACTCCGGGCGGGCGGTATTGGATGCCTCGCAGTTACCGGATATCCTGTTTCTTGATATTCAGATGCCGCAAATGGATGGGATGGAAACAGCCCGCAAGCTCCGAATGAAGAACCAGCACATAATCCTGATTTTTGTGACGGTTACGCAGGATTATGTCTTTCAGTCTTTTGATGTGGGCGCGTTTCATTATTTGCTCAAGCCGTTTGAGGATGCGAAATTTCAGGAAGTCCTGCAAAATGCCGTCCGGCAGTATGAAGAGAGGGAGACGGTGTATGCGGACACAATAAAACAAAGGAATCCTCTGATGGTAACGGTTAAGGGAGAGCACATTACCATTCCCATGGAGGATATCGTATATGCGGAAATATATAACCGCAAAATTATCATTCACACCATGGATGCGGATATCGAATATTATGGGAAGATGAAGGAGCTGGTGGAAAAAGCGGGGGAGGACTTTTACCGGCCCCATAGGGGATATTTGATTAACTTCAATTACGTACGGAAATATAATGCGGCAACGATTTATCTGAAAAAGGGACAGGCTTTGATGGCAAAGCAGAATTATCAGGATTTTGTCAAAGCCTATCTGAGATTTAACCGAAGAAAGGGAAGGGGATAGGAAACGGCGATGCAGCAGGCGGGAATTCATGGAATTGTTGATGCAGTATGTTTTCTGATGCCGGTTGCAGAGGCATTTGCAAGGGGATATTGCCTTTATCGGTTTGTGCAGCCTTTTATGGTTTCGCCGGTTATGTCAAATGGCGCTTGTTCCTGCGAGGATGTGAAAGCGTTCCGGACGGGAAAGAAAAAGGTTGCTGCCTGCGGTGGCGCTGCATATTTTCTGACTATGCTGCTGTTATATACACTGCACATTTCTATGGATGTTTATATTATTTACGGCATGGCAAGTCTTGCCATGTTCTTTGTCATCTGCTGGATGGATCAGAGGAATTACAGGCAGAAATTTTTTCTTGTGACGACGTTTTTTGCCCTTAATTTGCTGGCTGCGTCAATAGCAGAGATTCTATACGATTTTCTGTACTATTCTGCGTTGCGGACAGATTTTATGCGGAGCCATGAGCAGATGGGGAGTGGGCTGTATATTTTCATGTGCCTGCTTGACCTTGTTATGGAAATTGTGCTTACCGCGATTGGAACCTGGCAAGTGGTTAGGATTTATGTGGACAAGGCAAAGGAAATGGAGAAAAAGGAAGTTGCCATGCTGGCGCTCCCTTCCTGTATGGGCGTCATTGGATATGAAATTATGCGGTATTACCGTGTGTTTTATGCGCTGAGAACAGGGGATATGGAATGGACGTACGATGGTTTAATGCTTTTGTATTGCGTGGTATCATCCATTACAGTTATTGTGGTAATCCTGCTCTATCAGGACATGAAAGCAAAGCAGGAAGAGAATCAGCAGGCGAAACTGCTCGGCACGCAGATTGTAAGCCTCAGGCAGCATATGGAACAGGTGGAAGGGCTTTATCAGAATATTCGCAGCCTCAAACATGATATGACAAACCATATCCTCACCATGGAAAGGCTTTATGAGGAGAATCAGGCAGAGGAAGCGAGAGCCTACAGTGATTGCCTGAAGACAGAACTTGCACAGATGGCAGGGGAGTTCGAAACCGGGAATCCAGTAACGAATGTAATTTTACAGGAGTTTGCTAGGGAGGCGGGAAACCGGGGGATTTTGTTTGAGTCTGAATTTCATTACCCGGCAGGTTCCAATATAGATGTTTTTGACGTCAGTATAATTCTCAACAATGCATTGCAGAATGCCGTGGAAAATACCGACAAAGGGAAACGGATATCCATCATTTCCTATCGAAGGAATAATGCCTGTATCATGGAAATCTGTAACAGCTTTGGCAAAAATCTGCAATGGGATGCGGAAAGCGGACTTCCGGTTACGTCGAAAGAGGAAACAGACGGCCATGGATACGGCCTTCCCAATATCCGCAGGGTGGCAGGGAAATATGCCGGCGACATAGATATCGTGTTAAAGGATGGGGAGTTTTGCCTCTGCGTTATGCTGATGATGGAGTGAAGGAATGTGCAGTTGTCATTGCCTGCTAAAGGAACGACTAATAAGAAAGACCCCGACAAGCATTTCTCCAATGGACAGCCCCAGCATAAAACCCGATATAAAATCCTTGAAAGCCGTACCGGAAAACGTCTGTGAGACTGCAAGTAGCGCGATTCCCATAGTTATGAGGATTATGCCGAATAAAGTTTGTTTCTGTTTTTCCAGACGCTGTATGCGTTCCAGCATGGCAACTATCTGCTGCTCATCAAATATGTTGGAATTGCCATTTTCTTTTGTTTCTCCGTCCATCAATTCAGCAATCGAAATTTCCAGTTCCTGACATAGGAGTTTTACAATACTGTAATCGGGCATACATTTTCCGGTTTCCCATTTTGAGACGGTTTTGTTCGAAATTCCAAGTTTTTCTGCAAGCTGTTCCTGCGTAAGATTTTTTTCTTTTCGTTTCTGCGCAATAAATCTTCCTGTAGTAAGTTGATTCATGTGAAATACCTCCGATATATGATACATTTATTTTAACAGTTTTTCTGCAAAATGACATCCCTTAAAAGGAGAAAACGAGGGGAATTGGAAGGGCGTATTGTTTTCTTTTGTTTCATATGTTATGATTAAATTGTTTGAATGCTGTATTATAATTTGAGAGAGTCAATATGAATAATTTATGTGCTAAAAGCAAAATAGATTTTTTCATTTTGAGGGAGATTATATGATTGGATCTAATGAGACCGTTACTCTTTACCATGGTTCGAAATCGGGAATCCATGATTCTATTGCACCGATAAGCAGGGAACACTGCGATTTTGGGAAAGGATTCTACATGGGAACTGACCGAACTCAGCCGCTTACTTTAGTTTGCAATTATCCCAATGCCAAAATATATACATTAAGTGTAAATCTATCAGAACTCAAAATTCTTGACGTAGAGGCAGGTTTAGACTGGGCGTTGTTAGTCGCGTATAATCGCGGCAAGATGGAGTCGGTGAGACACACAGCTATTTATAATCGTTTTGCAAATCTAAGCAAAGGTTGTGATATGATTATTGGGTATATTGCCAACGATAGAATGTTCGTAGTGTTAGATCGTTTTTTCAATGGAGAAATCACGGATATAGCGCTTATTAAAAGTCTTTCGGCATTAAAACTTGGTAAGCAATATGTAGCTTTAACAAAAAAGGCTTGCCAAAATATAAAAATCCTTGATGAGCAGGAACTTACCGAGGATGAACGTAATAAACTAAAACAACAAAGTACAGCCAATCGTTGGAAAGGTATTGCAATGGCAGAAGATATTTGCCGGAAATATCGTCGTGACGGTCGTTTTTTTGATGAAATATTAAAGGCAGGTGAGTAAAATGGCAAATCTTACCCTTGAAAAACGTCAACTTTGCGATATACAAGGACGATTGTTTGAACTTGCATTAAGAACAGGATTGGATTGCCCATCATTTATAGAATGCTTTATGAATAGTAGAACTGCTGCTGCCCTTGATGATGTTTATGATCGATTGCAATGGGCAGGTGAGGAATATATTCTTGAGGAACTAAATGACGAAGTCAGTGGACTCAAAAAAGCTGGCACGGTGTATTCCCTGGATGTAATGTATTGGATTGGGTATATTTATCGCTACTGGCATTATTACACGGGCGAATTTAGTCGTGAAATATATAAAATTGCTGATGCTAAAACAATGAGTGAGTGCTGGCTTGGTTTCCATACATTTGATGTTGAAATGGCTGTTGATGATTTGAAAGAGATTTATGAACAAAAATGTAATGAGAGATACAGAAGATAAAGTGTTCCAAATCAGGAAAGGGAGGATGGTTATGAAAAAATTAAAGGTTAATTTATTGGCAGTATTATTCGTGATTGCAGGTTGTGTTTTGTGGGGAAATGACGCAAAAGCGGAAAATGTGGATTTCTATAAACAGTATTCTGGAGAATACGCTGATGATGAGTATCATTTCACACTGAAATATAAATGTAGAATGACTGTTTATATAAATTATTATGGAGAGGATGATTATGATGATTACGATGAATTGTATGTAGGAATAGAGGATGATGAGTTTGATGAGGCATTAGAAGAATATGTAGATGAGCCGGGTGAATATAAAAAAACAATTACGTTGGCGGCTGGAAAATATACATTATATTTAGACGGTGGAGTCTCATATTCTGTGACGTTGCAGGGGGAGTATTATTCGAAACTTTCCGCTAAGAATATTGCCTTGCAGGCAGGAAAAACGAAAACGCTTAAGGTATATGGGACAAAACAGGCAGTCGAATGGTCGAGTTCTAATTCGAAAGTTGCCACTGTGAACAGCCAGGGTGTTGTGAAGGCAAAAAAGGCAGGAAAAGCCACGATTACAGCGCGATTTGGTACACGGAAATTAGAATGTAAAATTACAGTCCAGGTGCCATATAAAATAATAGAGAAAAAATTAAAAAAGCTAGCAGGAAAGAGTAAATATTTCAAATTCAAAACGATTGATGTAGGGAGAAAATGCAGGCTTTCTGCTGCGACGACCGGATGGTACCCGGACAGTTCAGAGATTATAAATGATGGATATGGTTTTGTTATAAAAATGTATCCATATGTAGAATTAGTGAAGAAGAATAATCAAAAATCTGAACTGCAGTTAAAATTTTATGGGGAGTTGCATGAATATTTGATATATGGCAGCACATCGCTACATTGCAGCAAATTTAAAATGCGTACTTCAAACAGAAGGCTGGATTTGCCTATGAAACATACATATGGGAATAATGCCCTTCATAGCTCAGGATATTTTTATTTGGGAACCATGAAAGGGCATGCAACCATATCAACTTCCTCAGATTTACAGAAGTCAAAACTGAAAAAATTTAGAACGATGTTGGGGCAGGATTCGTTGGCTATTAGGCTTGTAAGCACGGATGGCGCATCTCAGGAGATTGCTATTTCAGGTGGGGCGAGGAGAGATTGGATCAAATTGGTGAAACAGTACCAATCACTGGTAAAGGAGTTTTAGTTACAGGGGTATATTGTGGTTGTTTTTTCAAAATATAATGTGAAGGAGAAAGTTTATTATGGCGTTAGTAAAATGTCCGCAATGTGGCGTTGTCCTTACGCGTGAAATGTTAGATGCCAATATGTGTTGGGAATGCGGTAAGATACTGGATGAATCACAACTTGACCAGGAAACATTGAATGAAATTTCAAGGCAGATAGAGGAGCAGGATCCATTCTGTAAACCGGAAATCAGAAATCACAAATTGACTACAGGGTATAATTTTGACGGATACAAAATAATAGATTACGTTAATCTGGTCTCGGGGGAAATTGTGGTAGGAACGGATTTTCTTTCGGATCATGGGGCAATAATATCGGATTTTCTTGGTACGAAAGCAGAACTATATACTGACGTATTAAAGAATGCCAAGAAGGCTGCATTATTTGATATGGTTACAGAATCCATTAAGTGTGGTGGTGATGCGGTAATTGGCATTTCATATGGTTATATGGTCTTTTCGGGAAATATGATAGGTGTATCTGTTAATGGAACATCTGTAAAAATTGAAAATATTTGTAAGGATGCTATTTGTGAATAAGAGAATCACGATATCAGAGAATGGGCGGTGTGTTCGTTTATGACAGCGATCAGACAGGAAGCAATTAGGATGTTGGAAAAAGTACCGGAAGATAAATTGGGGTATGTAATTCAGATTATACAGGGTATGAATGGCTTATATAATGATGAACGCTCAGAAAGGAAAGAAGCCTTTGCAAGATTGGAACAGTTACGCAGAAAAGGAACTGTTATTGATTATGATATGGAGTTAGCTTCTTTTAGGGAAGAAAAGTATGGAAAATAAGATTCTGGTTGACACGTACGTATTGCTGGATTATCTTCTTATATGGAAGGAGAATTGTTATGGTGCAATTGTTATTTGACACAGCATGGACTGGATTGAATCTTTGGTGGCTGCCAATTGTTTCTGTGGTAGCGTTGTGTTTTCTGAGATATTTTTATAAGAAAAGAACTATGGAGGAGAAATAATTATGGAAGAATTAATGCTAACATCAGGCTTTAATTTTGAAGGATACAGAATAACAAAATATATTGGATTTTTCAGTGGGGAATGTGCGCTTGGCACAGGGTTTTTAAGTTCTATGGATGCTGGAATTGCTGATTTTTTTGGTTCCACCAGCAATATCTATGAAGAAAAACTTTCAAAAGCCAAATCAATGGCATTGAATGAGCTGAAAACACTTGCAGAAGGAAAAGGAGCGAATGCTATTATAGGTGTAGATGTGGATTACACTACCTTTTCTGCGGATATTATGGGCGTGGTGGCGAATGGAACGGCAGTAAAAATAGAGCCAATCCAGGAGAGCCGTATGTCTCTGAATTCTGTAAGACATAGCGGAACAGATGGAAATAATATATGTTTTCCGGTAATAAATTATTATAAAAATTTGCCGTTTCGTTCATTTGATTTGGAGCGATGGGGAACGGTATTCAATTGATGAGCCGTATCAGTTTTCCGATATGCCGATAGAACAGTTACATAAATTCCGGAAATCTTATGGAGAAGATGTTGTATGTGATTTTCGCGAAGATGGTTCCAGCTGGATTTGTATGTGCGGATTTAAAAATGATGCAGATAAAAACAAATGCGTTATGTGCGAGAGGACCAAGGGAGAATACACAAGGGCAAAAAAAGGGAAAAAGGTGTGTTTGGGGGATTTGATGGAGGAATTATCTGCTCTTAAGGATTGTCAGGAAATATCTGTATATTTGGGTGATATAGAGCAGAAAAGAGAGTTCCGTTTTCCAGAAACAATCATGAATGAAGTGGCAAAAATGGTGCAAATGGAGCGAGCTTATGGCAATATGAAGGATTCCTTAATGGACACGCTGCAAAAGTATGTTGCAGAAAATGAATAAATGGAAAGGTATATGAAACTAAACCAAACAGAGAAATTGGGAACTTGAAAGGAGTATAGGAAGCAATAACTTTCAGCTTGTCGTGAAAGTGCAGAAAGTGTAATATCGGAATTTGGCATACTGGAAAATCGAAAATGAATCAGGATGGGAGAATTCCATGCACAAAAAAGAGTCAGCTATTTAATAGTTGATATTTGCTTTTCTGGCCTGGCTGCACAAGTTACGGGTAGACAGAGTATAGCTCTTCCCGTCCTTGATAAAATGTGTCCCGCACTGCCGAAACTCAAAATGTACTTTGCGGGCGATACACTGTTCCCGTATGGAAAGTACCCACGCATAGTCAAGCGGTCTGGCGTTTCTGTCTGATTCACCGCCAACGACAACTAATTCAACATTATCAAGATAGGCGGTAAGATTTATTTCCTCAATTAATGGCTGGCAGATAATATTTTTATGTTTGATAGGCAGTTTCTTGAAAATGGAAAGCCTGTAATCAGCCTTGTCTTGATTTTCTACCGTACAGCCAACTGTAACATTGTCATATCCATCGTTCCAGTCTTCCGGGATGCAATCCATAAACCGTTCAATGCGCTTTGTCAAAAACAGAAAGTGCAGGTCAAAACGCTCCCGTATCATCTGCCAGCATTCAGGACGCCATTCATCGGCATCTTCAATCAGAAAATCCGTAGAAAAGCAGAGATATACGGTTTGTCCCGATTTAATTTTGTATGCTCCCGATTTATTTTTAGCGATAGGGGCGTAGAAGTTATCTGTCCTTACAATATTGTTCGTATCAATTCCGCGCTTGGAGTCGCCCTTATGAATGTAACAATACCGGCATCCCTCGCTATGTTTGTGGCAGCCACGCCACGGATTCCACATTGCCATACTTATAACCTCACATTTCCTCAGACAGGACAGCGTATCCATTTTCTTTCAGCATTTCATTTTGCAGCTTTAAATTCCATAAATTAATTTATTATATCTATAATATGATTAAGAACTGTGTTTTGTCAATTCCTTTGAATTCAAGTTTCAATTTGCTATTGACTCTCACGTTGCGTCATAGTGTACAATGTGGAAAAACAGGAAAGGAGGAATGGATATGCGGACGGTGAAGGAGGTAAGCAAGCTTACAGGAATAAGCGTTCGCACGCTTCATCATTACGATGCGATCGGCTTGTTGAAACCAGCAAATATTACAGGCGCGGGCTATCGTTTATATGATGATGAATCACTGAAACGCCTGCAGAACATTTTAATGTTCCGTGAATTGCAGTTTCCGTTGAAGGAAATAAAAGCAATTCTTGACAGCCCGGAATTTGATTCTGAAGAGGCGTTAGGACAACAGATTAAATTATTGGAAATGCGGCAAAAGCATCTGGAAAAATTGATTGCTTTTGCACGTGAGATTCAAAAAAAAGGAGTGGATAATATGAGTTTTAATGCTTTTGACAAAACAGAAATGGAACAGTATGAACAAGAGGTCAGGGAAAGATGGGGCGGCACAAAAGAATATGCGCAATACGAGCAAAAAACAAAAGGCAAGACAGAGAAAGGCATTCAGGAAATGGCAGATAAATTACTTGCATTATTCGCAGAGATTGGTCAGCTGCGCGAATTTTCACCTGCCCAAAAAGAGGTGCAGGAGAAAATCAGGGAATTGCAGACCTTCATTACAGAGAATTATTACAGCTGCACAGATGAAATTTTGCATGGCTTAAGCCAGATGTATGTCATGGACGAGCGGATGAAACGCAATATAGACCATGCAGGTGGAGACGGTACTGCTGAATTCGTAAAGCAGGCTGTCGAAATATACTGTGGGACGGAAATTTAGAGGGAAACCGGATAAGCTATCCTTGCGGTGCCTGGATAGCTTATCTGGTTTCTTCCATGTCATGATTTGAGAATATTCTGCAAAATATATGGAATTCGTACGGTTAAATCAGGAATGTGACATTTTAAGTAATCCAGCAATTTCATATTGCCGCTATAGTAATGTTCGATAATCATTTCTAAAATTTGCGAGATATAGCGTTGCGTTGTTTCCTGGTTTTTGGAAAAAATGCTTTGTGCGTTTTCCATATCTTTTTTTGTGAAATTATTAGAGCCGGGCGGCTTTTCCAGTGCAAAATGCAAAATCATGTTCTGCAGCACGATACCACAGATGTTTTCCATCATTATGCGATAGTCCACATGATACGATTCCAGGATATCCAGGATGTATGCCCTGTCAAATCTTTGGAGAAATTGCTGCTCAAGAACAATGCATTCCATGTATGGCAATACCTTGTCAATCCCGGACAATGCGCTTAAATCCTTAAGAACAGGGTAATCCAGTGTAAGCAGTGTTTCCTGCGGCGCATATTTTACATCATATCGCGACAAAAATATGGGAATTCCTTTTCGGACGGTATCGTTTAAACACTCAGAGCCATAGTCTTCAAATCCAACAATGAGTTCATTGTAAATTTTATGCAGTTCCTTTACCTTTTCCGCCACAATTTTTCGCCCCAATGCATACGTTTCTTCGGCAGAAAGATTTTGAGGCTGAATAGCATGATCATTACAATTTGCACATTCATTGATACAGTATAAAACACCCTCCATTAGCGTCTGTGCTTTCTCATAGGTGATAGATGAATGTTCGTAACCGGAATATTCAGAAGTAAGCTGCGCTACAATTGGAATGAGTTCTTCCATTGGATAATCAATATGTTTTCCCATAGTCACCTCCATGCCAGTTCCCTTAATGCCTCCAGATACAGCTCCTTGTCCCAACGCGTCACAATGTCAAATTTTTCAAATTCACCGCGCCCTCCGGATGCTGCATAGCCGGAATATCCTGCGCGGACAGCCTGGGCGAAAATATCCAGACAGGTTCCTTCCAGATAATCAAAATCGCCAAAACATACATTTTCAAACTGTTCCCTCATAAATTCCAGAAGTTCATCATCCGTTATTTCATCCAGCATTTCATTTTTATACAGGAAGAAAATCTCCTGAAGACGGGATAGGGAATCGCGGTAATTCTCCTGCATAATATACGACGAATCGCAAAAAGCATAAATGATTTTGGGGAGGATGCCCTGCCCGAATTCGATTCTTTGTTCGGTTCGCAGGGTATCCGCCCGATCCTGTGCTAAAAGTTCTGCGTCCTCCTTTCCTAAGACAAGTCCAAATTTTTCTGTGTATTGATTGGTGTCAAGGACCTGTGTGATCTGCGTCTGCTTTGCCATTAATTCTAACCAGTTTGTTTGCTCTGTAGCCATAATCCCTCACCTCCTGGAATGTTAAGTATAGACTGCGGAGGGGAGTCTTACAAGTCTTGTTTTTGGAAGGATTTTGTGATAAAATATATACAAAGAGATGCAGGAGATGTGCTGCATCTCTTTGTATGTTCTATAATGATTTTATATATCCGGAAGAAAGTTGTAGAAATATGAGCTTTTTTAAGATATAATGTGTTTGGAATATTTTTTGGGAGGTTTTTGTTATGGCACTTATAAAATGTCCGGAATGCGGAAAAGAAATTAGTGATAAATCATCAGAATGTATTCACTGTGGATTTCCTGTCGCTGATATGATTAAAAATGGTCAAATTATACAGGGAGAAATGTTATTTAAAGAAAATAAGCCATTATATGTATTATGCGGAAAACCGCAGTTATATTGGTGCAACATTGATAAAAGATAGTTACTATGAATCACTGAGAGAAGCATATTATCCCCTTACGCCATGGTGTTATGGAAAAACAAAAAATGATCTGGCTTTCGAAAAGCCTGATAAGAGTGAGATTATAAATGGAACAGCCATACTGTCAACGCCGCCAGAGCCCCAAATTGGTATGACTGCTGAGGAAGTGAAATATTCTACGTGGGGAGAGCCGGATAAAATTAATGAGATAACTTATTCCTGGGGAACAAGGGAACAGTGGTGTTATTCTGGTAACAGGAATATATATTTAGATGACGGTAATGTTTCTGCCGTTAGTGAGTAGTAATATGGAAATATCAGTTATTAGCTCGTGTTTTTTAAAAGCTTATGCAGGGGAAGAGATAGAACCAGATGAATGGGATCTGCAAATGATTGCAGGTGCAGAGAATGTAAATGACGGAAACACAATGACGATGGACGAATTGGAAAAAGAATTGGGAATAGCGTTATGAAGGAGATATAATTTATTAACGAGGATCCTTCTCTGAATTTTCTAAAAGTTCATTAACAGCTTTTTCCAAATCTTCTTTAAAATCTAAAAAAGTCACTGCATTTTATAGTAAGAAAAAAGATATGCGTATTTCCCAATAATGGGAAATTTCCTAAAACAAAAAATCGGGGTAACAGGATTCGAACCTGCGACCTCACGGCCCCCAGCCGTGCGCTCTAGCCAAACTGAGCCATACCCCGAAACAATACGTATTTTATCATAGGAAAAAAGGGATGTCAACTACTAAAATTTTTGGCGTCCCTTTTCTCCTGGGTGAAAACAATACAAAAGAGGGAAATATTACCTCTTTTTGCTGCACAAGGACATATATGCCCGGGTTATGCGGGCTTTAGGAGTTTGTGGCATGAAAGCAAGTCGTAAAATGTTGCCCGAATCATTTGACTTTATCAGAAATATATTTATAATGAAAGTTGACAACAGAATAGAAAGGCAGCTATATGAAGACAACAAAGAAGACAGGAAATGGATGGCTGGGGGTATGGATTACAGCCGGAATTCTTCTGGTGCTTCTTCTGATATACTTAGGAACCGCACTCTTTTATTGCACGCATTTTTTGCCGGGGACGATAATCAATGGAATATCGGTGTCCGGGGATGACATAAAAGAAGTGAAGTGGAAGATGATACAGGAAACAGAAAAGTATGAGATTAAGATAAAGGCACGTGAAGATAAGGAAGAAATTCTTGCAGGGGTAGATGTTGGAGTAATGCCGATTTTTGATGGCAGTCTGGAGGAGGAACTGAAAAAGCAGAATTGTTTTGCATGGCCGAACGCTTTTTTTAAGGAA
>CAJUOE010000184.1 GCA_910587895.1 uncultured Lachnospiraceae bacterium
ACCCGACTTCAATATTCACATCCATACCACAGCGCTCGCAGATAATCTTCTCCAGAATCTGCACAATCTCCTCGGATTTCTGCCGTGCAATCATAGACTCCTCAAAGATAAGCTGCATCTTATATTCTTCCGGAAATTGCAGCTGCGCCGCTTTCAGCAGGCTGTATTCCAGATAGCTGTATGCCTTAAATTCCTCCAGAACACTGTCCCGGTAGATGTACATCAGTTTTTTGGGATTATATTGCCCGGAAAGTTTATATTTTTCAATAATCTTTACCGTCAGCTCATTGCGTGGAAAAAGCTGTCTTTTGATGTCCTCTTCCAGGCGGAAAATCCGTTTCTTCTCTATCAGCCGAAAACTCAGAAGATAGATTCTGAGATGGTCGCGGTTTTTGTTGGTGGAAACTTTCGTCACCTCCACATCCGCCATCAGCTTTTCCATCTCCGAAGGGATTTTCAAATCGGGAAATACATCAAAAAACAGCTTACCCATATGTCTATTCACTCCAATGCAGTAATTCATAACGGAGGGCTGGTAAGAGCTCCTCCTCTTTTAC
This sequence comes from uncultured Lachnospiraceae bacterium, assembly GCA_910587895.1. Classification (GTDB taxonomy): domain Bacteria; phylum Bacillota; class Clostridia; order Lachnospirales; family Lachnospiraceae; genus Petralouisia. The sequence continues at coordinate 558 of CAJUOE010000184.1, forward strand.
CTTTTTATAAATTTCTCCATGCTTAATAATCAGTCCTTCGCCGATGCCTCCGGCGATGCCGATATCTGCCTCTTTGGCCTCTCCGGGTCCGTTTACCACGCATCCCATCACCGCCACTTTTAAATCCAGCGGGATATCGCTTACCATATTTTCCACCTGATTTGCCAGGCCAATCAGGTCAATCTGGGTCCTTCCACAGGTCGGGCAGGAAACCACTTCTATTCCACCGGTACGGATGCCAAGCGTCCGTAGGATAATCTTTGCAGATTTAATCTCCTCCAACGGGTCTCCGGTCAGGGACACGCGAATCGTATCTCCAATTCCCTGGCTTAAAATCAACCCCAGCCCTATGGAGGATTTGATATTGCCGCTGATAATCGTCCCCGATTCCGTGATTCCCACATGCAGGGGGTAATCCGTTTTATCCGCGATCAGCTCATGCGCCCGGACGCACATCATCACATCCGAGGATTTGATGCTGATGACAAGATTATCGTAGTCCATCTCTTCAATGATGCGTACCTTGTCCAGCGCGCTCTCAACAATTCCCTCCGCCGTCACGCCGCCGTATTTTTCCACCAGCTCCTTTTCCAGGGAACCGCTGTTGACGCCGACACGGATGGGAATGTTTCGCTCCTTTGCCACGTCAATGACTGCCTGAATGCGCTCCTTGGCCCCGATATTTCCAGGATTGATGCGAATTTTATCTGCCCCGTGCTCCATGGCGGCAATTGCCAGCCGGTAATCAAAATGGATATCCGCCACCAGCGGAATCGTAATGCCCTTTTTTATCTCTGCAATCGCCTCCGCCGCCTCCATGGTCGGTACCGCGCAGCGGATGATCTCACAGCCTGCCGCCGTAAGCGCCTGAATCTGTGCAATCGTCCCCTTAATGTCCTCCGTCCGTGTGTTCGTCATGGACTGGATTAAAACAGGATGATTCCCACCGATGACGCGATTGCCAATCTGCACTTTTCGTGTCTGTTTTCTGTTCATCTGGTTTTTCATGACAATTTCCTCTATATTAGATTTCGTATATCGTTAAACATTACAAATACCATCAACGCCATCAATGCCACCAATCCGACAAAATGAACCATGCCTTCTTTCTCAGGCGGAATCTTTTTCCTGCGAATGGCCTCAATAATCAGAAATACCAGCCTTCCGCCGTCCAGCGCCGGAATCGGCAAAAGATTCATGATCCCTAAGTTGGCAGACAGAAAAATCGAAAAATTGATCATGCTTAAGATTGCAAGCCAGGTTCCCCCTGCGGACTCATTGCTGTCGTAAGTATCGCCCATGACTTTCACAATTCCCACAGGTCCCGACAGGTCTTTCATGCCAACTTTCCCGGTAACCAACATTTTCAGGCTTTCTATCGTAGTGCCTATCTGGTACTTTATTTCATAAAAACTGTTTGCAATCGTCTCAGGAACCGTTCCTTTCTCCCGTCCGGCTTTTCCATTCATGCCGAACAATGCCCTGCCGCTCTCCTCATCCAGTTTCGGAGACAGCATTGTTTCAAAACGCTCTCCATCGCGTTTATACACAATCTTAACATCCTCTCCCGGATGGAACACGGAAAATTGGCTGATTTCCCGGAAAAAATGTGTCCGAGAGCCATTCATGGAGATAATCTCATCTCCCGCCTGAAGGCCTGCTTCCGCTGCCGGAAACCCTTCTCTCACGCTGGATAGCACCGGACGGTCAAATCCCACGCTCGCCATCACAATCAAGGCAAACACCCACGCCATAATGAAATTAAATACGGGACCCGCGGCGACCACGCTAATCCGCGCCCAGACAGATTTGCTGTTAAACGATTTCTCATCCTGGCTCTCCCCGTCTTCTCCCTCCATCATGCAGGCGCCGCCAAATGGCAGTAATTTCAGGGAATACTTCGTCTCTCCCCTGGTAACTCCAAACAGAGTCGGCCCAAGGCCGAGCGAAAATTCATTGACCTTGATGCCGTTCAATTTCGCAAATGTGAAATGTCCCAGTTCATGGAAGAGAATAATAACGCTGAAAATAATAAGTGCAATAATAATATTCAATCTTACCACCTGCTTTCTATAAAGGCGTAAACTTCTGTTTCCGTTTCAAGTATCTGCTCTACCTTAGGCTCTTTCTCATAGTTACAGTGTTCCATACACGCCTGAATGATCTCCGGAATCTGCAAAAATGAAATTTTCCCTTCCAAAAATAAAGCTACGGCTCTCTCATTGGCCGCATTGTAAGCCGTCGGGATATTCCCTCCCCGTTCCATTGCCGAAAAGGCAAGGCCAAGTCCCGAGAACGTATCAAAATCCGGCTCCTCGAACGTCAGGCTCGCAAGCTGGTAAAAATCCAGCCTTTTCCCCGACAGGCTGCGCCGTTTCGGGTAGTACAGGGCGTATTGGATGGGAAGGCGCATATCCGGCGTTCCAAGCTGTGCAATGACCGCGCCGTCCTCGTATTCTACCATTGAGTGGATAACGCTCTGTGGATGGACAACCACCTGTATCTGAGACAAGGATACGCCAAAAAGCCATTTTTCAGCTCCAGGATGATACCTTCGTCTTCCCAGTTCACCATATCCGG
>CAJUOE010000185.1 GCA_910587895.1 uncultured Lachnospiraceae bacterium
AAGATTTATTATACCGGAAAATATGAAAAAGTCAAGCCCTGACTCAAATTTTGACTCAAATTTGGGGAATGGCAGACAAAGACAGATAAAAACAGACAAGCAGAAAGAAATGCGCTTCATTTAGGTTTAGGATTTGTTTCAAATGTTTCAACTTTTTGGGACAGTGGAAAAAGTAAAGAGAAATTTTTTTTTGCATACCGCATAAATCCGAACAATAATTCCTTGCATTTTCGCCACAGACAAACAGTTCTGGCAGCGTTAAAATGAAATCCAGATAAAAAAAGCAGGAGGCGTAAAATATGGAAGGAAAGATTAGGGAAGGGATTAAAAACATTGAAATGAGGATTGGGTGGGAACAAAAACACCTTGGCAAGGCTGTGGAAGACTTTAAAGAGGCGGCAGCTGCATATGACGCTTACCACATTGAAACTTTTATTCCTGGGAAAATCAAAGATATTGCAGGGCACAGGACGGAAATAGAAAAGCTGGAGGAACAGAAGCAGATATTAGAGTACATGCTTAAACAGGGATGTTAAAACAACATGGGGCTGTCGGGAAATAGATAGCTCTACACAGGGGCAGAACCATAGCAAATGTAGCAGTTAATATATCGGAGGAAGCATTTAAAAATATGAAAGACGATCCGGAATATAGGGCAAAGATAATGTCGGCGCTTCAACGTGATCTGACTTCATCTTTTGCCCCGCTAAAAGCGTCATTACTTATAACGGTAGGAGCAACCGAGAAAGATTATAGGGGAGATTCATGGTCTGGCCCCAATAATGATTCAGAGTTTTTTGCACGTTCTCAGGACAGCTTTTTTAAGAAAACAAGCGGGCAGAAAGACAGGAATAAGGAACTGCTGGAAGAATATCTGGAAAAGCGGGCGCAGGCTAAGAGACGGCAGCAGGAACTTTTGGATGAAAAGGCTGTAAAGGCGGAGCAGGAACGAAGCAGGCTGGCAAAAGCATGGAACAGTGAGAGGCAGATGGCGGCGGCATCCAATGCTTATGATGCAAATGTCATGACGGAAACTGCTATAGACGGGATTATATAGGAGAGGGTGAAATAATGCAGGTCAATTCGTCCAAGGGTTCATTACAGAACAGATATTTTTCAGGAACAGGAAGTATAGGCGGTATCCATCTGCCCGACTTCAATGACAAATATGTTTTCTCCAAAAAGAAAAGCGGCATCAGTGATGAGGAATACCGGAAGCAGATTCGGGAACAGGCATATGAGGATTTTGCAAAAGGGCAGTTCCAGAACAAATCCGAAGGGTTTAACAGGCTGATGAAAAACTACACATCAGAAGTATCCCCGGACAGAAAAGGAATCATCACTTCCGGCCTGAAAGCTATTTCCAAAAACAGGCGGAATGTGCTTAAGCCGATAGACTTTGTGGCAACGCTGCTGGAAGGGAAAGTAAAATATCAGAAACTGCCATCGGGCAACAGCGATTACATAGAGTTTTACGATAATAGCGGGGAAATGGTAGCGACTTATTCCAATAATGGGTGGACGATGTATACCACCAATGCGGAGGCTGCCAGACAGACGGAAATGTGCATGATTTATAACGAGGCATGGGGAAACGCAAAGAGGGGCATTCCGCTGGCGGGTGAAGAAGTGGTGAATGCGGAAAATCCGCAGAATAGCTTTGACGCAAAAGCATAGCAGGAAATAAAACTTATGGGTACATATCCCCAATAAGCCATAGCCGGACAAGGCAGGGCAGGCATCCCCCGGCGTTCCGGCGGATTGGGGAACCGGGGAGCAGTGCGGTGCTGCTTAGTCTTATCTGCGGCGGGATTCTGCTGGTATTTGGAATCTTAGTAGCCCCGCAGGTTTTGATTGT
>CAJUOE010000186.1 GCA_910587895.1 uncultured Lachnospiraceae bacterium
CAATACTTGCAGATTTATGTTCAAAACTGTTTACACCAAGTACAACCAACTATTTTTATGGCAATCAAGGAGTTAAAACAGAGAGATTATTGATTGTATAGGGGATAGTATGTTTATCGACCCATTTTGTAACTAACACCATTTAAAAAAACCCATATGTCCCGCATAAGTAACACTTTGTTTCTCAGAATTCCAATCCATTGAAACAGAAAGGTGATTATTTTTCTTGCAAAACTGTTTTATTACCATTCCTCCATATAACATTCCAAATGGTCGAACCCAATCCATATTTGCAGAAAAAATAAGTGGTTCATTAATGTTTAAATTATTTAATTCAAGTGCAAATTTAAGTGATTCCGTTGTATCTAATTTGGGTAATTCGACTCTCATATATGTTCCTCCCTAAATTTTAAAGACTCTCGGAATTACTAATCCTCATTTTATGTGGCTTCCAATCAAGTCTATATGTTGGAATTATGAATTGTCCATCATATACAAGCATTTCATAACAAAGCACTGGGCAGAAATGGTTCTTTCTCAGAACACATCCTGCTTCTATTAATTGCGATGATACTTTTTGATGGGAAATATCTCTATCCAAAACATTAGGTGAATTTAAATCAAATTTTCTGTCCTGATAAGTATTATGGAAATCTCATTTTATCAGAATTTAGGAAATCTCAAAACATGTAAACTGATATAACTAATTAATCAAAGAATCTATACAATTTATAAAAGTATCAATTTCCTTTTTCATTTCTATTAGATTTTGGAAACAGTAATTAATCTCATAAAAAGCCAAAAGATTTAACAAACATTACATATTTTGGTATTGAATATTTTAGAATACAACATTCTTCTATAGTATTTCTAACTCGGACAAGCCGCAATCAAAATTTGGCTATTTTGCGCAAGATTTCGTTGTTAGGTGTCTAATTTGGCAGATAACTCCCGATTATCATTTGCTCTTTCCCTGTTGCCCTGTCCAATTAAAACAAAATATACTCTTTTGTATATCATCAATTCTGGCATTTTGCACAGAAATATTTTGTTATATTTTATCATTTCCTGTCTGGTTGAACAAGGGACAGAATTGGCCAACGCCAATCTTTTGCAATTAATTTATAACTAATAGGACTGATTCGGTGCCAATTATCATGGAATATCAATTGCCGGCTTTGATTTGGTTATTATGGGATCTAAAACTTTTACGTCAAAAACATCTACAGCAGGTTACGGTTGCCTTTTGGACTTCGCTGTCTCTAGCCAGCTTATCCACCATGTACGCCTTATATCAGGTTTCTGTTCGTCAGGCTACGATTTCGCTATCCCTTCTTCTCGCCCACACCTCGCGGTGTAAACCTTGGGAGTCGCTTTGGGGTTCGTTGGCAACTGCGCCCCTTGTGGACTTTCACCACAGACTGACGGCATGCCCGTCATACTAGAAAAAGGTGCAGGATACATCCTACACCTTTTCTCAGTTCGGTTATTTTAAGAAAAATGTATTTCGCATATTCTCTTCCATATATTCTACAGCCTCATCTACCAGGCCTTCCGAATGGATATATTTCCACAGACTGGCTAGGTCTTCCTCAAGTTTCCTGACGTAGCTGCTCTGTATTTCTGCCTCACGGATAATATACCTACGCTCCCGTTTTTTAAGGGATTTTTGTTTCTTTCCTTTCATTTCCTGTTTCCTCCTATACCAGATCGATTTCATTTACCGCGTCCATAACGGTCTCTGTCCCTATTATGTCCCGCTTCTGTTCACAGCCTATGATCAGGGCGCGGTGGAGAAGCATCGCCAGCCTGCGGATGCTTCCGCCGCAGCACCCGGATGCAGCCTCCAGCGCTGCTGGCTCAAAAACCTCACGGCTGACACCGCAGATCCTCATACGGTCTTTTGCGTAATCCCCTACTTCCTGCGCTGTCAGTCCCTGCATCTGGTAGCTGATTACAATCCGCTGCCTCAGGGCTTCATGGACCTGCATGGAAAGCGTGTTGTTCAGTGTTGGCTGTCCCGCCAGTACTAAAACGGCATAATTCCTCGAATCCATCTCAAAATTCATCAGCAGTTTCAGGTCTGCCAGGATCGCCCTGCCCAGATACTGCGCCTCATCAATCAGTACTACCAAGGTTGTTTTCTGTTTACAGTAGAGGCCGCGGATACGTTCCTGGATGGAACGGAAGTTGTCGATCTTACGGTAACACGGCTCCAGTCCGAGCCCCTTTGCCAGATCGCGGTAAAACTCGCTGGCAGAAATCGTGGTCAGGGGAAGGTAGACCACCTTGTACAGGCTGGGGTTAAGTCCGCTCACAAAGGCTCTGCAGCATGCCGTCTTTCCCGTTCCCGGAAGGCCTGTAAATAAACCGATCCCCCTGACATTTTTTAAGTATTCCAGTCTTTTTGTCATTTCAGTAAAGTCCTGGTTTTTGTAAAACTTTTTTTCTGATATTTCCTTGTCAAAAGGATTAAATTCCATTCCCCAGTACGCCTTATACATCTGCATCACCCCCATCCATTTCGCTGTAACTGATGTTTGCACGGCGTTTTCTCTTTGCGTTGTCCAGCTTCTTTACGGGTTTTACCGTGTGGAGCCTCTTACCGCTTTCGCCTTCACAAATATAAATTTCCGACAGATCCTCCGGGCGGTAGCGTAAATTGATGACGCGGCCGATATAGTGCTGGGGCACCTCATAAGAGACATTAAAAAGGGACACGGTCGCCGTCGGGGTTACTTTCCTTGTAATACGATGCAGGAAGCTTTCCTCCACTACGGATTTTTCCACAAAGCACAGGCTGTCAAAGTCTTTCAGGTACCGTTCCCTGGGTGTCATACCAATCGACGAGTGCAGCGTGTTGTTATATCCCGCGTCCAGGAAATGATGGTAGCTGTCATTCACATCTTCCAGACTGTGGAAACTGTTCCAGTCAGTGCAGTTCATCCAGCGGTCTTTTTCGGTCCTGTGGCTTCTCTCGCATTTGGCTTTCCCTTGGGGGTGTTATGGTTTTGAATGGATCCTTACGATCCCCAGTTCCGCGCAGATCCAGTCTAACTGGTGATTACGATAGCCGGGACCATTATCAACAAAGAGCCGGCGGGGCACCCCGTACTTAAGGATCGCTTTCTGAAATGTTTTCTGCATGTTCAGTGCGTTGTCATCGAAGAAAAACTCACCGTGCGTGATCAGGCGGCTTGCATCGTCGATAAATACGATCAGAAAGGTCTGTCTGTGTCTGTCTTTATAAAGAATCGTGGGACCGAAGGTGGTATCCGCCTGCCAGCAGTCGTTTGCGTTCTCAAATTCGAAAGCCAGGCATTCCTGAGGCGGCATGTTTTCCCTCGTCTTTCCTGCAGCTTTCAGGTACCGATAGAGGCTGTCCAGGGAGGCATCCTCTTTTTTTACATACCCTTCCTCAACAAGCTTTTCATAGATCTTTTTTCCTGTGATGTGGGGGAACTGTTTCCGGCAGGCTTCGATCTGTTTACATGCATCAGCAGAAAATACCCGGGCTTCCCCCGCATCACTTCTTGTTTTGGGAAGCAGAGCCTCCATCCCTCCTGTCATGTAAAGCCAGTACCATTTCTTTAAGGTCATTGGGGAAAACTTTACCATTTTTCCTCCTGGGAGTTTGTGTTCCCTGCCGCAGGTGTCCTTATAGTATTCCATCTTGGTTGCCTGTGTGAAGGTGCCCGCTACCAACGGCGCGATCAGTGAGAACTTAAAGAGTGCCATTTCCCGCTGCTTCTGGCTGCCCGCCATTTCTTTTCCTATTTCTTTTGCCATAATTTTTTGCTCCTTTCCTGCCGGCATCCGTCCGGCTGCCATGTCTGTTTTTTCCTGACAGTTCCATTGCAGGCGTTGTATCATGGAAAAACTATTCAGAAGCTATGTGGGTATGGCGGCATCAAAACGCAGGGGATAGGAGACGGTGCTTCTGTGAAGGAAAAGCGGAAACTGAAACCTTTGAAAAAAAGAGGACTGCGGCCAGGGCGGGGCCTTCACCAGAAGCATGGGAAGGAGCTGGCGGTCAGGCGGGAGTCCCTCACATTCCCATAAGGCTTCCAGCCGCAAAAACAGCATAAGATTTTCAGTATAATCGTGGAAAATCTGCAGGAAACGGTAGAGAAGCTGGAAGGAAACTCCCGTTTCTTTTTCTGTCCGCATCACGGAACCTTCCTCTTCCATGCACAGGGATACAAGGGCAAGAAAGGCATAGATGGAGTATTCAAAAAATGGAATGATGTCCAAAGTCAGGACAGCATGGGTGGTATCACAGGAGCTGCATTTGAGCCGCAGGATCTCCATTCGCTCTTCTTTTAGCCGGCGGGCAGATGCATCCCATAAGACCAGGCTGCGTTCATATTTGGCATGACGGCGCATGGGATGCTGCCTGGCCCCGCATTCCGGATTGAGGCAGTCATAATCCCATATTCCATAAAAATTTAAAATTTCATCATAATCCTTGAAAGAGTGAGTAAAATCGATTATCATAGTATTGCATGGCAGGGGTCTTTTCATCTGCGTGTATTTGGGAGGGGAGGATGAACCTGTCCGGGGTTGTGCATCCTCCCCCATTTTATTTTAGGTATTCATGTAACTTTATTATGTAAACGGTAAAACGCGAGTACCTATACAAAACTGGAGCAAACCTGTATGATGGTAACAGACTTGCTCCAGTTTTTATTTCACTTCATACTTATTGGATTTCCGGCATCGCTCCGGCAGGTTTGGAGACCAAGGGAGCAGGTCTTCCAGAAAATCAAGGTTTGTGTCGTCTTCATGTTTCGGTATCTCGGTCAGAAGATACTCTACATACTCATAGACTTTTAGATTGTTTGCTTTTGCAGTTTCAGTAATGCTGTAGATTATGGCGCTGGATCTGGCTCCGCGGATGGTATCGATCAGCCGCCAGTTGTGCTTTCCGATGCAAAAGCCGCGCAGTGTGGATTCTGTCGCATTGTTGTCCAGGGGGACTTCACCGTCTTCCAGAAATACGCGCAGATATCTTTCCTGGTTCATGGAATAGGCGAAGGCTTTTCCTGTCTGGGATTTTGGCAGGACTTCATCCTGGTGTTTTTTTACCCACTCTCCAATCTGCTCATTGGCCTTTTCTTCATCCACGGCCACAAATTCCTTGGACGGAATGTCTACCGCAGTCGTACCGCCTTTTCCGTTATCGACCTCCTTATGGACGACGTCCCAGGATTTCTTCGTCGTATTTCCAAACATTCCCTCGAAAAACCCCGCTTTCACCGACGCATACACAGCGCTTGGCACCGCAAGGCAGACGATTGCTGCCACTGCCGCCGCGACACGCAGATTTTTCCCATAATATTTTCTTTTTCCCGAAGATTCCTGCTTTCTCTCCAAAATCTTATACGTATCGCAAAGCCGCTGGTTCACCACATCCGATACCTGAATGTCCAATTCCCTTCCTTCCAGCTCTCGAAAAGCATCTTTATAAAATTCTTTATGTAGAAAATCTTGCGCATACCACTCGAAATCCTGCAG
>CAJUOE010000187.1 GCA_910587895.1 uncultured Lachnospiraceae bacterium
GGACGCGCTCCAGGAATGCCCTGTTTGAGAAAGGTGAATATAAAGGAGAGCAGGACGCAGATTATAGCTGTTATGCCGTATTCTACCAGGGAGATACGGATGAGGAGATATTCAGAATCAAATACCAGAATGGCAAGGAAACAGAACCGACAGAGGAAGAGGAGTCAGTGTTTCCGATGTCGGGAATGCATACGGATGAAGTGGGAGAAAACCCATAGGCGTTATCATTGCAGATTATAGCGGAAAATAATATTCAAAGCTATTCTAATAAAAAATCTCCTGCATATACTGGTAACAGTAGAACAGGAGGTTTTTTGTATGGAAAATGTGAGCACCGGTACATATAATATTTATAAAGACATCAGTGCGAGGACGAACGGAGATATTTATATTGGAGTCGTAGGGCCTGTGAGGACCGGAAAGTCCACCTTTATCAAACGTTTCATGGATGTGATGGTGCTGCCCGAGATGGAGGACGTTCACAGCAGGGAGCGTGCCACGGACGAACTGCCTCAGTCGGCGCAGGGTAAGACAATCATGACAACCGAGCCAAAGTTTGTGCCGAAGGAAGCGGCGAAAATCCGGCTGGATGAAGATTTGGAAGTCAGTGTCCGCCTCATTGACTGTGTGGGCTTTATGGTGGATGGCGCGACCGGGCATATGGAGGAAGGCGCGGAGCGCATGGTGAAGACGCCGTGGTTTGACTATGAGATTCCGTTTACACAGGCGGCGGAGATTGGTACGCAGAAAGTTATCCGCGAGCATTCCAATATCGGGATTGTCATCACGACGGACGGCTCCATTACCGAGCTGCCCAGGGAGGCTTATATCGCAGCCGAGGAGAAGACGGTCGGCGCATTGCAAAAGATTGGAAAACCCTTTGTGATTCTGTTAAATACGCAGAAACCTTATGGGGGTGAGAGCCAGAAACTTGCCGGGGAGCTGTCAAATAAATATGGCGTCTCCGTTCTTCCGGTGAATTGCGAGCAGCTTAGAAAAGACGATATTTACCGGATTTTGGAGAGCGTTTTGTACGAATTTCCGATTGAGCGCGTCGATTTCTTCCTGCCGAAATGGGTGGAAATGCTGGATAATTCCCATAAGATCAAGGAAAATGTGATTCAGAATGCGATGCAGATTTTGAAACAGTTTACCTTTGCCAAGGACATCCGCGGGACGGACCTTGTGCCGGAGGGAGAGTTCATCCGCAGGATGAAACTGGATAAGGTAGAGCTGTCCAGGGGATGTGTGCAGATTGTTTTTGATATTGATGAGAAATACTATTATGAAAATATGAGCGAGTTGACGGGGGTTCCCATCCAGGGAGAGTATCAGTTGATTTCCATGATTAAGGAACTGTCCGTTATGAAGAAGGAGTACGATAAAGTCGGAAGCGCCATGGAGGCGGTAAAACAGAAAGGCTACGGCGTGGTGACGCCCCAGCTTACGGATATTGAAATTGAAGAGCCGGTACTTATCCGACATGGCAATAAATTTGGCGTGAAAATCAAGGCGCAGTCGCCGTCCATCCATATGATCCGCGCGAACGTGGAGACGGAAATCGCGCCCATCATCGGCAGTGAGGAACAGGCGCAGGATTTGATTGGCTATATCAAGACGTCCCGCGACCAGGAAGAGGGCATCTGGCAGACAAATATTTTCGGGAAATCC
>CAJUOE010000188.1 GCA_910587895.1 uncultured Lachnospiraceae bacterium
TGGACAGGATATCGAGGCGGATTTTGAGCAGCTGAAACATACGGGCGGTTACGACCACAACTATGTGCTCAGTGACAAGGCAGGCGAGATGAAGGTTGCGGCCAATGCATATTGTGAAGAGACCGGCATTGCCATGGAAGTATCCACGGACTGCTGCGGCGTTCAGCTCTATGCAGGCAACTTTATTGGAGACCAGACAGGAAAGGGCGGCAAGGCTTATTGCAAACGTTGTGGATTCTGCCTGGAGACACAGTTCTATCCCAACGCTATGAATCAGGAAAATGTTCCGTCGCCCATCGTAAAAGCAGGGGATGTGTTCACCACGAAGACGGTTTACCGTTTCTACGTGAAGTAATATCCGAGAGGAAGAACTATCGAGCGGTGGGATATTCCGCTTGTAGAATTAAAAAGTAGTAAATATATGAGAAAAGAGGATATTTCGGAGACTGGAAAAGCTCTGGAAATATCCTCTTTGCCAGTAAAGCATATGGAAAATAAAAGAATAGAGGGAAAAATGATGCGGGAACAATTGACCAAAAGCGATGTAAAAAAGATTGAAGAAGAGATTGAATACCGTAAGCTCATAGTGCGCAAACAGGCGATTGAGGCGGTGAAAGAGGCAAGGGCGCACGGGGATTTGAGTGAGAATTTTGAATACCATGCAGCCAAAAAAGATAAGAATAAGAATGAGAGCCGGATACGTTACCTGGAGCGCATGTTGAAAACAGCGCAAATTGTGTCAGATACCTCCAGGGAGGACGAGGTAGGCATCAATAATACTGTTACCGTGTACTTCGAGGAGGACGATGAGGAACAGGTCTTCCGCTTGGTCACATCTATACGCGGAAATTCTATGAAGAATTTGATCAGTACAGAATCTCCAATCGGAAAAGCAATGTTGGGACATAAAGTTGGAGACCGTATACAGATAAAAGTCAACGAAAATTATAGTTATTATATCGTGATTAAACAAATCCAGAACACATCGGAAGATGAGAATGATAAAATCCGGGGATTTTAAATCATTTTTCTGATGCAGGGGTTAAAACTCACGCGTCAGCCATTCTTTTTCCTGGGAAACAGGAGTGTCCAAATCCTGCTCATGGTAAATATGCGCCTGTTTGATCAGATAATTCTGTTCCTGTGGGCCAAGAGAGCGGTAAGTTTCCAGAAGTTCGCCTTCTTTGTCATCGTAACATTCCAATGTGTAATAAGGGCGGCGAATGTCGGTAACGCCCAGGAGATAATCAGTAGATACCTGAAAATATCCTGCCAGGCTAATCAGGGTATCGTAGTCAGGTTCCCGACCGCGACGCAGATAGCCGTTTAAGGTGGATGGAGCGATATGTAACTCCAATGCTAACTGTCTTTTTGTGAGATTCCGCTCCTCCAACAGATTTTCAAGTCTCGTAGAAAATTTCATATGCCAGTCCTCTTTTGTCGAAATAGTAGATATCCAATATGTTTATTCTACGAAATAATCTGGAAAATATACTGGAAATGGCTGAAAAGCATACGAAATTCACAAACGCGAACATATGAAACTGTAAAAAAAGCGTCACATATAAAGACGGTATTTTACTGCCATCCACCGTCCAGAGAAATGATTTGCCCGGTCAGGTATGAAGAGGAATTGACAAGCGACAGGGCGAGACTGGCAACTTCCCCGGCGTTTCCGAATCGACCGGCAGGAATTTCTTCTTCGAGCGCAGCGCGCTCCTGCTCAGTAAAACATTGGTTCATCTGTGTGTCAATGACGCCGCAGGCAATGGCGTTGACGGAGATATTACTGGGGGCGAGCTCTTTTGCAAGCGCCTTTGTAAAAGCATTGACGCCGCCTTTGGATGCGGAATACGCTACTTCGCAGGAAGCTCCGGCAATTCCCCACACAGATGAAATGTTTATGATTTTTCCGTATTTATGGTGAACCATATGGGGAATGGCGCGACGACAACAGCAGAAAACGGAGGTCAGATTTGTGCGGATGATGCGCTCCCACGTTTCCAGGTCCATATCGGACAGGAGGCCGATATGGGAAATTCCCGCATTGTTTACGAGAACTGTGACATGGCCAAGCTGCTGTTCTATGCACGTAAACACCTCCTCCACAAAATTCTCGTCTCCCACATCGCCTGCCAGCGGAAGGCAGGGAACGCGGTATTTGTTTTTCAGTTCTTCTGCAAGTGAAATAAGTTCTGTTTCCGATTGCCTGCAATTAATGGCAAGCGCATAGCCTGCCCGTGCAAATTCTTCAGCGATGGCGCGGCCGATGCCGCGGGAAGAACCGGTAATAAAAGCAACTTCATGTCTCATAGGGGCGTTCTCCTTTCGATAACGATATGGTAGACCCTGCATTTCAAAATGTCAAGAAATCTTGCGGATTTGTTGCAGGTGTGTTAAAATAGATGTATAAATTTAACAGCAAAGGAGTTGGACATCATGCGCATCACAATCAGTGGAAAGAATATTGAGATAACAGAAGGATTAAGGAATGCAGTTGAAGAGAAGTTATCCAAATTAGAGAGGTATTTCACTCCTGAGACCGATATTGTTGTAACGTTAAGCGTAGAGAAAGAACGACAGAAGATAGAAGTTACAATTCCGGTAAAAGGAAATATTATCCGTTCCGAGCAGGTAAGCAATGATATGTATGTTTCGATAGACCTGGTAGAGGAGGTTATCGAGCGGCAGTTGAAGAAATACAAGAACAAGATTATAGACCAGAAACAGTCTGCGCCGAACTTTCAGAAGGAATACATTGACAAAGAGGTGGAAGAAGACGAGGACGTCAAGATTATCCGTACCAAGCGTTTTGACATCAAGCCCATGTATCCGGAAGACGCCTGCGTGCAGATGGAGCTTTTGGGACATAACTTTTTCGTATTTAAGAATGCCGAGACGGAAGAAGTCAATGTTGTTTATAAGAGAAAAGGAAATACTTACGGCCTGATTGAGCCGGAAGTATAAGAAAATGAAGGACAGGCCCCCATCTTCGGATGGGGGTAATTTTTTTGTTGCAGTTCTTGCCACGCACCATAAAATAGTATAAGATATTTTTGATTGAAACTGTCAGGAAAAGCTGTGCAATGGTGGCATGGATTAGATTAGAAGGAGGATTTTCGGATGAATATTGTAGTTTTGGCGGGGGGATTGAGCACGGAACGGGACGTATCGTTTGCAACAGGGAGCAATGTGGCGGAAGCCTTGCGTAAAAACGGGCATCAGGTGATTCTGCTCGACGTCTTTATGGGATATGGGGACAGTGAAAGGGATTTGACCGGTGTGTTTGAGCGTTCCCGCGAGGCCAGCGTTTCAGTGTCCGGGATCACGGAGGACGCCCCGAATCTTGCGGAGGTCAAAAAAAGCCGCAAGGACCAGAGCGACTGTTTCTTTGGACCAAATGTGATTGCGATGTGCCAAATGGCAGATATAGTTTTTCTTGCGCTCCATGGAGAGAATGGGGAAAATGGAAAAGTCCAGGCGACGTTCGATTTATATGGCATTAAATATACGGGAACCGGTTATCTTGGTAGTGCGCTTGCGATGGATAAGGGCTTGTCAAAACGGCTGTTTGCCGCAAATGGAATTCCGACCCCGGCTGGCATTTCCATGAAAAAAGAAGAGTGCCAATGGGAGTTTGCTAAGACCGGGCTTACGTTTCCATGTGTGGTCAAACCTTGCTGCGGCGGTTCCAGCATTGGCGTTTCCATTGTGAAAAACGAGGAAGAATACCGAAAAGCATTGGAAGAAGCATTCCGCTGGGAACAGGAGGTTGTGGTTGAAGAGTACATCCAAGGCAGGGAATTTTCTGTTGGCGTGATGGATTCCCGGGCGCTTCCGGTGATTGAAATTGCACCGATTGAAGGATTTTATGATTATAAGAATAAATATGCGGCTGGCAGTGCCGTGGAGACCTGCCCAGCGGAGATTTCTGCGGAAATTACCGCGCGGATGCAGCGGTGCGCCGAGGATGTGGCAAAAGTCCTGGGACTGAATACCTATTCCCGGATGGATTTTCTGCTGGATAATGAAAATCATATCTATTGCCTGGAGGCGAACACGCTTCCCGGTATGACGTCAACCAGCCTGATTCCGCAGGAGGCAAAGGCAATCGGGATCAATTTTGAACAGCTTTGTGAGAAGATTGTCCAGATTTCCCTCAGGAAATATCAATGACCATGATAACAGTGTGAAAAGAGAGTAAAACGGAGGATGCCATGAGAGAGATGACATTGGAACAGATCGCGAAGGCCTGTCATGGGACGTACGTGGGCGATTTGGATAATATGCAGGTGGAAATTAAGGGAGCCGTTACGGACAGCCGTAAGGTGGAAGAGGGATTTCTGTTTATTCCGATACAGGGAGCAAGGGTAGACGGACATGATTTTATTCCTCAGGTGGCCGCGCAGGGAGCGGCAGCCGTATTGTCCGAAAAGGATCTTGAAAGTTGCGCGGTGCCTTATATCCGGGTGGATTCCAGTGAGCAGGCGTTGAAGGAGATTGCCGCGTATTACCGCAGCCAGCTTACGATTCCGGTAATTGGAATTACCGGGAGCGTTGGCAAGACCAGCACCAAAGAGATGATAGCGTCGGTTTTGTCTGAGAAATACCGTGTGTTGAAGACAGAGAAGAACTTCAATAATGAAATCGGGCTTCCGCTGACATTGCTGCGCATCCGCGAGGAGCATCAGGTTGCGGTTGTGGAAATGGGGATTTCTGATTTTGGCGAAATGCACCGTCTTGCAAAAATAGCAAAGCCGGATATCTGTGTCATAACCAATATTGGCATCTGCCATCTGGAAAATTTAAAGAGCAGGGATGGAATACTAAAAGCCAAAAGTGAAATATTCGATTATCTGAAACCGGAGGGGCATATTGTGCTCAACGGGGAGGATGACAAACTTGCCACGATTACAGAGGCGGCGGGCGTCCGTCCGGTATTTTATGGTTTTTTGCAGGAAGAAGAAGGCGAAGGAGTTCGCAGGGAAATCTATGCAGATGAGATTGTAAACTGTGGGCTGAAAGGTGTAAAAGCCCGGATTCACACGCCGAAGGGAGAATTCCATGTCCATATCCCGATTCCGGGAGAGCACAACCTCTATAATGCCATGGCAGCCACGGCCACAGGTTTGTATCTTGACATGGATCTGCCTCAGATTCAGGCAGGGATTGAACATGTGGAGACGATTGGCGGGCGCAGCAACCTCATGGAAATTGGCAACATGATGGTGATTGACGACTGCTACAATGCAAATCCGGTATCCATGCGGGCATCCCTGGACGTCCTGCATTATGGCCTGGGGCGTACCATTGCCGTGCTTGGAGATATGGGAGAGCTTGGGGAAAATGAAAAACATCTGCACTACGGCGTAGGCGCTTACGCAGCCCAAAAGCAGATTGACGCGCTGTTCTGTGCCGGAACGCTTTCAAAGGAAATAGCGCAGGGCGCAAAAGACGGGGGCCTTCGCCAGGTATTTTACGATGAGACCCGGGAGGAAATGACAGCGCGCCTGCTTTCTTACCTGAAGGAGGGGGATACGGTTCTGGTAAAAGCATCCCATTTTATGGAGTATCCGGAAGTGGTCAAGGCGATTCAGGAAAAATTCATATAAGCGCCTATGCCGTTATTGCGCTATCATGGTTTCGTGCTGTTTCAGCATTTCGGCGATTTTCGCCTGTGTGTAAGCGCCGGAGAACTTTCGCTGTTCCTTGTCTAAATCCTTTAAATAAATCGGCTCGCCGTATTCTACAATCACCTTGCATTTGCGCATGAAGGGCATATGGCTTTCCCAGATATTCTGGCTGTTCGTGATGGCGATTGGAATAATCGGACAGCCGGTTTTTTCTGCAATTTTCAGGCTGCCTTCCTTAAAAGGCAGCAGCCCGTCTTCTGGGTGCGTATTTCTCGTACCTTCCGGAAAGATGCAGATGGAAATTCCTTTTTTGATGTATTCGATTCCCGTAAGGATGGTTTTCAGGCCGGCTTTTATGTTCGAGCGATCCAGAAACAGGCAGTAGAGGCGTTTCATCCAGACGGACAACAGCGGTACCTTCTCCAGAATATCTTTGGAGATATAGCCGGTGAGGTTTTGGCAGCGGGAATAGGTGATAATAATGTCAAAATAACTCTGGTGGTTGGGGACATATAGCACCGCCTCGTCTTTGGGAATACGCTCTTCGCCAATAATCACAGTCTTGGTTCCTGCGAGGAACAAGACTACGCGAAATGCCCATTGGACAATGCGCAGGCTGCTGATGTCCGCTGCCCGCCGGTTAAATTTCTCAAAAATCCATTCAAAAATCATGATCGGAATTGATAAAATCAGGAAACAAATCAGAAAAAGTGAAACCAGAATCAGTCGTATCATGTCTTTTACCTCTTTTGCTTTTTGCATCTATTATACAAAGGTATTTTGGAAAATACAATCATAAATGTGAGAAAAAGCTGATACAATATGGAAAGAATGTATAAAAAGCATAAGGAGCTTTGCATGAAAAAGAAATTATTTCCAAAAAAACAATGGGTAACAGGGATATTGGCTGTGGTATGGATGGTGGTATTTCTGGCGGGATGTGGGTTGGAAAAAACGGACAATCGGAAACTGGACGATTTGGCCTACACGATTCTGGAGGATAAGGAAGTACCGCAGGAATTTCTTGCTGTCATAGAAGAACGGAAGGAGCAGATATTTAAACTGACCTATACAGATGAGGAAAATCTGTACATAGCCGTGGGGTACGGCGTTCAGCAGACCGGAGGTTACAGCATTTCCATCAATGCATGTTACCATACGCAAAATGCGATTTACTTTGATACGACGCTGATTGGCCCGTCCAAAGGAGAGCAGGTAAATGACGCCAAATCTTATCCATATTTGGTAATTAAGACAAAAAATCTCGAAAAAAATGTTGTTTTTGAGTAGAATGACAATAGGAATTTAAGAATAGTTATGCTACAATGTATTGGGTCAGGCACAGAAGATGGAAATGGTCATAATATATATAAAAGTTGAATTTCCCTATTTTGTGAAATATATGAGATATGGTATCAAAAGGTCTTGCTGCCTGTGGCAGCATAGACATCTTGCACAAAAAGTGTCTGGAAAGCTAGCTTTCCATAGCACTTTTATGTGCAAAGTGTTCACATCACAAGGTGATGTGAACCTTTTGATACTATAGATTTACATAATTGGGAAGCTCAAACTGTTTTACAAATCGAGAAAGTGTGTTATAATGATAGGTAAGTTGTCGTTTGTTTGACAAAATATATCAATGATCGTTATAATTACTTCTTGTAGGAAAATAGAGCATAGAGGTGCAAAATGGAACAATATGTGATTAAAGGCGGGAATCCCCTTGTTGGCGAAGTCGAAATCGGCGGGGCGAAAAATGCGGCGCTCGCGATTCTGGCGGCAGCGATTATGACGGATGAAACCGTGACGATAGATAACTTACCTGATGTGCGCGATACCAATGCGTTGCTTCAGGCAATGACGGATATCGGGGCAAAGGTTGATCGAATAGACGCGCATACCGTAAAAATCAACGGTTCTTTTGTGAAGGATATTCCAGTGGATTATGATTCCATGAAGAAAATCCGGGCGTCCTATTACCTGCTGGGGTCCCTGCTTGGAAAATATAAGCGTGCAGAGGTGACCCTGCCGGGAGGCTGTAATATCGGAAGCCGTCCCATGGACTTGCATATCAAGGGATTCCGTGCGCTGGGAGCCCATGTCGAGATTCGCAACGGAGCGGTAGCGGCAGAGGCGGAGCGGTTGATTGGTGGTCACAT
Organism: uncultured Lachnospiraceae bacterium; assembly: GCA_910587895.1. GTDB lineage: Bacteria > Bacillota > Clostridia > Lachnospirales > Lachnospiraceae > Petralouisia. The sequence goes on from CAJUOE010000188.1 coordinate 7,793, forward strand.
TTATCTCGATAAGGTATCTGTGGGCGCAACCATCAATATCATGATGGCGGCGGCGCTTGCCGAGGGAAAGACCACGATTGAAAATGCTGCAAAAGAGCCCCATGTCGTGGATGTGGCGAACTTCTTAAACAGCATGGGCGCGAATATCCGCGGCGCCGGAACAGACGTTATCCGTATTGTTGGCGTGGAGAAACTGCATCAGACAGAGTATTCCGTGATACCTGATCAGATTGAAGCAGGCACCTTTATGTTTGCAGCGGCGGCGACCAAGGGAGACGTCACTGTCAAGAATGTAATTCCGAAGCATCTGGAGGCGACGACGGCAAAGCTTTTGGAGGCAGGATGTGAGGTCGAAGAGTTTGATGACGCCGTGCGTGTTGTGGCATCGAAACCATTGCGCCATACGCAGGTGACGACGTTGCCTTACCCGGGATTTCCGACCGATATGCAGCCGCAGATGACGGTTGTGCTGGGAATTGCCGGAGGAACAAGCACAGTAACGGAGGGTATTTTTGAGAACCGTTTTAAATATGTGGATGAGCTGACCCGTATGGGCGCAGACATCAAAGTGGAGAGCAACATCGCAATCATCAGCGGCGTCAAAGGTTATACGGGAGCCAGGGTCAGCGCGCCGGATTTGCGTGCGGGCGCAGCGCTTGTGATTGCCGGGCTTTCGGCAGACGGCGTTACGATTGTGGACGATATTCATTATATCCAGAGGGGATATGAGAATTTCGATAAGAAGCTGGAAGGGCTGGGAGCCCAGATCCAGAAAGTAAATTCCGAAAAAGAGATCCAGAAGTTTCAGTTTAAGGTAAGTTGACCGGAACTTGCCTTTGAAAATGAATATAAAATAATATTTGCGGGAATGGTAATAAGAAAATGCACATGCCTTGTGCGAAGGAGGATGAAACATGTTATATCCGATTCTTACACCATCCCGCTTTCTTTGTGATTTGAGCGGCGTATGGGATTTTAAGCTGGACAATGGAAAAGGATTTGAAGAGAAATGGCAGGAAATGCCGCTAAAGGACGCCATGACGATGCCTGTTCCGGCGTCTTACAATGATTTGAAAGAAGGAATTGATTTCCGTGACCATTATGGATGGGTATTTTATCAGAGGAAGATTTCGCTGCCGCAGAAGGTGAGTGGGGAGCGCGTGGTGCTGCGCTGCGATGCAGTCACGCATCATGCGAAGGTATTTCTGGACGGGAAATTGCTCTGTGAGCACAGAGGAGGATTTCTGCCCTTTGAGACGGAGATTGCGGATCTGATGACGGAAGGCGAGCATCTCCTGACAATTGCCGTGGATAATGTGATTGACTACACAACACTACCGGTCGGAGGAAAAGGTGACATGCTCGGCGGTCTCGTGGGGCGCGGAGAGGAGAGCGAGGATTCAAAACCGCAGAACCATCCCAATTTCGATTTCTTTAACTATTGTGGAATTACGCGTCCGGTAAGAATTTATACGACGCCAAAAGCGTATATCCAGGATATCACGCTTACGCCGCAGGTAGACGCAGGGAATGCAGATATCCATTACCAGATTCAGACGGAAGGTGGAGACGGCGTTTCGGAGAAAGACGCGTGCAAAGTCGAAGTGTTTGATGAGGAAGGGAATAAGGTGGCAGAGAGCAGCGGGGCGGCAGGAATCCTTCATATCGAACATGTTCATCTCTGGCAGCCGCTTGGGGCTTATCTGTACCAGGTAAAAGTCCGGTTCATGGAGGACGAATACACGCTGCCCTATGGGGTGCGCACGGTTTGCGTGGAGGGTGAGAAATTCCTTATCAATGGGAAAGCGTTTTATTTCAAGGGATATGGAAAACACGAAGATACTTTTCCGAACGGCAGGGGCATTCATCTGCCCATGAATACGAAGGACATCTCCCTGATTAAATGGCAGGGTGCGAACAGTTTCAGAACCAGCCATTATCCTTATAGCGAGGAAATGATGCGCCTCTGTGACCGGGAAGGGATTGTCGTGATTGACGAGACGACCGCCGTGGGCGTAAATCTCCAGTTTGGAGGCGGCGCCAATTTCGGCGGCCAGAAAGTCGGGACGTTTGATCCGGAACATGGCGTAAAGACACAGGAACATCACAGGGAAGTCGTGCGGGATTTGATTACGCGCGATAAGAATTACGCCTGTGTGGTGATGTGGAGCATCGCTAATGAGCCGGATTCCTCTGCGGATGGGGCGTATGAATATTTCAAGCCGCTGTATGATCTGGCAAGGGAACTGGATACGCAGAAAAGGCCCTGTACGCTTGTGAGCGTGCAGATGGCGGAGCCGGAGAAGGATTGCTCTGCAAAATTAAGTGACGTCATCTGCCTGAACCGCTATTATGGCTGGTATTTTGGCGGACCGGATCTGGAAGGGCCAAAGGCAGCTTTGCGTAAAGAACTGGATTACTGGAAGAAAGTCGGAAAACCGGTGATTTTCACAGAGTACGGTGCGGATACCGTGATGGGATTCCACGATACGACCCCGGTCATGTATACGGAAGAATACCAGGTGGATTACTATAAAATGAACAACGGCGTGTTTGACGATTACAATATCGTTGTGGGAGAGCAGGCATGGAATTTTGCAGATTTTGCTACCAGCCAGAGCCTGTTGCGTGTACAGGGAAATAAAAAGGGTATTTTCACCAGAGACCGTAAGCCGAAGCTTGTGGCGCATTATTTCAGGGAGCGTTGGAAGAAGATACCGGATTTTGATTATAAGTAGAATCCGGGGCTTTGGGGATTATCACCCTCATGAAAACAAAAGACCAAACTGTATCAAATAAATTTGAACAGTTCGGTCTTTTATTTCCATGGCGTTGTGAACTATTAAATAATTTTTGTAATTTCCAGATCCGGATTGTCGAGCATATCAATAACGGTGCCGTCGTCCATCTGTATCATGGGTCTTGTCAGATGCTTGGAGTTAATCATAACAATGTTGGCGCTCTGCCCGTTGTTCAAAAGAATCCGGTTATGCTGATAAGTGGTGGCAATCCGATTGAGGAATGTCAGGATGTATTTTGGATGGTACTTTTGCAGGCCATCTTTTTCAAACATGCTGATTGCCTGAAACGGACACAGTGGCGGCCGATAAGAACGTGCGGCGGTAGTAGCGTCGTAAACGTCTGCAATGGCGACAATCGCTGCATAATCCTCGATGGCATTGCCTTCAATATTCTGGGGATAGCCGGAACCATCCCAGCGTTCATGGTGCTGCAGGGCAGCGTTCTTAATCCGTTCGTCAATCGGCTGATGTTTCAGAAGTTTGTAGCTGAACAGCGGATGCTGTTTGATCAGCGCAAATTCTTCATCCGTATATTTGTCTGGTTTATTCAAAATTTCATCAGGAATAGATGTCTTACCTATATCATGGAACAATCCGCACAAAGTCAGGATATCCCGTTCGTTATCGTCTAATTTCAGCCATTTTCCCATCATGCGGGAAATCAATGCGACATTCAGGCAATGTGCGTAAACGCTGTCGTCGTCCTGGCGCATATTGTGGAGCTTGTCAAACAAGGCTACCGTTGTCCTGCATGAGGCAATCAATTTGTTGAAGTCGCTCAAAATCTGGCGAAAATCAACCGGAGCCTCCGGATTCTGGATAACAGCATCGAATATTTCCTTGACAGAGCGTATCTCCTTATTATATTCAATCTGATATTGCATGAATTCCGGCTGTGATTTTACTTTGTGGGAATAAAATGTATTGGAGGCAAGATTTGAGGTAGCAGCGTTTGCTTCCTGTGCCGGAGCCTCCTCGGGTGTGTCTGCGCCTGATTCAGAAAGAGCTGCCTCGTCTGACGAATCGCCTGCATCCTTAATCGTTGCATTGTAAATGCTGTAAAAGGACAGGCGGGAAATCAATTCAGCAGTCAGTACCGTGTTCTCTTCCATAACTAACTGTCCGCGACTGGTGTATATTGCTTTTGCAATAATCATTCCCGGCTCTAAATCTCTAATTGGTAAGTTTTTCATCTTTGTTCTCCCTGTCTTGGATGTAAAGTCAGTAACTTATTCTTTAGCTGAATGTTAAAAATTGAATCGTTAAAAAAATGAGAAATTACAAGAACCCTCAATATTAAGTATAAGAACAAATTACGTATTTGTCAACAAAAAATAATGAAATAAGTATAAAAAACCAGTGAAAAGGAAAAACAGAAAAATTTTATGTTTACAAGGAAAAACAAGTAAATTAAATGTAAAATTTATATTTTTGGAAGATTTTTTCTTGCTTTTTGGCTAAAAAAGTGGTATATTGGTTTAAAATTAAACTATGAGGTGGCGGCGATGGACTGGATGTTGGAAGGTCTTTTACAGGGTACTCAGCTTCAAAAATTATACAATCAGAAAATTGAGGCCCTGCGCAGGGAATATAGTCTCAGAAAAGTTGATATTGACATTTTATATTTTCTCTATAAGTCGGGCGAGCATAATACGTCAAAGGACATCGGCGATCTCAATCTCTTTAGCAAAGGATATATTTCCCAGTCGGTTAGCAGGTTGGAAGAACAGCAGATTATCTATGCCATCAAGGATGAGGAAGATAGAAGATGTATGCATATTATGCTTACGGATAGGGCGGAGGGGATTTTGGAGGAGATTACGGCGCTCCGAAAGCAGATGTATGATATTATTCTCAAAGGGGTTACGCAGGAGGAGCGGGATGTCCTGTTTCGTGTGTCCCGCAAGGTGAATCAGAATATCAGGAGCGCGCTTGAGAGTCAGACAAGGAGAAATGGATAGGAGGTAGTCTATGCGAAATGAAGATGAATTGATGAACTATGCCATACAGCAGGAAAAGATTTGCAGGAAAAATGACAGTATTTCCGATAAACTGTTTGAAGAATATGGTGTCAACCGTGGATTGCGTGACATGAGTGGAAAGGGTGTCCTTACCGGGCTAACGAACATTTCCAAGATTGTGTCTTTCCAGGATGTGGATGGTGTGAAAACCCCCTGTGACGGGCAGCTCTGGTATCGGGGCTACAATGTGCAGAATCTTGTGCGCAAGATAGGAGATAACGGTTTTGGATTTGAGAAGATTGCTTATCTTCTGCTGTTTGGCGAGATGCCGTCGGAAGACGAATTAAAGCAGTTCTGTAAGATTATGGCGCAGAGCCGGACACTCCCGACGAATTTTACGAGGGACGTTATCATGAAAGCGCCTACGAAGGATATTATGAATTCCATGACAAGGAGTATTCTTACGCTGGGGTCATATGACGGCCAGTTAAACTCGCCGGAGATTGTTACGAACAGCCTCAGGCAGTGCATGGAACTGATCAGTATTTTCCCAATGCTGGCGGTGTATGGTTATCATGCATATAATCATTATGAGAACGACGACAGCATGTATATACACAGGCCGGAACCGGAATTGTCAACAGCGGAGAATTTGCTGATGATGCTGCGTCCGAATAAGAATTACAGCCGTCTGGAGGCGAAGGTTCTTGATGTGGCGTTGATTTTGCACATGGAGCACGGCGGTGGAAATAACTCTACCTTCACAACCAGGGTGGTCACTTCTTCAGGCTCGGATACTTATTCTACAATTGCAGCGGCAATGTCCTCTCTGAAGGGTCCCAAGCATGGCGGCGCCAATGTCAAGGTTATGGAGATGATGGAAAATATTCGGGAACATATCAAGGATGTTCACGATGAGGAAGAGATAGAGGCATATCTCGCAAAAATTCTTGCGGGTGAGGCATTTGACCACAAAGGGTTAATATACGGCATGGGTCATGCGGTTTATTCCCTTTCAGATCCCAGGGAACGCGTGTTTAAGAGTTATGTGGAGCGGCTTGCGGTTGCAAAAGACCGCGAGGATGACATGCTGCTTTACAATACGATTGAGAAACTGGCGCCGAAACTGATTGCCGGAGAGCGCAAGATTTTCAAGGGCGTCAGTCCAAATGTGGATTTCTACAGCGGATTCGTATATGAGATGATGGGAATTCCGATGGAATTGTATACGGCGATCTTTGCGATTGCCCGTATTGTCGGCTGGAGCGCGCACAGGATGGAGGAATTGATTGGAACAAGCAAGATTATTCGTCCGGCGTACATGAGTGTTATGGAAGAGAAAGAATAATGTTGACAAAGAAGAGAATATATGTTATTATGCCATAGTGATGTCGATGCGTGGCTCAGTTTGGTAGAGCGCTGCGTTCGGGACGCAGAGGTCGCAGGTTCAAATCCTGTCGCATCGATTTTTGGCATATTTTATAGGGTTTCCGGGAATCATCAATGACAGAAAAATCACTTAAGTTTACTTAAGGTTTTCAAGCCAGGGTAGTGACTTTGGCGTTTCTGTCCTTGATGATTTTCTGTTTCTCTGCAAGGTTCGACGTGTCGTAAGTGTAATATTTTTCGTTCACTTCCGGGCTGTGACCGAGCATGCTTGCCACTATGGTTGCCGGGACGCCGTTTCTCCTTAAGTCTGAATTGATGGTCTTCCTCAGTGCGGTAATCCCGCCGCCATGTATCCCCAGATGGTTTGTCAGCCTTTTTGCGCAGTCGCTGATGCGCTGTCCGTTGATGCAGCCCCCTTTGCCGTCCGTAAAGATAAATTCGCTGGTGCAGCCGGATTTTTCCTGAACCCGGCGGATTCTTTCAAGGAGGGCTGTTATCTCGTCACATATTGGGAACTGCCTTGATTTCCTTGTCTTGGTCGTGTCGAGGAAGAACTCATTTTTCAGGCGGTTGTGCTTGATGGAATTATGTATCAGGATGTATCCTTCATGGATGTCCTCCCATTTCAGAGCCGCGATTTCTCCGACCCTCATGCCTGTCAGCATTGCCATTTCAACGCCGTAGCGGGGAATGAACATGGGCTTGTCGCCGTATAGTTCCTCCAACCCTTCCTGAATCATCAGGAGTTCGCCGTCATTGAAGAACTGTTCCTCGCTGGGTTTTGCCTTCTCTGTGCAGTGCCTGGTGAACTGCTTTAGCTCAAGGAACTCAACCGGGTTGTCCGTTATCATCTTTTCAATGCGGGCATGTTTGACGGTGTTGCGTATGTAGCTGAACAGTTTCTTGCAGGATTCGCGGCACAGCCCCAGGCGCTTTATCGTCTCCAGCATGAATTTCCGTATCGTGTTTTCGTTGATTTCATCCATCGGGAGTTTTTCAAAGGCGGTGTCCTGGAAGAACCTTGCATAGTCTGAATCGTAGCGCAGGATGGAGTTGCCGCTGAGTTCCAGGTCTTTTATTGCCCTCCATTCCCGGTATGTCTGCCCGAATGTGGGGGCGGTGGCTGCCCTGCCTTCCTGGATGTAATAATCAATGATGGCGTCCTTGAGCCTTTCTTCGCTTACCTTGCTCACCAGCCTCCCATATGGCGGCTTGGCGCCTTCCTTTGGCAGGTAGCTGTTCCAGTTGCCGTTTTTGCCCTGCCAGTATTTGAATTTCTGTCTGTGGAGTTCTAAGATTCCTGTTTTGTCCATGTCAATCATTTTCTGGACATATGCTAGACTTATCTTACCATTTTCCATGTCCCGGAGCAAGCCTTTCAGGTGATTAATCTGTGCTTGGAGGGCGTGGTTCAGCATCTGCATTTCACATATGTCAGGTTTTTTCATATGAATCACGTCCTCCTTCCAGAAAAATTAGTCCATGTGCTGCGCAGCCTTGGCGCAATTAGTTGATTCAGGGTTTAATTTCCTGAATATGACTTGCTTTTGTCGGGCTTTGAAACTATGAGGTAATCGGCGTCTTCCTGCGACAGCGCCCCTGTCTCCGGGTCTGCGGACAGGTTGTAGATGCCGATGTCCACAAGGTTCCTGCCGTCTTTGCCTGTCTCCACCACGCCGAAATTCGGCGTGAACCTGCCCAGTTCTGCGTTGTCCCTCATTTCATAGGTGACCGTGGGCTTTTTTAAGCCCTGCGAGTTGAAGTACCTTTTCTTGTTATACATTTCCTTGTCGGTGAGCAGGGCGGAAGTCACATATTTTGTGATATAGGATGCAGCCCTTTCCCGGTCTTCTATGGGTTCGCAGTCGCTGAACCCATATTCCCAGTCCGTGAGGTTGTATGCCTGTCTGCCGTGCCTTATGATGGGCTTTCCCGTCCTTGGGTTTGCCGCCTGTTCAAAGCCAGCCGGGACGTCCCCCAGCAGGCCGTGGAAGTGGACAGCCCCTGACTTGTGCAGTTCCGGTATCAGGAGGTAGTCGAATTTTCCATGCCTGTCCCTTGTCCGGCGGCACCATCTGAGGAGCGTTGCCTTTGCCGCCCCATAGTCAAGGCTGTTTACCTTGCCGGGGTCGAAAGTCAGGGTGGCGAACCACTTGAAGTCGTTTGCCAGCGCGTAGCCCTTTATGCGTCTCCTGATGGCGTACAGCTGCTTTCGTGTCCTTTCTTCCTGCGTCTGGTCGGAGGGCGCGGGCATCCTGCCGGATGCTGCCAGCCGTTCCCCGGTGCGCCTTGCCCTTGGGCTATGGTACGCCGCTATTTCCAGGCGTCCGTCCCCATAGTCGGTTGTCCTGCGGTTGTATTCTCCGGGGTTACCTCCTGTGCGTGCCTCAGTTTCCATCCATGTCCCCCCTAAGCTGTTTTTTTGTGCCTTGCGTCGCAACATTGCCATTTGTCAAGTAGGCAATGCGCCCGCAGTGCCTTCCGTTTCACGCAGTGTCGCCGGGAGCCGCCGCATATGCGCCCTCCCTGCCCCGCGTCCCGGCAGTTCCTGCCGTTTGGGATGGCGCGCCACCCCAAAGTCGTAGAGGACGTTATCGTAATTCTGGCATGCAAAGGACAATATGAATAAATAATGATGAACATGGGCAAACTTCTGAAAAAGGAGTGATAA
>CAJUOE010000189.1 GCA_910587895.1 uncultured Lachnospiraceae bacterium
AGGAGTCTTGGTCAGAGTGTATGTGCCTGAGATGAAGGATAAAGAGGCTGACGGTAATGTGGATGCTGACATACGCGGGGATAAATGGAATGATAAATGGGATGAGAAGTGGAATGAGAAGCGGACCGTCGATAGGGTGAGAGATAAGTGCGTAAGTTGAGGTCAGCTTCATTACTTTTTCGGGTAAGAACCGTCCGGCTTCGAACCCGGAGGCGACTATCACATATTTACATCGGATGATCCGGCCATCCTGTGTTTCCAGTCGGCAACCCAGTGGTGTTTCTTCAAGAGATGTGACTTCCGTGTGGGTGAATATTCGTAAGTGATCTTTTTCTATATGATACTGGAAGAGCTTGGTCGCAGCCTTATAAGCATCGAGCTGTGCGGACCGGCGGTTCAGCAACGCTCCGGCGTATGTTTCCAGTTTGTATCGTTTATGGAGTTCGTCTTTATTCAACAGTTCCACCGGGAGCTTGTGCCGTTTGCGTATTTCATATTCACGTTCGATGAGTTCTACTCCTTTACTGTCACTGGCATAAAAAATACTTGGCAACCATTCAAAGTCGGCATCGATATTCGTCTCTTTCAAAACAGCTTCGATATCTGGGATTGATTGCAGGCAAGAGCGGTATGCAGTTACTGCATTCTTTTCACCAATTTGTTCAGCCATTTCGCAAAGTGGAACATCAATTTCATATTGCAAGAGTGCCGTGCTGGCTGCGGAACTACCTGTGGCGATACTCCGTTTGTCCACGATGCAACACTCCAGTCCTGTCCGGCACAACTCATGAGCCATAAGGGCGCCGGTTATGCCCGAACCGATGATTACTATGTCTGTTTCCAGATCCTTTTTCAAAGGATTGTAGTAATCGAACAGAGGATTTTTGATTATCCAGTATGGTAATCCTGAGTGTAAGTCCATTGTTAATGTATTTTATTTTTGAATTTTTTCTATTTCATTTTTGATTTTCTCTGCTTCTTTTCGGGTCTCTTTTTTGGTGTCGTCCCAAGCGTTGTCTAACTTATCGGCTTCATCTTCCACTTTTTCGATTGCGTTATCCAAGGCTCTGTTCATTGATTGAATAATAGGTTCTTTCCATGTGTCTTGCCCTCCATGCTAAAATTTATGCTGATGCCGGTTCTCCGGCAGTCTCGCTTTTCTTTATCAACCTTGCGCTGTCTACTATGTTCTGTAGTTCCCTGGCCGTCAGCCCTGCGAAATTGTCCATGTCCAGCATCTCTTTGGTGATGCCTTTCGCTGCAAGCTGGTCCTGAAAAAATTTCATATCTCCGGAATAATCATACTCATACATCCTTTTCTGCCTCCTCGTATGCTTTCAGAATCACGCCCCGGAACTCCCGGAGCCGCCGGTTTTCTTTCTTCACATCTGACAACTCGCGTTTCAATTCCCCGACCTCCTCTATCAGCCTTCCGCGTTCCATCACCAGCGAGTACAGAATATCAATCCCTTTTTCTCCCCACACCACATTTGAAGTAAAAGACGGCAAGATCACAGGCAATCTTCAGTCACTTACATCTTATATACTTCAATAACTGACATTATGCAACCATTTA
>CAJUOE010000190.1 GCA_910587895.1 uncultured Lachnospiraceae bacterium
AGATGGTGCCATTATAGGAACAAGAGCAGTAGTAACTAAGGATGTTCCTCCTTACTCTATCGTTGGCGGTATACCGGCAAAAGTAATCCGCAAACGGTATAGCCCGGATATTATTGAGCAACTACTGTCGCTTCGGTGGTGGGATTGGACAAAGGATAGAATAAAAAGAAATCTCCCATTCATTATGGCTGGCAATATTGAAAACATGACAGAATAATAAATATTACATATCTGTTTAACTTAATTATTTACTACACGATGAAGACAATTCTAATTGTAGATGCCTCCGAATCAGACCGTCGGCTTATGGTTGGCTTGCTTGTCAAGTCCGGCTATGATCCGATTGCAGTCGAGGCTATGGAGGCGGCAAAGGACGAGGTGGCAAAACTGCCACCCGGAGCAGTGATTGTCGCGGCGATGAAATTCGTCCGTGGCACAGCGCAGGAGTTAATCAACTGGCAGAAGACTGAGGGATACGGTTTTCCCGTAGTCGCCATAGTGGACAATCTCAACCCATTGGATATTGCCGATGTGATGAAAGACGGCGGTGCCGTCAACATCATTCAGCGACCGGCAATGGACAAGCAGCTTATCGAAACAGTGGGCAGGTATGCAAGACCGGGCAAAACAATGCTGTTGCTTCCTGACGAGCTTATACCACGCAAAAGTGAGGCATTTGCTGGGATTGAAAGGGCAATAAGAAATATTGCCGCGACGGACGTCAATGCCGTCATCTTCGGCGAATGCGGTTCAGGAAAAGAGCAGATTGCAAAAGAGATTTACAAGCTCAGTTCGCGGTCACAAAAGCCATGCACCGTCATAGAAGCCGGCGGCGCGGCTCTGGTTGGCAACCACGACCCTGCAAATCTGCGAAGTGAAGTGCTTAACCGCATGGAAGGGTACTTCAAGAAGGCTGACGGCGGTACAATTATCATCAAGAATGTGCAGTTGCTGTATGGTGTGCTGATAGAATTGGGTAATATGGAACCTGCGCTGGAAGGGATTGAGGAGCAGGGGGAAAAAGAACTTATTTATGGCGTGGAATGGTTTAAAAACATGGAAACGCGGGTGAATGACTATCTGGCGGAAAATAAAAAGAAGATTGTTAGAAGGATATTTCATAAAGACATTGAAATCGGTGAAATGTATATTCGCTTAGAAAATATGAATGAAAAATATGTATGTGAGAGTAGCGTCCACGAATTTGATAAAATGAGTGGGGAAAAAGGAGAGATAGTTACAAAAGTTTCGAGAATGATGATAGATATTTATGTCATGAATGTGAATGCTGATAATCGAAAAAGAAGGGCATATATTGGTTTTGGTCATCAGCCAGATATGGAATCTTTAAAAAGGATATTAGCTGGTCAAATATGGAAAATGATACTTTTGGAAGCAAACACCATAAATGCTGTTAGTGAAGATTTGTTGTTTTTACCAGCGTCGAGAACAGGATTGCAGCTTTTAAGTAAATATTTTTTTGCGGAAAGAGACAAAAAGGCTGTAAACGAAATTAGGGTCTTTGATTTTGGAGCTGAAGGTGAGGAAATGAATGAAGATGTAGCGGAAAATGAGCTCGGGCTGACGATGCCAGTTTATGATTTCCTGCAGTTTTTGCTCCGATACAATCAACGTGCGGAGATAGTGTCTTGGAATAGAGAGCTGCTTAAATTTATAGAGCGCCATCTGATTGATGGACAGGTGAAATATGTGGGTGATGAAATCTATTATCATCCGGATGCCTTGGCAGAGAATAAGGAGGATATTCCGCTTTATCTTGCGTCGTCACTGGTAAATGAGATTACTCCCATCGTAAAAGCGCTGAGTGGAGTGCACAATTATAAATATATTTTTTATGATGAGATTGAAACCTGTCTCCACCCCTTGAAACAGGGGGAGATGGCACGGCTGATCATCAGACTGGTCAACAGTGGGAGAAGAATGATTGTAAGCACCCACAGTGATACAATGGCAAGCAAATTAAATAATTTATTGCTGTTGTCCTTTTCGGAAGATTCGAGGGAAACTCGGGAGCAGAAGCTAAAGGAACTGGGATTAAGCGTAGATGATTTATTGTTTGACGCAAAGGTTCATGTATATCAGTTTGTCAATCAGGCGGATGGAAGCAGTTGTGTGGAAGAACTGAAATTTCAGACAGTGCCATATATAGGGTATGATTTTAATTTGTTTACGCGAAATCTGGACGAATTATATAACGAGACGGGTATCATATTAAAATAATGGAGTGCAAGGATGCATATACAAGGGAGAAAGCTGAAAAACGGCAAAGAACCACAGAAAGGTGTACTGAACGAGTTTACAGACAGCAGGATTATTACATTTTCCGAGCAGGAAGTCGGAGATGTGGTGGATGTGGAATATCAGCTGGGGGAAAACGAAAAGGGGTATTTTGCGGAAGAATATCGTCAGGATACCGTGGCAAAGGAGGATGCAAAGGTAATAGATATCACAGCATTTATCATAAATGAAGAAGCTGGCATGTGCCGTTGGTGGCTTTATGATGTGAAAAAGGATGTGGGAGGGCAGGATGTGATCATACATTTGTGTGAGCAATGGAGGGCGGCATATTTATACTTGGAAAATTCCGTGTTAAACATTTTGGTGGACAATTCGATGAATCAAAAAGGGAATATAGGTGTTATTACACGCAATTTTGACACAGGAAGGATTCAGGCAGAATTTGAAAAATTAGATAAAACGATAAAGGAAATGGAAAATGACGCAAGACAGACGGTGATGCTAGCAAAAAGAAAGGCGGGTGTACGACTGCCGGTGCTTCAATTGACAAGAGATTTGTTAAAGAATGTTTTAAATAAAAGAGTTTGTTTCCGCTGTTCGGGAAGGGATGTGGAATTTACGTTTGATGTGAAAATTTCCAAAGAAAGAAGTAACGGCGAATATTATTATCGGCTTATATGTAATCATGCTTTATAAGAAAGAAGACCCGTTGTCGGAAAGATGAGGGGTCTTTTTTTGCGGGCACAATATTGAAAAAACGGAAGAATTGTGCTAAAATATTCAAAGATTATGTCCGACTGTGCTTTGTCGGATGTTGGACGGGATTACAAGGGATTTGTTGTCATATAATGGAATTAGGGGAAGAAAGAAGGATGAGCAGGATGAGGAATCTAAAAAAGAGCAGGCTTTATCGAGTTGGTTCAGCGTTTATGGCGGCAGCGGTGATGTTTACCTGTATGCCCCAGGGACAGTTGTATGTATCGGCAAAGGAGAGTGAGATGCTGATGGATACAGAAGAAAAGCCGGAAGCCGGTCAACCCCAGACCGTGTCTGAGGAAGAGCCTGATATACCGGAAAAGCAGGATGACAGTCTGCCTCAAGACAACAAAGAGGACGTCAAGCAGGATGCGATAACTCCGTCGAAGCCGGGTGAAGCGGATGGGGAGGAAGATATTGAAGAGATAGAGGAAACAGAGGAGATAGAAGAAGTAGAAGTAGAAGAGACAGAAGAAATAGAAAAAATAGAAGAGGAAGCGGCGCTGGATGATGCAGTTGCGCCGCAGGCAGATCCAATAACATATGTGTTTAAAGGTCCCACGAAGACAACTTATCTCAAGGGCGAAAGCGTTGATATTGCAGGTGCCACGATTAGCTATACGACAGCGGATGGCAAAAATGTACAGGTTGATATAAAAAATGCGGAGGTTGCGTTTAATTCTAACGATGTGGGTGTCGGACAGATGACCATCTCATATGGTGAACAGTCGGAAAATTTCGACATTCTCGTGATTGAAGCGCCAAAGCTGACTGCCCAATATAGGCAGACCCTTTCTGAGATTACGCTGCCTTCAAATACTGAGGGCACTTGGACATGGAAGAATGATGCACAGCAGCTGGATAAGGTAGGACGACAGACATATCTGGCGAATTTTACACCTACTACCACTAAGTATCAGTCGCGCAGCGATATCAGCGCTGAACTGACTGTGACCTGTGATTTGGGACGGTATGCAGATATCATGCTCTCAATACCACAAAATGGCTA
>CAJUOE010000191.1 GCA_910587895.1 uncultured Lachnospiraceae bacterium
GGCATTTCCCTAAAAACATGGCCTTGCAGTCGGAAAAGCCAAGCAGGTAGGCGAGCATCCCAAACCGGGATCAATAGCACAAGTGCTATGCGCGTTCTGCTCGCTGACGTAGCGGTCGATCAGCAGCCGGATTTCTTTTGATAAATCCATCCTGTCCAGTTCGCCGGAGTATATGTCCGATTTTCAGAGAATCGCCTAGTATTCCCCGTCACCGCTCACAATGCCGTTCATGACGCTGTGCATGCGGGTGTCCATGAGCTGGTACAATGCTGAATCGTTTCCCATCCAATCCAATTCCTTCTTCCTTGGTGTCGTATCTTAACTCTGAATTTGGGAGCTGGCAAGTGGAAAATAAAAAAGCCGGAAAACCATCTTGTAGCGTCCGACATTTTCTGATAATATATTCGCATGGGGTACTGCCATAACGGGTAGGCGGTCAGTTTTCCGATGCAAACGCAGAGGGGACTGCCCCTCTGACTACGGGTAAAACCGGGAAAGGGGGGATGCTTGATGAGTGACTATGAACTGCTGACGGTTGTTCTGATGATTCTTGGGATCATCGTATCAATCTTGATTGCTTACATAAATCACACAAAAAAGTAACCGCCCTTTGGTCGAGGAACGCGGTTACTTTTTTTGTAACTAACTTTCGGAACTGACCGTCTATCGGCAGTATTCCCTTTTGTACTTTTATTGTAGCAGATTCCCATGCATTTGTCAAACGCTGCGGAGCGTTCGCACTCTTTTTTGCTTTCCACTCCCGTAAAATAGTCGTTTCGTGCCATCGGGTGAAAAACAGAATATTTTTATGGTATAATTCAGTGTATGCTTTTGCTTTAGTAGGAACAGTTTTTTGCCGAAGTAATAGGAAACAGTCCGGGAAGCTTACAGGCAAAGAACGGAAAATCTGAAATCCTATATGCAGCGCCAGTGGAGCCTTGTCGGGGGAATGGCCGACACGTTCAGGGAGATGGAATGATGTGTGGGAAAAGGGCTGGTCAATGGCTCTTTTTCGCTTTTCATTCCTGAAAGTATGAATTGGGATTTTGTATGGCAGTATACCGTTGGTAGGGACAAAAAGGCATGTTTTACTCAATTCTACCGTTGGTAGGTGTTCATTTTTGTGCCGGATTTATATAATATATCGCAGGCAGGAGGGTTGAATAATGAATCAAATTAAGATTGGAGCTTTTATTTCCGAACGCCGGAAAGCAAAAGGCTGGACGCAAAGTCAGTTAGCAGAAAAATTGGAAATAACTGATAAGGCAGTTTCAAAATGGGAAACAGGACGTTCTATGCCGGATTTATCTTTGTTTTTACCATTATGTACTCTTTTGGAAGTCTCTTTAAATGAACTATTTGCGGGTGAGTGCATTGCGGAAGAAAAGCTGAAAGAAAAAGCAGATGAGGTACTTATGAACGTGATTACAAATTGGTTAGGGCATGATAAATGGGAAACAAAAGAAAGCGGTACAGTACTCCAAAATGTTTTGGAAGTTGAAAATGTTTCCAAACTCTATGAAAATATTTCGACAGGGCATGAAAATATTTTGGAACAACACAAAACAGAAAATAATTCTGTATTAGCTGTAAATGACGTGAGTTTTCAGATACCGCACGGCAGCTTTGTTGGAATTATGGGGGCTTCCGGCTCCGGGAAAACAACATTGCTTAATTTAATCGCCACGATAGATAAGCCAACGAATGGGGCGGTGCGGATCAGCGGGCAGAATATAGTGGATATGCCAGATGAAGCTGCCGCGGAATTTCGCCGCAAGCATTTAGGCTTCGTTTTTCAGGAATACAATCTGCTTGAAACTTTGACTATCTATGAAAATATTGCGCTTGCTTTGACAATTAAAGAGGTTTCCAAAGAAAAAATTCGTCCAATGATTCAAAATTTATCTGAAAAGCTGGACATATCGGCAATATTAGATAAATTTCCGTATGAGGTGTCGGGAGGCCAACGGCAGCGCTGCGCCTGCGCCCGTGCTATTGTAGTAAATCCGGATATTATACTTGCGGATGAGCCGACCGGGGCATTGGATTCCCATGCTGCCAGACAGCTTTTAGACACCTTTGCCATGCTTTGCAGAGAATTTAGTGCAACAATATTGATGGTCACCCATGATGTCATGGCAGCCAGCTATTGCGACAGGATTTTGTTTATGAAGGACGGTGAAATAAAAGCTGCCTTAAACCGGGAACAGGAAAATAAACAGACCTTTTTCACGGATATTTTGAAGCAAATAGAATGTATAGAGGGAGAAAACCATGATGTACTTGAAGCTGTCAATCCGTAATGCGAGGCGGTCTTTTATAAATTACCTTTTATATGTTGTTGCCATGACCGTCCTTTTAGCGGTTATAGAGGTATCTAATTGTATAACCATTATAGGAGAATTAGCCGGTTTTCAAGTGATTTCTCTGCCATTGTTAATAGCCGCCATTCAAATAGTTTTAGTCGGATATATAGACTTTTTTCTGCTAAAGCAGCGGGCAAAAGAATTTGCAAGCTATTTGTTGTTGGGTATGGAAAAAAAGAGATTAACCCGGCTGTTCCTATGGGAAGTGCTGTTAATTGGCTTTTGCTGCTATATAGCAGGAACAACAATAGGTTTTTCCATATATGGATTTTGGTATTTCCGTGAGCCGCTGCATGGAATAAAACATTGCGGATTCCTTTATGTCAAAAGTGTGTTATATACGTTTCTGTTTTTTTGCCTGATTGAAACAGTGTGTTCTTTCCGGTTGAAGCAGCGCATAGGCAAACTGCAAATAAGGGAGCTGATGTATGAAAGAAACCGCAGTCAGGGCATAAAAAATATAGACAGCTATAAACAGTGGGGCATTGTATTCTTTTTATGTTTTGTGTGCTTAATTGGATGCGTTTGCGGCATTGTTTTTTTGCCGGAAGTTTATATTGTTTATCTCGTATCTGTTGCAGCAATACCATTATTAGTATCTGTCTTTGCCTTTTACAAATGGGTGTTTGGGTATTTATATGCGTACAGGCGGAGGAACCCCGTTCAAATCTATCAAAAAGACAGGCTATATATTGCGGCAAATATAACGTCAAATTTCAAAACGGCTGCTGCGGTTAATGCTGTTTTTTGTATATGCTTATTATTTTCTGGCTGTTCTTTTGTAACCGGGATGCTGATGCTGCGGCCGGAATTTCAGCTTTTTGATACAACTGTACGGCAATGGATGGGAACTTCACAAATAAGTATCTGTATCGTGCTTTTGGTTATTTATTTTTCGATATTATCTTTACAGCAGATTATAGAGGTCAGGCAAAACTCAAAAAGCAATCAGATTATGTGCTGTATGGGAAAAAGCAATAAACAGATAGAAAAACTTTTGAATAAGCAGATAGCGATAAAGCTGCTCTCACCTATGATTATGGATTTATTGATTATTTTATTCTGCATACCGTTACTGAATGGAAAAATGAATTTGGTCTTGCCGGTTTCTTTGAATAATATTCTGCTCAAATTAGCCGGTGGGTTTGGAGCGTGTATTGTGGTTTTTTATATTTTCTATTTTGGAATTATTTGTGTTATGAGCAAACGGTATATAATTACCTCTGCCGGTAAGTAGTAAAAAGCCGATAGTAGAATATGCATTGCTATGATAACCGTCGGAGATTGTTTTGGTGAACTGAATGCTGAATACTACACAAAAGCAGACCGCCTATTGATTCCGGACAACTGCAAGACCGCCACTACGGTTAACACCAGATATGAAACCGTGTTGAACCGCAGCTACCAGGAACTGGCCGAATACTATGGCACATCAATAATACCGGCCCGCATCCGCAAGCCCCAGGATAAGAGCGCAGCGGAATGCTGCCTTGTAATTCTATATATACATCTGGAATACGACGAAGAGTGCGGGCACGAC
>CAJUOE010000192.1 GCA_910587895.1 uncultured Lachnospiraceae bacterium
GAGTAACAACTTTAGGAGGGGGGTGCTTTGTGCATCCCTTTCTTTCCATAACATGATTTATCAGGAGGTTTTTATGCTCAAAATATTAAAGTACATGAACCGGCGTGACTGGCTGTTTGTCGTATGCTCCCTTGTGTTTATTGTCTGCGGGGTAGGACTGGACTTGCGGCTGCCGGATTACATGAGGGAGATTACAGCTTTAGTGCAGACGCCCGGAAGTGAAATGGGCGAGATTCTGTCTGCGGGAGGCTCCATGCTGCTGTGTGCGTTGGGGAGCCTTGTGACGGCTTTTATTGTAGGTTTCTTTGTGGCGCAGATTGCGGCGGGGCTTGCCATGCGGCTGCGGGAGGCTGTTTATAATAAGACGATGGATTTTTCGATGGAAGAAATCGGGAAATTTTCTACGGCGAGCCTGATTACACGCACTACCAATGATATTCAGCAGATACAGATGTTTGTGGCATTGGGGCTGCAGGCAATGATTAAAGCGCCGATCCTGGCGGTATGGGCAATCTTAAAGATAGCCGGGAAAAGCTGGCAATGGACAGCCATCACGGGAGGCGCGGTTGCAATCCTTACGGTAATGCTTGGCACGGTAATCGCCCTGGTGCTGCCGAAATTTAAGAATATGCAGAAGCTCACGGATAACCTGAACCGTGTGGCAAGGGAAAATCTCACAGGTATTCGCGTGGTGCGGGCTTATAATGCGGAGGGGTATCAGGAGAAAAAGTTTGAGGGTGCAAACGAGGAATTGACAAGGACGAACCTGTTTACCAGCAGAACCATGTCCGTATTGTTTCCGGGAATGACCTTGATTATGTCTGGGCTGACGCTCGCTATCTATTGGGCGGGAGTATATATTATCAATGATGCGGCGCTCACAGACCGGCTCGGTATTTTTTCGGATATGGTGGTGTATTCCTCTTATGCCATGCAGATCATTATGGCGTTTATGATGCTTGTTATGACTTTCATTGTGCTGCCGAGGGCGGTTGTGTCTGCAAAGCGTATCAATGAGGTGCTTGATACAGAGACAAAAATAAAGGATGGTAAAATCAGCGGTTCTGAGTTATTCGAGCAGGGAGAAATTGAATTTAAGCACGTATCGTTCCGCTACCCGGATGCGGAGGAAGCGATTCTCACAGACATCAGCTTTACCGTCCATCGGGGAGAGACAGCGGCTTTCATAGGTTCTACCGGAAGCGGCAAAAGTACCCTGATTAACCTGGTTCCCCGTTTCTACGATGTGACCGATGGGGAAATCTGTATTGACGGGATTAACATTAAAGAATATACCCAGGAGGCCCTTCACAGGAAATTGGGATATGTCTCACAGCGGGCAGTTATGTTCAGGGGAAGTGTGCTGTCCAATGTGACGTATGGAGAAAACGGGCGGCAGAGCGTGGATGAAGAATTGCTCTGGAAATCCATAGAAATCGCACAGGCGGGGGATTTTGTCCAAGGCATGGATAGTGGGTTTCATACGGCAGTTGCGCAGGGCGGAACGAATCTGTCCGGTGGGCAGAAACAACGGCTTGCCATAGCAAGGGCCATTTACCGCAGGCCGGAGATCTATATTTTTGATGATTCCTTTTCAGCTCTGGATTATAAGACAGACCGGATTCTTCGGAAAATGCTGAAACAGGAAACAGGAACGGCTACGACCTTGATTGTGGCACAGCGTATCGGTACGATCATGGATGCCGACAAGATTATCGTGCTGGATGAAGGTAAGATTGTGGGGATTGGCAGGCATAAGGAACTTCTGGCAAATTGTCCTGTCTATCGTGAAATTGCGGAATCACAGTTATCGAAGGAGGAATTGGAAAGTGCCTGAACAGAAAAATGAGATGCAGAAAAACAACGGTTCCAAACACAGGTTTGGGCCTGGAGGCGGAAGGATGGGAGGCGGAGAAAAGGCAAAGGATTTCAGCGGTTCCCTGAAAAAGCTGTTTGCCTATTGCGGCAGATACCTTCCGGCAATCGTGCTTGCTATGGTGCTTGCGGTTACTGGCTCCATACTGAATCTGATTGGTCCGGGAAAGGTGGCAGATATGACAAATCTGATGACCGAAGGGCTGATGACGGGGATTGATGTGGAGGCGGTAGTGGAGATCGCCGTCCTGCTTGCGGCGTTGTACGGCCTGGGGTGGCTGTTCAGTCTGATTCAAGGTATGGTGATGGCAACCGTCACGCAGAAAGTATCAAAATCTCTGCGGACAGAGATTTCGCAGAAGATCAACCGACTGCCTCTTAAATATTTTGATGGAACCAGTACGGGGAATATCCTGTCCCGTGTGACAAATGATGTGGACACCATAGGGCAGACCCTGAATCAGAGTGTCGGGACACTGGTGACGGCTTCGGCTATGTTTGCCGGCTCTTTAATTATGATGTTTTATACCAACTGGATTATGGCTGTCTCTGCCATATTAGCTGCTTTTTCAGGATTTGGCTTAATGATGCTTATTATTACCCGGTCACAGAAATATTTTAAGCGGCAGCAACAGGAGCTTGGCACATTGAACGGACATATTGAGGAAACCTATTCCGGCCATAATGTGGTGAAGGCATACAACGGTGAAAAAGCGGCGAAAAATGAGTTTCATGCAATGAATCAGCGTTTGTATCATTCCGCATGGAAAAGCCAGTTTATGTCCGGGCTGATGCAGCCGCTCATGGCCTTTGTGGGGAATCTCGGTTATGTGGTGGTCTGCGTGGTCGGTGCGGTTTTGACACTGAACGGAACCATATCATTTAGTGTAATTGTAGCATTTATGCTGTATGTCCGTCTCTTTACGCAGCCTCTTTCTCAGCTTGCACAGGCAGCCACCAGTTTACAGTCTGCGGCGGCAGCCAGTGAGCGTGTGTTTGAATTTTTAGGGGAAGAAGAACGGCAGAGACGTGAGGAAGAGCGCAGGAAAGCAGCACAGGAGGAGGCAGAACAGAAAAGACGTGAGGAA
>CAJUOE010000193.1 GCA_910587895.1 uncultured Lachnospiraceae bacterium
GAAGGGAACACCGCCTGCCGCCTGCGGCCAGATGCCGATGGTGTGATCCACGTAATAATTGCGGAAACCGCTGGCTTCGATCTGCTCCATGGAAAGGTTCTTGGTAAGCTGGTGCACGATGGCGGCTACCATTTCCAGGTGGGCGAGTTCCTCGGTGCCGATGTCCGTAACTTTATTGCATATCACTTTTAGAAACTCAGTATTTAGTAAAATTGGAAATGTCACATCATCAGATTAAATATTTGTCCATTTGAGAGCCGTATAGTATTCTATATGGTTCTTTTTTTACCAGCCTTTTGGCAGGATTAGTGTATCACAAATAAGTGAAACTTTGAATGGAGGTTTCGGAGGAGGTGGTTCAACTTAGAATTTTTAAAGCTATTTTGGTAACTGTTAACCATTATTAATTTTTGGAGGAAATTAATATGTGTAAAATTATTGCGATTGCGAATCAGAAGGGCGGTGTCGGAAAGACAACAACCGCGATCAACTTAGGTATTGGATTAGTAAATAAAGGGAACAGGGTTTTGCTTGTAGACTTGGATCCGCAGGGAAATGCGACACAGGGACTTGGATTTGATGCGGATTCTCTGGAAGTCACAATAACAACAATGTTGCGGAAAATGATCGGTAAGGACTATACATTTAGAAGGGATTTTGGAATCCTGTCTCATGAGGAAGGTATAGAGCTGATGCCGGCAAACATAGAATTGTCGGTTTTAGAGACAGAGCTAATTTCTTTGTTCTTTGGACGGGAGAAGATGCTGAAAAACTATCTTGATATGATCCGAGATGAATACGACTATATGATTATTGATTGTATGCCATCGCTTAATCTCATTACGATCAACGCACTTGTAGCGGCAGATGAAGTTATTATACCGCTCCATGCGCAGTACTACAGCGTGAGAGGGTTGGAGCAGCTCCTGCAGACAATCGGTTCAGTCAGATCTAACGGTTTAAATGAGTCTCTTAGAATATCAGGGATTTTGTACACTTGCGTTAATGACAGGACAACTTCTTTCCGGGATGTACAGGAGATTCTTATGAAAGCATATGGGAGAGATGTAAAGATATATGAGAATTATATTCCACGCAGCGTAAAAGCTGAGGAGGCGCCGTCATATGGACGAAGCATCTATGAGTATGATTCCTCCGGCAGAGTTTCTTGCGCCTACAGTAAGTTCACAGAAGAATTTCTTTTGACTGAGAAAGGGCGGTGAACGATATGGCTGTTAAATCTTTTTCGGTAATGAATTTAGGACAAGCCGGGCTTTTTGATCCAAGGGAGATGGGGTATAGGGATTCTCTGGATATCATCAAAGACGAATCCGTTAAAATTCAGAAGTCATTCGTGAAAATCGGTTGGTATTTAAAACATATCCGTGATGATCAGATGTACACAGAGGATGGTTATGCAAATATATATGAGTGCGCAGCCGATCAGCTTGGCTACTCACAGTCAACGGTATCAAGATTTATCAACATTTGCGAGAAATTCTCGAAGGATAAGGATTCGCCGGAGCTTGATGAAAGGTATGCAGGTTTTGATAAGTCGCAAATGATCGAGATGCTGCCGCTGGAGCAGGAGCAGTTAGAAAAGGTGACGCCGGATATGACAGTGAGGCAGATCCGCGACATCGGCAAAGAAAACAAGAAGAAAAAAATAGGGAATGAGGATAGAACGGACGAGGCGGGAGAAGCTGACTTGCCCGGACAGATAAGTATTGAAGAGGATTTCCCGGAATATATGCCAGATGCGGTTGGATTGAGCTCACCTGATCTGCAGGAGAAAAAATATGCGATGTCGCATAAAGAGACCGAGCCGGATGAGGAACAGGAATTTACTGAGGAACCTGTAGTTAAGGGTACATATAAGGAAATGGTGACATTCCCATGGAAAACAACTCAGCCGGAACTGCCTATATTAAAGAATGCAGATCAGAGAAAGGAATGGCTGAGTAAATATAAAGAGTGGGGACTCTGGTATCGGGATGAAAATATTGATGTGAACTACTATAAGTTCGATTTTGAAGACGGCAGCCGTCTGGTTGTAGAGGAACATCCGCAGAGACATTCCTATTATAGCAGGGAAGTGCGTGATGAAGCCTACTATCATTTACTTGCAAAGAATAAGGTGACAAACGGGGAAGTTTATGACGAAAAATATCGTCACGCGACACATTCAGAAACAGCGCTTGTAGAATTTCTCAAGAATTTACAGAAGAGATAGAATAAACGCTATATATTGCAATCGCAACATATATAGATTCCCGCCGGATTTCCTCCAAAAATTTTAGCGGGAAGGGAAAGGGCAGCTTAACGGCTGCCTTTTTCTGTGGGAGGAGAAAGGAAACTAATTGAAATGGGTAAAACAGAGCCAATTATTTTGCAGGCGGAAACTTTGGAGGGAAAGATCAATGAAATCACAGATCGCTTAGAGCAGGGTATCATGGAATTATTTAACAGCGATCGCTATAAAGAATATCTGCGTGTCATGTCAAAGTTTCATAATTACAGTCTCAATAATACGGTGTTGATTGCTATGCAAAACCCTCACGCGACTTTTGTTGCCGGTTATAAAGCATGGCAAAAAGAATATGACCGCCATGTAAAGCAATATGAAAAAGGAATCCGCATACTTGCTCCGTCGCCGTACAAAGTCAGGCAGAGGGTAGAGAAGAAAGATGCACGAACGGGAAAAGCGGTGCTTGATACAGACGGAAACCCTGTCACCGAAGAAAAGGAAGTCACTATACCTGCATTTAAGGTTGTATCTGTATTTGACGTGTCGCAGACAGAGGGCAGAGAACTTCCGGATATTGGCGTAAATGAATTGAATGGGGACGTAGAACAGTACAGGGATTTTTATGCAGCATTAGAAAAAACGTCGCCTGTACCTATGGAATTTGAAATGATTGAAGGATCGGCCCATGGTTATTATCATTCGGGGGAAAAGCGGATTGCCATTCAAAAAGATATGAGCGAGCTGCAGACCCTAAAGACTGCCATTCACGAAATTGCACACGCGAAACTGCACGACATAGATCTAAAAGCCACGCAGAAACAGCTTGATCGTCGCACCCGTGAAGTACAGGCCGAAAGCGTTGCCTATACTGTTTGCCAGCACTACAATCTTGACACGTCGGACTATTCTTTCGGTTATGTTGCGGGGTGGAGCAGCGGACGGGAGCTTGCGGAGCTGAAAGGCTCATTGGAAACCATACACAAAGCTGCGGCTGAGATCATCAGCAGTATTGATGAGCATTTTGAGGAAATACAAAAAGTTGAAATGAGTAAAAATGATGTCAACTTTTTTGAAAATCTGTTAGAGAACAATCGAGAGGAAATATTAGACGCTTTGTGCGGGGTTTCTCTTGATGTTAAGCCGGCTAATTTTGCAACAAATGGAAATGCAGTTGAGTCCCAGGAAGCAATTTATGAAAGCGGAGAGAATAAAGTTTCTGTTCGCTTTTATAATCGATGGAACCCTATGCAGATAATCAATCCGAAAAGTGCCATTAAACAGGAGATTGACATTGTCTCATATAAAAACGGAAATCCTACGGCAATTCGTACTTTAGTTGAAAAGAAGAGCATGAGTCTTAAAAATGCGGAAAGAAATTATAATGAAATGCTTGATCAATGGAAAAGGCTTACAAAGCAGCCACAGATATTTTTTGAATCTGCAGAAGAGCAGAAACATAACAGGTCGGTTTTAAATAAATTGCATAAGAATCAGGGCAAGGTAAGTCAGGCCACTTCGCCGTCGGATAAGCAGCATATTAAGGAAAAGGGGGCTACACGATAATGAGTAAAATTTTAAATAAGTTCACATGGGAGGAAATCTATTTGATCAGAGCATGTAATCTGAAAACACCTGACAGGGACAGGATCATAAATGAGCTTAAAGGATATCTTGATCTGCCAGGGATGGAAGAGATTGTCAGAAAGGTTCTTGAGAAACTCGAAAAGGTTACAGAGGGAGAGCTGCAGGATCTTTGGGAGTTTTCATTGGATTAATAGCTGAGGGGAGGAAATCGATGAGCAAAGGAACCGGAAGTGTAAAAAAGAGTGTCTATGTAGTGACAGTATGGCTGAAAGAGGAGGATGCAGACGGCAATCCTTTGAATTGGTCAAGTCCAAGTGAAGATTATTATGCTGATACATATGAACAGGCGCAGCGGATGAAAGAAAAGTTTATGTCGGGACAAAACGAAGATTATGGCGATCTGGTAGAGGACTGCTGGATCAGTGATGAAATGAAGGAAATAGAGTTTATGGTTCCCACTAAACAGCGGCAACGTCTTTTTGTGGACATGGATGGTACACTGGCTGTTTTTAAGCCGGTAGATGAGATGGAGACGCTTTATGAGAAGGGGTATTTTTTGAATCTTGAGCCCCATGAAAATGTCGTGGCGGCAGTAAAAGAGATTATTGCAAAAAATTCAGATATTGAAGTAAATATTTTATCAGCATATCTGTCAGACAGCAAATATGCCCTGCAGGAGAAAAATGCATGGCTGGACAAATATCTTCCAGAGATTGACAGAGAACACAGAGTCTTTGTTCCCTGTGGGACAGACAAAAAGGAAGGGATTCGGGATGGTATCCGCAAGGATGACTTTCTTCTGGATGATTATACGAAAAATTTAAACGAATGGCAGCCGCCAGCAAGGGGAATTAAGCTTCTAAACGGTATCAACCATAGCCGGGGAACATGGTCATATGACTGTCTGCGGTATGATAGGGAAGCTGGCTCTTTGGCATCAGCGATTGTTTCGGTGGTGCGGGGAGAGCAGCAGATCTATGACAAGAAGACTCAAAATGTTCAGACAGACAATAGGGAGGAGAAAGGCTCTGTATTAAGTAAGCTGCATGAGAAACAGGGGCAGATTAAGTCAATAGGAATAGCTAGGGAAGAAAGGGCGATAGAAAGGTAAAGATGCCTATGTCAAATGTGATCCGGGTTGTAAAGAACTGTAATTACACGACGCTCAGTAATTATCATTTTAAGGATAAAAGGCTTTCCTGGAAAGCAAAGGGGCTGTTGTCTACCATGCTGTCTTTGCCGGATAACTGGAACTATACAATAGAGGGACTGGCAAGTCTCAGTGACGACGGGGTAAAGGCAACTAATTCAGGACTTGCGGAACTGGAAAAATGCGGCTATCTGATCAGAGAGCAGCTTCGGGACAGCAAAGGACATTTTGTGATGATGGAGTATACAATTTACGAAAAGCCCATAGACCAGCCGGAAGAGGAGCCGCCGAAATCAGCCGAGATAACAGAGCCGCTGCATGTCCAGGAACAGGAAGAACCGTTATGCCAAAACGGACAAACGGAGGAAAACGGGGCATTTTCACCGTTATGCCAAAAACGGCAAACGGGAAAACGGCAAACCGAAAATGGCAGTCTATTAAATACTTATGTATTAAATACTAAAGAATTAAGTACTTATCCATCTATATCCTTATCCAATCCTATAGATCAGGCGGAAATGGATGAGGATGAGATGCGACGACGGCAGATTCGGGAACGTCTGCTAAATGAGCGTCTTTACAATACCTGCAGGGCAGAAGTCATAGCGGCTGTTTTTGCCGAACTGTGTAAGCGGGAGGAAAAAATAGTGGAAGTCATGTCTGCAGAAGTGGTTGAGAGAATTTGCTTTGCGGCAGAGGAGCAGCAGAGAAGAGAACCGGGCAGGCGGTTATCGGATATGATTAACAGCTATATAGACAACATCGTTGTCGGTATTAGAGCGGCACCCAAAGCGGAAACATTTGGCGCGGGGAACTTACTGCAGACAGCGGCAAGCAGCGGATCAGACAGGGGGATGGAGAGGGAATCCTACAGAAAGCTCATCAGAAAGAACATTGAGTATGACTGTCTGATCAAGAACAAAAGATATGGCCGGAAAGAAAAGATTGATGAGCTGGTGGAACTTATGCTGGATATTCTTTGCTCCAAGCGGCAGATTGTTTGCATAGCCGGGGATGATTATCCGGTGGAATCTGTGAAAGCAAGATTTCTGATGTTGCGCAGCGATCATATTGAGTATGTGCTTTCCAGCATGGAAAAGACGACCAGCAAGATTAAAAATATTAAAAAATATCTTCTTGCTGCACTGTATAACGCGCCGATGACGATTGAAAATTATTATTCAGCACTCGTAAACCATGAAATATATGTGTCAGTGTCAGAATACGGTGGCAGGTAGATTGATTTTATGCGACGTCGCATAAGGCAAGGAGGAATTAATGAGTATCACAGACGAAATTATGGGTAAAGCGCCAGATCAGTTGTCAAAGGCGTCTGATACGGCGTTAAAGGTTGCAAAAGAGGCAAAAGACGGGTTAAAGGATGCGACCGGAGTTGTAAAAGGGATATGCCTGCTCCTGATTAAAGCAGATTTTTCTGAGGCAAAAATCATGCAGGCGGTACGAAATGTGGCCTATAAGAAAACCGGCGACATTAAGTACAGCAAAAATAATATAGACATTGAAAAGCTTCGAAAATCCGGACATGTGTACAAGGTGGAAGACAATATTCTGGCGGAGGAGATGGGAATCTTTGACAGACAGTGCCAAAAACATGGGATCAAATATTCCGCAATGATCGATACAAGTGACGAGGGTAAACCGGATTATAAACCTTCATATATGATTTTCTTTGAAGGGAAGGATGATGCTTTGATTATCAATGCATTGGCAGAGACGTATAAGGAGTATGCAAAACATCAAAAAGTAAAAGCTATTGCTGAAGACGTAACGCCGCAGAGGGAAAGTGTCAAAGCGAAACTGGCCTTTTTTCGGGATCGGGTTACAGCTCGGGACACAGAGCGGGATGCAGTAGAAAAGCATCATCAGCACGACGACATTTCGAGATAAGTAACCCGTTCAAGACAGCCATATGCGACGTCGCATATTAAGAGAGGAGATGATTACAGATGGAAGAAAAAATCAGAATCTGGCTTGAGAAGTTTAAGGACAAGCCTGCAAAAGATAAGATAATGAGTGTACTGCCGTATGTTTTAGGTATCTTTTTTGCGACGCGGATTGCAGAATTATACCGCATATGCCACGGAGATATTTTAAAGTTCCTTACCAATATCCAATATATATACAAAGTATTTCCGCCGCGATTTACGGCAAAAGACCTGTTGATAGGTATACCAATAGGTTTTTTTATTGTCTATGTAATTAGGTGGCAAAGCAGGATGCACAGGAAAAATACAAGGTTTGGCGAAGAATACGGATCGGCCAAGTGGGGAACGGAGCAGGATATCAAACCGTTTATTGACGAAGATCCCTTTAATAACATTATTCTGTCGCAGACAGAGCGTTTATCCATGAAAGCCAGAATGCCAAAGTTTAATTTAAACAGAAATAAGCATGTGGTTGTATACGGCGGATCCGGCAGCGGTAAGACCTATGGATTTGTAAAACCAAATCTTTATCAGTGCCACAGTTCCTATGTCTTGACAGATCCAAAAGGAACTCTTCTTCCGGAGACAGGAAATCTTTTCGCGAAAATGGGGTACAACATTTATGTATTAGATACGGTGGATATGAAAAGCTCCATGCATTATAATCCCTTTGCGTACATAAAGGAACCAAAAGATATCCTGACGCTGGCTAATGTGCTTTACGCAAATTTGAAACCGCCGGACGCAGGCACGCCGCCGGATCCGTTTTTTGACCAGGCAGCGCTTTTGTGGCTGCAGGCGACGATCGGGTATCTCTGGTATGAGGCACCGCCGGAAGAACAGAATATACCGACACTTTTGGAGATTCTGGAGGCGGATGACGTCAGAGAGGATGACGAGACATATGAGAACGCCGTGGATATGCTGTTTGCGGAGCTTGAAAAGAAAAACCCGCGCCATTTTGCGGTAAAACAGCGGAAAAAGTACAAAAAAGCGGCCGGAAAGACGGCAAA
>CAJUOE010000194.1 GCA_910587895.1 uncultured Lachnospiraceae bacterium
ATCCGTACAAACTACAAACTCGCTGAGATTAAATTCATTGGCAAGTATTTCCTCGAGCGGCTGCAGTTACTGAATTTAAGAATATTCGGAGTAATGGTCTAAAGGCACTTAACCTTCACGAAAATGATGAATTAATCGATGTTGAGGTTATTAGTGAAGATCAACCTATGATTATTGGAACACATAATGGATATGCACTTAGCTTTAAGTCATCGGTTGTCCGGTCAATGGGTCGGAGTGCTGCTGTTCCATGGAGTCTGGTTTTTCTTATTCCATGGATTCCGGGTTCCTGAAGTTCCCGGATTCCGCCTGCTTCCTGAATCGTATGCATTCCGCAGCTTATTGTCAAGCACGTCGGCAATATTATAGGCTCCGCCCTTGAGTGCGCCTTCGAGCGCGCCCCTCATAAAGGCATCCTTCGCGTTCCGCAGTGGGCTTGTTCCGTACAGCCTTCCGCCTGCTGCATTGAATGCACCGTCGACTGCCGCGCGTACAGGCGATAAGCGTCCGCCTGCTATCTTCTGTTCCGCAAGGCTTCCTGCCATTCCTGCCGCAAAGTCCACGCCGAACGCCAGCGGAATTCCTGCCCCGGAACCGACGAGCGCGCCCCTTGCCGCTCCCACGATTGCGCCGTTTGCCGCCGCTCCCCATGCTTTCCTCGCACTGAAGCCGTTTCCTGCTGCTATCTGTGACAGCGCCAAGCCTGCGAATCCGAACGCGCCTCCGATGATTCCGCCCGCGATGCCGCCAAGGAGGATATTTGCCACCTCGCCTGTCGGGTCGGTCTGGTTTACGGGGTCGTTGTCGCAGTATGCATATCCGTTCAGCCCCCTCTTCACCGGGTCAGCGCCAAGCATCCTTCCCTGTAAAGGAGCATAATTATATGTGGTAAAACGCAGTGTTAAATATTAACACTTAGTTTTTGCATTCCTTTATGTTTCATTGACCAAAAAACATACTGTCCATTTATTACAATGTTTGCAAAATCGCCCTTTATTAAAGCATCCCTTCATATCATCTGTTTTTTCCTCTTTTTCAACTGTTTCACTTCCACAATCAGGACACAAAGCAATATGAGGTGCCATGGAACGCTTATACGAAAATTCAGGAGTAACAATGTAGCAAAGCTCGTGAATCCCCAGTATATCCATAAGCAGATATGTATGAAGTGTATCCCCTTCATAAACAACATTCCCCTCTTCCCAATTTTTAATCTTCTGCATCATGTCATCAACATCAAAATGATACTCTTCCAGCTTCTCTTCCAAATATTTTATGACTTTATTATCCAAAAACGGGCTACCATCAAAAGTAATTTTATAGACAGTATCATCTATTGACTTCTCTCCCAAGAGTGCCAATACATACCTGTTTCCACATTTAGGGCAATGTCTTTCATCAAAAAAATTATACTTATCCGTTTCCAAAAATTGATCCTTACACTTAGGACACATAACATATGCATACATCCTTATTACCCCCTATTACATTTCATTTTTCAACAACAGTCACACTTTTTATTACATAAAACATTATATACGAACCAAAATACAAAAGATGTATTTTGATTCGTATATACGTTCACATCGACGTTCTTTCTTCTGCCAACAGTCTTTATGTTAATCCTTATAATATCGTCTTCACTTTATGTCTTAAAATTGTTGGCTTAGAAGTAAATTTCCACCAATGCCCATCATCCCAAAAAGTTATACCATTAATCTCATACATCAAACCAACCACAAAAACGTCATTAGTTTTTTCGGGATATAACTTTTTATCTGGTGCAATTACTGTAACACCCAAAATATTAGCCAATTGTTTCGCAAATCCGTTCGGTTCTTTCCCTGTTTCACAAGACAGTAATATTACTACCTGATTGCCTCCAACAAACTCTTCGGATTCCCTTATTCGCCTAGCTATTGCGCCTGCACCCTCTTCTTTTCCATTAACCATAATTCCATTAGGTGAGCCATGTCCAATTACAAAAAACCTATCTTTTGTCGTTGGTGGAGCAATTTTTTGTGCATATCGTATTGTATCGTCATTTCCCCAGACTAAGGATAAAGATCCTTCCGAAATTGGTTTTCGGATTTTTCGCTGTACACTATTTCTCAGCACCTCAACAGCCTTGCCAGCCCCATAGAAGGTCACGCTTGCCAGTCCGCCCATCACTGCGCCGGATACGACATCCCTGACAAAGCTTCCAAGACTGAACCTGTCATTGTGGTGCGTCGTGTTTCCATTGCCGTTAGCGCCACTGCTTCCCCGCTTCGGATTGCGCATTCCCTTTAGCAGTTTTGGTCTGATACAGTCTGACTGCGGGCATCTGCTTCCTGTCGGTCTCGGGTTTCTGCTGTTCCATGGAGTCTGGTTTTTCTTATTCCATGGATTCCGTGTTCCCGGATTCCGCCTGCCGCCCGAACCATATGCATTCCGCATCCATATATTGCTTCTCTATTACCGTCATCATACCCCTGCCCTC
>CAJUOE010000195.1 GCA_910587895.1 uncultured Lachnospiraceae bacterium
TATCCATATTTTTAATCTTAAAGGTCACGCCGGGAATCAGCACCGTGTTCCCATTTTCCGCATCCTTTTTCACAATGCGGATATAGGCTTTGAAAGGCGCGTCATTGAACACCCTCCAATGCTGCGGCTCCCTGGAATCCTCCGTAACCGTCACAGTGAAATCCTTTGTTTTATATAAATCCCCCGGCGTCTTTGTTTCTTTTACCAGATACGTCCCATAAGGCAGCTCTTTGGAAAGCGCGCATCCCTTTTCGTCCGTCACAAGCACGTCATGGGTTTTTGCATTGTCCCACCCGTTCTTGTCAATATCCGACTGCAGTTTTACGGTAAATTCTGCGCCTTTTACATAATCCGTCTCCGTGCTTGCGCCATCAGTGGACACCTTGATAATTTCAAATGCCTGTTTCTTTGCCGTTTCAATTACGGCTGTATTGAGGGAAATATCCTGATGGATTTCCTGCGCCCCGCGGAAATTGACCGGGTAAATGGTCCCGTCAAGCAGGTACCCCTCGCTCGGCTCTATCTCGCGGATATAATAGCTGCCGAAGTACAGGTTGCCGAAGTTAAATTCCGCCTGCTCCCCTGTCTTTACCGTTGCAAGCAGCGCGCCTTTCTCCGCCGGGATGCCTGTTGACGCAAAATCCGCCCCCTGTGTGCTGGTAATGTCGTCATCCCCCGCATAGGTTACAGTCCCCCTGCCGTCCGGGTAAGTGATGGTCTCCGCCGCATACAACCCATAGGTTGCCCCTGACAGTTCTGCATCCCCCTGGGGTTCCTCCCCGGTCTCCCTGTCCTCCTTTTTTGCTGACACGTCACATCGGATTGGCGTGTTTTCCGCACGGAAATCAGAAATCTCCCCATAGTCCGGCCTCACTTCCCACACCTTTCCGTCATCCCGGTACCCATCCGGGATGACAATCTCTTTCACATAATATTTGTCCTGCTTTTTCACAAACTTTTGGGAGGCAGCCATGCCTAAGTCCTCATCATAATAGAACACCGGCACCTCCGCCTTGCCGTCCCCGCCCACGGAAACACGTTTCGTGCATCCGGCATCGGTGAACACGGCAAACCCGGCTCCTTTCACAACATTTTTCGATTCCGAATCCGTCTTTTTTACCATGACGCCCACCGTGTCAGGGTATTCCACAACCGGCATGGTCTTCCCTTTCTGGGTTACTTTCCCGTCGCTGTCATAAAGGGTAAAATACTCCAGCCCCACCGGGTAGACCGTTTCATCTTTCAAATATCCCGGAGCCGCCCTGACTTCCTTCAGGTAATAGGTGCCCTGTGTCAGCATCTCCTTCCCGGACAACGCCTGCCCCTTTGTATTTGTCCTTCCAAGTTTGCACAGCAGATCCGTACATTCCGCATCCTCATAGAGGTAATAAGCTGCCCCCGGCACCGGCCTGCCGGTATACACGTTTGTCTTATGAAGTTCAAAACTTCCCTCCTTAAATTTGGAAGTCACTTTCACGCTTGCAGTCACGGTCCCCGGCTCAAACTCCTCCAGAAAGGTAATCTTCTGCTGCGACACCACCGTCGGCGTCCATTTCCTCCCACCATGCTCCTTTGACTTTGCGGTCGCCGTCAGCTTGATGGTGCTGTCTGCCATGACAATCTTTTCCATCGCCTCCTCATTGCAGTACAGGTAAAAGTTGGAAGATGGCTGGCTCGCATCCGTCTGTGCCACACAGATGTCATACTTCTTCAAATCAGAATCGTCCTCAATCTCACTGGCGTCTGTTTTCAGCTCGCCTACGGTCAGGCCGTCCGGCTGCCCCATGATTTTATAGGAAACATTGGTAATGCTCCCCGTTTTGGTGCGGACAAACTTCTCCTTTGACCTGTACAAGCCGTCACCCATGTCCTGCCACTCCGTTTTCTTTGGGGAAATCGCATAAGCGATGGACTTTGTAGTCCCGGTTGCCTCGTCATACTCGTCCCGGTTATAATTTTCCGCATCCGACACAAGGGCTGCTATTTTATTATAGACGCCGCTGCCATCGTTGTAATAGCCCAGCTTTACTTCCCCATTCAGCACATGGATTGCCGCACCGGTAATGAAATAATCAGCCGGGGCAGAACCCTCGGAATACCTGCTGTTGTAACAGAGCCCATTCAGCATCCTGGCGCCGTTTACCATGCAGAACGTGATTTCCGGCTTGATGCTGCTGCCCGCACCGGAGGCGCCCACAGCCCCATCCGTGGTATTCTTGCTCAGCTCCAGACAGTAAACCAGATGGCTGTTGTAAGCCCCGGGTTCTGAAATATACTTAATTCCCATGCTGTGTCCGCAGTATTTTGCGTAACCGCTGCATGACACCGCCATGCTGTCCGGGGCGCCTGCTGCCATCAGCACCGGGGCAGAGGCCGTCTGGATTGTCATTGTGTCCCCCGCGCTAAACATTTCCGGTTCCCCATCTGACAGTGGAACCACTTTCCCATCCTCTGTTGGGGCAGTTTCCTCCTCATTGGGGGCAGGCTCCTCCTCCCCGCTGTCTCCGTCTTCTTTTTCCTGCTGCCTGCCGCCGGATTCCCTGCTTTCTTCCTCAGACGGCTCCACAATCTCTGCAGGCTCCACAATCTTTGCAGGCTCCACGTCTGTCCCCACTGTTTTGTCATAAAGTACAGGTTCCGGCTCCACGTCTGCCAAACTGTCACTGTCCGCTGCCGCGTCTGCATCCGCTCCGTCTGCATTGGCATAAACGGCAGTGGGGATGGCGGCTCCCACTGTCAGGACAAGAGCCATTATAAGAGCCATAACCCTTTTCCATCTCTTTTTTGTCATATACGTCCTCCATTCATATCCGGTATTCTGTTCCCTGCGGATATTCCCTGCCGGCACAGACGCCGGGCATATCCCCGGCATTTGTGCAGAAAAAAAGCACGCATATTTCAGCGTGCCTTTTCAACCCATAAAGCCGGTCCGCATACCGGGCTTTCCCTTATTCCATTGCCATCCTGCCACGGATAAAGGCAGAATTATTATTTCTTTCCATAAATCCCTCCTACTCCTCACTCCATGCCATTATCTTATCCATGACGTCCGGCATCCCGCTAATGCCTGCAGCCCCATCTTCTTCCATATCTTCTGTATCTTCTGCCTCCGGCTCCCCGTCGGGAAGATGCGCCATAACCGGCTGCCCTGCCACTGCATTCCCTAAAACGATGCGGACAACCTCATGGATTACTTCTGTCTTTATCTCCTCTTTCACCTCGGACAGCCTCTTTTCAAAATAGGCAGGCGTCATTTCTTCCGGCAGCCCATTCCCATTCCCTGCCTCCTGTGCGTCATAATACATTTTCAGCGCGTCCATGACCACCTGGTTCTTTGCCCTCCCGCCATTCAGTTTATCATCCTCAAACTTTTCCAGCAGCCGGACATGCTCTCTTTTTGTCATGGAAAAACGTATCGTGAAATTGCGGAACAGGTCCCCATAAGCCATTGCAATCCCCCCTATCCAAACCTGCGTTTCTGCAACTGTGCCAGATATGTGTTCCCAAGCAGCTCATAGCCCCTTGCGTTTGCTTTCACATCCTCAATATACTGGATGTTCTTCTGCTCCAGGCCGCCAAAACGTTTCATCACCCCGGCGCCACCGCCCACAAAAATTATCTGCGTGAGGTCCATGTTATAGCCAAGCTCCCGGAGGCTGTGATAAATCTGCCGGCAGTAGCCACGGATTTCCTTGATGATAATCTTCCGGTACTTCTCCGGCAGGTCTCCCCCGCCACTTACCATGACTTTCTGAATGTCATACTCGTCCACTTCTGCGTTCAGCTGCCTCACACACTCCTTGTTAATCTGCTGGATGCAGGTGATAATCCCATGCGGCTGGGTCACACATGCCGATTCATCCGGCAGGCCGTTGACAATTGGCATAATGTCTACTGTCCAGGAACCAATATCCACTGCAAGCTGTTTCTCCGGGAATCTGTCAATACGGTCAACCACTGCCGCATAGCATTGCGGGTAAACGCAGATATTGTCAATGGAAATATGGTACCTCTCTTTCTCAAAGGCAAACGAGACTTCCTTTTTCTTCAACAGGTAAGAAACGAAATCTTTTTTCTCGTCCCCAAACCTTGTCAGCGGCAGCCCAACCGCCAGCAGCACATGGGCTGTCTTTCTGCCCCTGATTTTTAATTCCTTTGCCACCGCTGCCAATGTCAGCATATAGTAATTTTCATCCGTTACCTTTGTGTCCTTTACCTCAAGACGCCTGCTGCCAATCTTGTAATACTTCCCGGCAAACTCCAAAACGTTCTCTGCAAATGCCGGCTCCGTGCTGATTTCCTTACAGCCTGATGTAAATACCTCATGTACCGTTTTCATCCCGGACCAGCCGTGGTCTATCCCAATCACTTCTATTTTGTTATCCATTTTGAATGTCCTCCTTTTCATGTAACCAGCTCCTTATCTGCTTTTTACCTGCATCTGTTCCCGATGCCATTCCTTAACAAGTGTTTCTATCAGTTCAATCTTCTGCCTGACCGTATAATCCTTTGGGAAATATGGATTCAATCTGTCAGAGCGAATCCTTATCTGTTCCCTCTGGTTTGGTTTTTCTTCTTCCAGCACCAGATAAATTGCATCCATGTCCAACTTCCCTGACTGGCTCATGCGTTTCAGCCGGTTTGCCTGTGACAGGGATGGCGTACACTGTTCTATATCCATCACGGCATGGAGCTCATACTGCTGCTCCTCATTCAGATAGGATAATTCCACTGCAACAGTGAATGCTATCTTACCCTCGTCAACCCAGTCTAATATCTTAGGAATGAGGTATGTCAGACGAATGTACCGTGCAATCTGGTTCCTGCTCTCTCCCACCTGCCGTGCAAGCATTTCATCTGCACGCATTTTCACAGGTTCATTCTGCAACTTCCATTCCCCTGATTCATCATAATCAGCTACAACTTTTGCAACCGATAAAGTTGGATTATCCAGCAACTTTGTCCCAACTTGGGACAAAGTTAAATCCGTCCTTTTCCCCTGCTGTTTCATTGCCTCTAATTTCATCCGGTAGGCAAACGCCTTTTCACTGGGCTTGATATGCTCCCTCTGCAGGTTGCTGTCAACCATTGCGATTACCGCCTGGTTATCATCCAATTCCACAACCATAACAGGAACTTTATCCACACCTGCCCATTTACTGGCTGCCTTTCTTCGGTGTCCCGCTATCAGCTCATATCCCTGCCCTGCCGGATTCGGTCTTGCAAGCAGCGGCACCAGAACACCCTCTTTTTCAATACTCTGCATCAGTTCAAATAATTCCGTATTCATTTCCACCTTAAACGGATGATTTTTGAAGTCTGCCAACTGATTTAAGGACAAATATTGGATTTTTCCCTCAAAAGTGTTCTTCTTACTTCCAACACCCTCGTCTTGAACGATTGAAGAATTATCCTGCTTTTTCCCTGCCATATCCATCACCACCTCTCATTTCCAATAAACTAATATAGAAACTAAAAAAGACCGCCCATCCTCAAAGCCTTGAAAATGAACGGTCTCCCATACTTTTTCTCTATTTGAATAATACAGTTTTTGATGAATTATGAACCCTACTTTGATGTGTTCCGTGATACCATATCAAGAACCACGGAGACATTTACACCATCGGAAATCGCTTTTTTATACGTCTTGCGGTCACTTTTTGAAAAGCTGAAAAACCTCTCAAAGTGCCTAAAATCAAGGATTTTCACGAATCCTTCCGATGTAGTAGACATATGCTCTCCACATGCACCCCCTGCGGAAACATATCCACCGGCTGCACCTCCCTCACCTCATACTCCCCCTCGCACAAATACTTCAAATCCCTGGCAAGTGTCGCAGGGTTGCAGCTCACATACACCACGCGCTCCGGTTTCATGTTCAGGATCGTCTCCAGGCACTTCTCATCGCAGCCCTTCCGGGGCGGATCTATTACAATCACTTCTGGACGCTGCATATCCTTCTCATAATATTCCGGAAGGACTTCCTCTGCTTTTCCTGCCAGAAATGTCACATTATCAATTCCATTGATCTTCGCATTGTTCCTAGCGTCCGCAATCGCTGCCTCCACAACCTCCACGCCGTAGACATGTTTCGCCCTCTGCGCCAGAAACAGCGAAATCGTTCCAATGCCGCAATAGAGATCCCAGACCGTCTCCACTCCGGTCAGACCTGCGTAATCAAGAGCCGTCTGATACAGCTTTTTCGTCTGGATGGGATTCACCTGATAAAACGACAGGGGCGAAATCTGATATTTCACATCGCCGATATAATCCGTGATGTACGCCTGTCCCCACAGACATACAATCTCCTCCCCCAGGATGACATTCGTATTTTTCTCATTGATATTCAGGACAATGCTCATCATCCCTGCAAGCGTGCGCAATCGCTCTACCAGCCTGTCTGCATGTGGAAGATTCTTGCCGTTGATTACCAGGCAGACCATAATCTCTTTGGTGGTAAATCCATAGCGCACCAGAACGTGGCGAACCAGCCCCTTCCTGCTGGCCTCGTCATAAGCCGTAATGTGATACTCTTCCATAAAAGAAATCACGATATCCAGTATCTTCTTATTGACGTCAACACCCAGGCAGCATTTTCGGTTGGGAATAATCCGATGGCTCCTGGCTGCATAAAACCCGGCCACAATCTTGCCATTTTTATCGGTTCCAATTGGAAACTGCGCTTTATTGCGATAGAAAAAAGGCTCCTCCATACCGATAATCGGATGAAAAAGGATGCCCTGTTTACCATATTCTTTTTCCTGATTAAGGTCAAATCCGCCAATCCGGCTTAAACTGTCCCAGACCTTCTTCTCTTTATATTTTAACTGTTGTGCGTAATCCAACGCCTGCATCTGGCAGCCGCCGCATTGACGATACGATTCGCACAGGGGCTGCACGCGGTATGGCGACGGCTCAAGCACCTGTAACAGCCGCCCATACCCATAGCGCTTTTTCATTTTGAGAATCTTAATCCGGACTTTATCACCGACCACAGCGTCTTTCACGAAAAATGCCACGCCATCTGCTTTTCCGATTCCTTCGCCGTCCACGCCCATATCTTCAATCCGCAGTTCCAGCTCCATATTTTTCTGAAACATTCTCTACTCCTCACTTGTCCTTCGGATGTTGGACTCAAACAAACGATTGTATCCCAGCCATCCGGTATTTCCATTTCCGGCAGACAAAGCCTCCTTCATGGTCTGCATCTTGGCGTCAGTATTGTCGGCAAAACTAAGCGCAACCGCTTCCGCCAATGCAGGCTTTTTCGGAGAACCAAATTCCAGCTCGCCGTGATGCGCCAAAATGCAGTGTTTCAATTCATTGGCAAGTTTCACCGGAAAATCCGGAATCGTCTGAATCCTTGCTCCGACCATCTCGGCGCCAATCACAATATGCCCCAAAAGCTGTCCCTCATCTGTGTAATCATTTTCGGGAAATACCGACAACTCCTGCAGTTTCCCGATATCATGGAAAATTGCCGCTGCAAGCAAAAGGTCATGGTGAAGAATGGGATACATCTTCGTATAACAATCACATAATTTTGCCACACCAAGCGTATGCTCCAGCAGTCCCCCCACAAAGCCGTGGTGGACACTCTTAGCCGCGCTGTGGAACTTAAAGCGGCTGGCAAACTCTTCATCTTCCAGAAAAAATGAGGCGCACAGCTTCTGCAAATAAGGATTTTTCATATTTTGAATAAACCTGGCAAGTTCCTCATACATTTCATCAATGTCTTTCTCGCTTACCGGTAAGTAATCCGCAGGATTATATTCGCCTTCACGCACCTTACGGACACGTTTGACATTTAGCTGCAAAGCCCCCTGGAAACTGGTGACGTCTCCCATAACGTCAATATAATCCAGCGAATCAAACTCCTCTATTCCCTGCGAATTCGGATCCCAGATTTTGGCGTCCAGCGTACCTGTCTTATCCTGCAAAAGCAAATTCTCATAAGGTTTTCCCGCTTTTGTGAGCGCCGCCTGCCTGCTCTTACACAGATAAATCTCTCCGACGCGTTCCCCTTCCCGCAGGTTCTCAATATATTTCATATCTTTACTCCTTCTTATTGTAAAATTCCAACGGTCACATCACATTCCAGGTCCACATAACCCTCTCCGTTTTGACGTTTTATGGAAATGGTAACGACGTCCTCCGGCTGTCTTTCATATATATTCTGGTAATACTGAACGACATTGATAATTTCCTCTCCGTTGATTGCGGTGATAACATCCGCCTCCTGCAATCCTGCAGCCATAGCCGGAGAATCCAGTTCTACAGATTTAATATACACACCCTGAGGAATTCCGTATTCCTGTGCAATTTCATTTGTCACCGTACTGATGCGAAGCCCCACATAAGGAATATCCCGGTTGTTGGACAAATCTTCGATTACCTGTTTCAATTCCGAAATGGACAGCGCCGTAACCGTATTGCGGTTGTTCTGGTTACTGTAATCCTGCAATACCAGTCCAATCACCTCTCCGTCAAGATTGATCAGCACACCGCTTCCATTCTCGCTTCCTATAATATCAGTTGTAAAAATTGTGTAATTGGTATCTATTGTGGAAACTGTATTCTGGGAAGAAATGATGGTTCCGCACAAAATAGAATAATTCGCCCCCAGCGGACTTCCTATGGCAATCACAGACGTTCCCTGCGTAATCGCATAAGAATTTCCCAATGCCGCCACGCTGATCTCGTTCATTGTCGTTTCGGAAATCTCATTTAGGGGAACTGCAATTACGGCAATTCCCGTGTTGCCGTCATATTTTTTCAGAGAAGCAGACGCCTCCGTCTCGTCAATAAATGTGATGTGAATCGCCTCGGCATTTACAATAATCTTCTTCTCAGTTAAAATCAAAAGTTCCTGTCCATTATTGGCTATAATAATTCCGGCAGTGCTGTTCTCGCTCTCATAGGGCGTATTGAACCAATCCATGCCGCTGGTCACCCCCGTAACCGTTACCATGGATTTATTTGCACGTTGTCCAATCGCATATAACTTATTCTGCAATTCCTGATAATCTTCCGGCTCCAGCTCCTCCTGAACCACAACGGTCTGGCTCTTCTCCGGTTCTTCCGGCTCCGGCTCCTTTTCCTCTTCTTCCTTCTTCGGCGCCGGCTCCAGTTCCTGCGGAACAATATCTTTGGGAATTGTAATGGTAGCCCCTTTTTCCGGATATAGCCACTCCTCAATATAAGGCTTTAAAAAGACAAACACAAAACATGCTGTTACACCAAATAACACTGCACATAAAAGATTATAAACTGTCCTGAGCAACAGCCGCCGTTTATTGATGGGTTTGTCCTTAATTTTTTCTTTGATAAAGGCAAATTCCTGATCACCCTGGTCCTGTTGTTTCATAACCGCCCTCCTGATGGATTTATCTTTAATGCGTTTATGCCTGAATACCTTCCCTTCCTAAGTAACGGTTCGTCCAGCACAATTTTCCCCGATATATTTGGGCTGGATGAACTGTTACTTCTTATTATACGTTTTTCCCCTTTGTGTTGCAAGATTTTTCTTTATAAGGTATACTTTGACCTAAGGAGGGACCCACGTAGTGGGAAGATTCCTTAGGTCTTCTACCGGAAACAACAAAATATATTAACCTAAGGAAAGGAACATTCTCATGAACAAAAAAACATTACACACTTTAGAATATAATAAAATCATCGACCTTCTCTGCGAGCACGCGACCTGCGCCTCCGGAAGAGAGCTTTGCAGGCATTTAAAGCCCTCCACGGATCTTGCGCATATTCGCCTTGCCCAGCGGCAGACCAGCGATGCGCTGACAAGAATTTTCCGCAAAGGCTCTCTGTCATTTTCTGGAACACATAATATCGGAGCCTCATTAAAACGCCTGGAAATCGGCGGCACGCTGAGTATCGAAGAGCTCTTACGAACCGCCTCGTTACTAGAAGTTGCCAGACGCACAAAAGCGTACGCACGAAACGAACGGGAAGACGCGCAGACAGATTCCCTGGACGAACTGTTTGCCAGGATAGAACCGCTGACGCCTCTTTTAAATGAAATCCGGCGTTGCATCCTCTCAGAAGATGAGATTGCGGACGATGCATCTGCAAGCTTAAAAAATATCCGCCGTTCCATCCGAAACATCAACGAAAAAATCCGCAGCCAGA
The DNA here is from genome assembly GCA_910587895.1 of uncultured Lachnospiraceae bacterium. Taxonomy (GTDB): domain Bacteria; phylum Bacillota; class Clostridia; order Lachnospirales; family Lachnospiraceae; genus Petralouisia. The sequence goes on from CAJUOE010000195.1 coordinate 10,147, forward strand.
TGAATACGATGCTGAACAATTCCGATACCAAAAATCATCTGCAGGACAACGTTGTCACGATGCGCAACGGACGCTACTGCCTGCCTGTTAAGGCAGAGGCCAAGGGACAGGTTCCCGGCATGATACACGACCAGTCTTCTACCGGCTCCACCTTATTTATAGAGCCGATGGCAGTGGTAAAGCTCAACAACGACTTAAAAGAGCTCTATCTGAAAGAACAGGAGGAAATCGAAAAAATCCTTGCCGAATTAAGCAGCCAGGCAGCGGAATACATTCCTGCTCTCCAGGACAATTATAAAACCCTGACCGAACTGGACTTTATATTTGCAAAAGCCTCTCTTGCCAAACAATACAATGGAACCGCCCCGGTCTTTAATACCGAGCATCGTATCCGCATCCGCAAAGGACGCCACCCGCTGCTTGACAGCCATACGGTTGTGCCCATTGATGTTCGCCTCGGTGACGAATTTGATTTGCTAATTGTCACAGGTCCGAACACCGGCGGTAAAACAGTTTCATTGAAAACGGTAGGACTGTTTACGCTGATGGGGCAGGCGGGGCTGCATATCCCTGCAAATGACCGCTCCGAGCTTTCCGTATTTACGAATGTATTTGCAGATATTGGCGATGAGCAGAGCATTGAGCAGAGCCTCAGTACCTTTTCCTCCCATATGACAAATATTGTTTCTATTTTAAAACATGCAGATGAGCATTCACTGGTGCTATTTGACGAGCTCTGCGCCGGAACAGACCCCACCGAAGGAGCCGCACTTGCCATTTCCATCTTATCAAGGCTGCACGATTACGGCATCCGTACGATGGCAACGACGCACTACAGCGAACTAAAGGTGTTCGCACTGTCCACGCCGGGCGTGGAAAATGCAAGCTGCGAATTTTCCGTAGAAACGTTGAGCCCGACTTATCGGCTTTTGATCGGAATTCCCGGCAAAAGTAATGCCTTTGCCATTTCCGGCAAAATCGGACTTCCCGCAGACATTATCGAAGATGCAAAGGGACGCATTTCGCAGCAGGAAGAAAGTTTTGAGGATTTGATTGCCGATCTGGAAACCAGCCGCATTACCATCGAACAGGAGCGTCTGGAGGCAGAGCATTACCGGCAGGAAATTGAACAGTCGAAGAAAAAACTGGAAGAAAAACAGGAACGCCTGGAAAGCCAGCGCGATAAAATCATCCGCCAGGCGAACGAAGAGGCTCATGCCATTCTCCGCGAGGCGAAAGAAGTTGCCGACAAGACGATAAAGAATTTTCACAAATATGGGCAGGCGAATGCAAACGTCAAAGAAATGGAGCAGGAGCGCAGCAGGCTTCGCGACAAAATGAGCGGTCTGGAAAAAAATATGGCTGCAAAAACAAAAGAACAGGCAGCCAACCACAAGATACCCAAAAATCTGCGCATTGGCGATTCTGTAAAAGTTCTCAGCATGAACCTCAAGGGCACTGTCCATACGCTCCCGAACGACAAAGGGGATTTGTATGTACAGATGGGCATTCTCCGTTCCCTGGTAAACATCCGGGATCTGGTATTACTGGAAGATGCACCCGCTTACAGCAATGGCAAAAAAACCACGGGAGCCGGAAAATTAAAAATGGCGAAATCCTCTTCCATTTCCACGGAAATCAACCTGATTGGCAAGACAACGGACGAGGCCATTGTTTTGCTGGATAAATACCTGGACGACGCCTACCTCGCCCATATGCCGTCCGTGCGCATTGTCCACGGCAAAGGCACAGGCGCGTTGCGAAAGGCAGTCCACAGTCACTTAAAACGCCTGAAATATGTGGAATCTTTTCGTCTGGGTGAATTCGGAGAAGGAGACTCCGGCGTTACAATCGCAACTTTTTCTTAAAATAGAAAGGAGGGCTCAATGGTTTCAAAACAGAAAATACTTATCGTAGATGATGATGTAAATATTGCAGAACTGATATCCCTTTACCTGACAAAAGAATGTTACGACACGCAGATGGTGCATGACGGCGAGGAGGCGTTGCAGGTATATGAACAGTACGCCCCCAACCTCATCCTGCTTGACCTGATGCTGCCGGGCATTGACGGTTATCAGGTCTGCCGGGAAATCCGTGCCAAATCCAACATCCCGATCATCATGCTCTCGGCAAAAGGCGAAATATTTGACAAGGTATTGGGACTGGAACTCGGAGCGGATGACTATATCATGAAACCTTTTGACTCCAAGGAACTGGTGGCCCGCGTAAAGGCGGTGCTCCGCCGCTATCAGCCTGCCAAACAGGAAAACACCGTCCCCGACATCAAATGCGTGGAATATCCTGACCTTACCATCAACCAAAGCAACTATTCCGTTATCTACCAGGGTACACGCATTGATATGCCGCCCAAGGAACTGGAGCTTTTGTATTTTCTTGCCTCCTCTCCCAACCAGGTTTTTACCAGAGAGCAGCTTTTGGACCATATCTGGGGCTACGAATACATTGGAGACACGCGCACGGTTGACGTCCATGTCAAACGCCTGCGAGAGAAAATCAAAGATCACAAATCATGGAGCCTTGCTACCGTCTGGGGCATCGGCTATAAATTTGAGGTGAAATCGTGAAACGCACCCTGTATTTAAAATTTTTACTGGGATATGTCCTGTTTGGAATCCTTGGTTTTCTGACGGTTTCCACACTTACTTCCTACCTGACTTTACATTATCTGGAAAAACAGACGATTTCCAGCCTGTATCGTGAATCCAACCTTCTTGCCGGAAACTATGCTTCCAACTATTACCGGGGAACAATGACTTTGGATGATGTGGAATCCCATTTTAAGGCGATTGCAACTTACCTGGATACAGATATCTGGGTCGTTGACAACAATGGACATATCCTCATAAACAGCCGTCCGGATTCCGCAAAAGATGAAACGATTCAGACATTTGACATCTCTTCTTTTGGTACAAAATATTATCAGGAAGGAACATTCTTTGATATGTTTTCTGAAAATATGCTATCCGTGTTTTCTCCCATAACCATCGGTTACAAAGTCCGCGGATACGTATTGATTCACAAGCCGCTATCAGAACTGACTGCCTACAAGGACGGGCTTTTAAATATTTCCTACATAACGCTTGCCCTTATTTTTCTCTGTGCGTTCATTGTGTTAATCCTGTTTACATTTATCATCTATATTCCCATCCGGAAAATGACCCGCGCAGCGAGGGACTATTCCAGTGGAAATTTTGATACGAAAATAGATATTCACACCAACGATGAAATGGGTTATCTGGCCGACTCCATCAACTATATGGCCACAGAACTCTCCACGCTGGAGGAAGACCAGCGGAAATTTATTGCCAATGTCTCCCACGATTTCCGCTCACCGCTCACCTCCATCAAGGGATATATCGAAGCCATCATGGACGGTACCATTCCACATGAGAGACAGGATAAATATCTGAATATTATTTTATTTGAAACTGAACGCCTGAATAAGCTGACCCACAGTATGCTGGAATTAAACAAATACGGTATCAAAGGTTCCATGATGGATATCA
>CAJUOE010000196.1 GCA_910587895.1 uncultured Lachnospiraceae bacterium
GACCTCCGTTTTTATTGCCAGCATTGTTTCAGGCTGGTCTTTGATACTTCTGGCAATCATCCGGGAATCTGTACCATAACGGGCGCTTACTTCTTCATATACTTTTTTCGCCCAGACAGCCTTCCCTTCATCAATCGTTCCCTCATAGTCGGCTGCAAGTTCCTCGTAAACACGATAACTTTTGCCGCTTCCAATTAAAAACAGGGAAGTCATGAAGCCCATCAGACTGTAAAGGATAAACAGACCAGCAAGCAGACTTACCGTTTTTTTATTGAGTAACAACTTTCTACTTTTCATACTTATCTTTCCATACTTATCTTGGTGCTCCGCCTCCCCGCATTGCCCTTGCCACTTTTACCGTAGAAAAATCTGCCTGATTAAACTTCCCGACACTCAATGCAAAGAAAACCGTTCCGATAAGAACCGTAATCATAAGCCCCATAATCGGTGTTATGATAAAGCCATGTATATCAAATGCCATTCCCTCACGCACAAGTTCGGCAGAACTCATTTTGTATGCCCCGAGCGCAATATACCGGAAAATAGATGTCACATAGGTAAGCGGATTCAGATATACGACTGGCAGAAGAAAACCGGGCATCATCGTAGTCGGTATATATGCGCCGGAAACAAACGTCAGCGGCATCATAATCATGGAGCTGATTGTCTGGAACGAAGGGGAATTGCGTGACACAGTCGCTAAAAACAAGCCGACTGCGCTGAAAGTCATCGCTGAAACCAGCATTACCACAATCAACAGTAAAACCTGAAGCACATTGATCCTAAATCCAATGAACAGGCTGATTATCATGGTAAGAGTCCCCTGTATAGTAGAAACGGCTGCCCCCGACAGGATATTTCCGATAGAAATCTGGGAACGTGCAATCGGCGCAACCATAACCTCTTTCATATATCCGTCTGAAATATCCGACAGGATATCTGACGAATTATTGATACCCGTCTGAAAAACAGTCATAATAATGACGCCTGCAATCAAATAATTCATGGGTTCGCCAAAACCGCTCATGGAAGATTTCATCATAAAGGAAAACATCACCAGCATGAACATGGACATCACGATGCTCCCAATCATCCTCCCCCTGTTTCTGGTGTAATTTAATAAATTCCTCTGTATAATTGCTGTAACTGGATTCATGACTGCCTAATCTCCTTTCCTGTGATTGCGAGGAAAACCTCGTTCAATGTTCCGTTTTTAGCTTCAAAATCAAGAATCGTATCTTTACACTCTGCCAAAACAGCAAGCGCATCAGATGCTTTCTTTGTATGGAAAACAATCTTGTTTTCTGCTTTTTTATAAGGAATCTTTTGCTCCTCCAATATCTTTTCCAAGGTTTCCGTATGCGTACAGCTTGCATCCACCTCGGTTCCGGTATACTGGTGTTTTAAGTTCTCCGGCGTGTCATGGGCAACAATCTTCCCATGATCCATAACCACAACCTTTGAGCATACCTCGGCTTCATCCATATAATGTGTCGTCAAAAAAATCGTCATGTTTTTCTGCTTTTGCATTTTCTGGATATATTCCCATACATTTGCCCTTGTCTGCGGGTCAAGCCCGGTTGTTGGTTCATCTAAAAACAAAACCTTTGGAAAATGCACAAGCCCTCTCGCAATCTCCGCACGGCGCTTCATTCCGCCGGAAAGGCTGCCGACAACCGCCCTTTTCCAATCTGTAAGTTCCACTAAGCCAAGGGCAAAATCAATGCGCTCTGTAACCTCATTTTTCGGAACCTTATAAAAGCTGCAATGATATTTCAGATCTTCCTCCACCGTCATTTTCGCATCCAGCGTGGAATCCTGGAATACAATGCCGATATCTTTTCTGACTGCCCTCTTTTCTTTGGAAACATCATGCCCGTTGATTCGGATATTTCCCTCCGTTTTATCCAGAATCGTACATAAGGTATTAATCGTGGTGCTCTTGCCTGCGCCGTTGGGCCCGAGGAACGCAAAGATGCTTCCCTCATCTACCGTAAATGAAATATCATCTACTGCCTTAAAATCTCCATATGTCTTTGAAAAATGTACCGGTATAAGCCCGGTACAAGGAGCCGTTGTATATAGAGAGAAAAGCACCGGACATTACTGGTATATGGACATGCTGCACAGAAATCACTATGAAGTATTTGACAGCACA
>CAJUOE010000197.1 GCA_910587895.1 uncultured Lachnospiraceae bacterium
AGTGTTAAAGACAATTTCACTGATAACTTCCCTCGTAGAACCAATACTGCTGCCCTAAAGCCGCATCCAATGCTTTTAATTTTTCATCTCTTTCCATGTTCTGTTCTCCTTTTCTTATTAAATAGCTTTTATCTATTCCACAATTTCACTGATAACTTCCCTCGTAGAACCAATACTGCTGCCCTCAAATACTGGAAGACGGAACAGTATTTGAGGGCAGCAGTATTGGTTCTACGAGGGAAGTTATCAGTGAAATTGTCTTTAACACTTCTATGACAGGTTATCTTGAGGTCTTGACAGACCCTTCTTATGCCGGACAGGCAGTAGTCATGACATACCCGTTGATTGGAAATTATGGAATTACACCGGATATGGAGTCCGCCAGACCGTGGCCGGACGGTTATATTGTGCGGGAATTGTCCAGAATGCCGAGCAATTTCCGGTGTGAAGGAACGCTTGAGGATTTTCTGGGACAACATGATATTCCCGGCATTGCGGGCATTGATACGAGGGCACTGACCAAAATCCTCAGGGAAAAAGGAACGATGAATGGAATGATTACCACCAATGAGGATTATAAGATCGCCGAAATCCTTCCCAAGTTGAAGGCTTATGTTACCGGAAATGTGGTGGATAAAGTGACCTGCAGCCACGCCCGGCGTCTGGAGGGGAAAGGAAAGCGCGTGGCGTTGATGGATTTTGGCGCCAAGCAAAATATCGCGAAATCCCTGCATGAGAGGGGATGCGACGTTACTGTTTATCCGGCGCATACGAGCGCGGAAGATATTTTAAACGACAGGCCGGATGGAATCATGTTGAGCAATGGCCCGGGAGACCCCAAGGAATGTGGAGAAATCATCCGGGAATTGAAGAAACTGTATGAATCCGATACGCCGATTTTTGCAATCTGCCTGGGACATCAGCTGATGGCTCTGGCAAACGGGGCCAATACCCATAAAATGAAATACGGACACCGGGGCGGCAATCATCCGGTGAAAGATCTGGAGACCGGAAGGGTATATATTTCTTCCCAGAACCACGGTTATGTGGTGGACGCCGAGCATCTGGATCCTTCTGTGGCGGTTCCGGCATTTATCAATGTCAACGACGGCACAAACGAGGGATTAAAATATACTGGAAAAAATATTTTTACCGTGCAGTTTCATCCGGAGGCATGTCCGGGACCGCAGGACAGCGGGTATTTGTTTGACCGATTTATTGAGATGATGGGAGGGAAAAGGTAATGCCAAAGAATCCAGAGATTAAGAAAGTATTAGTGATTGGTTCCGGTCCGATTGTGATTGGGCAGGCGGCAGAATTTGACTATGCAGGAACACAGGCCTGCCGTTCCCTCAAGGAAGAGGGCGTGGAAGTTGTGTTGGTGAACTCCAATCCGGCAACGATTATGACGGATAAGGACATTGCGGACGAAGTCTATATTGAGCCGTTGACGGTAGAGGTGTTGGAGCAGATTATCCGCAAAGAGAAACCGGATAGCGTGCTGCCCACGCTGGGCGGACAGGCAGGCCTGAATCTCGGCATGGAGCTGGCAGAATCCGGTTTTCTGGAAGAACATCATGTGAAATTGATTGGAACGACGTCCGAGACGATTTTTAAGGCGGAGGACCGTCAGGCCTTTAAGGATACAATGGAGAAAATCGGGGAGCCCTGCGCGCCCTCTCAGGTCGTCCATAACGTGGAGGACGGCATTGCATTTACCAATACGATTGGTTATCCGGTCGTGCTGCGTCCAGCCTATACGCTGGGCGGCAGCGGCGGCGGAATTGCGCACAATGAGACGGAACTGATTGACATTCTTACGAATGGTCTGCGTCTGAGCCGCGTCGGGGAAGTGCTTGTGGAACGCTGCATTGCGGGCTGGAAAGAGGTTGAATATGAGGTTATGCGCGATGCTGCGGGCAACTGCATCACAGTCTGCAATATGGAAAATATCGACCCGGTAGGCGTACACACCGGGGACAGCATTGTGGTGGCGCCTTCCCAGACGTTGGGAGACAAAGAGTATCAGATGCTGCGGACGTCTGCGCTCAACATCATTTCCGAGCTGAATATCACAGGAGGGTGTAACGTGCAGTATGCGCTGCATCCCACCAGCTTTGAATATTGTGTGATTGAGGTCAATCCGAGAGTCAGCCGTTCTTCCGCGCTGGCAAGTAAGGCGACCGGATATCCGATTGCCAAGGTGGCGGCGAAGATTGCCCTCGGCTATACGCTGGATGAAATTAAAAATGCCATAACCGGCAAGACATACGCCAGCTTTGAGCCGATGCTTGACTATTGCGTGGTGAAGATTCCGCGCCTTCCGTTTGATAAATTCATTACCGCAAAGCGTACGCTGACGACCCAGATGAAGGCGACCGGGGAGGTCATGAGCATTTGTACGAATTTTGAGGGAGCGCTGATGAAGGCCATCCGCTCTCTGGAGCAGCATGTAGAAAGTCTTCGGTCTTATGATTTTCGCGCGCTTTCCAGGGAAGAGCTTTTAAAACAGCTGGAGAAAGTGGATGACCGCCGGATCTGGGTGATTGCTGAAGCGTTGCGCAAAGGGATTTCCTATGATGAAATCCATGAGATTACGAAGATCGACCGCTGGTTTATTGATAAGATTGCAATCCTGGTGGAGATGGAGGAGCGTCTGGAAAAAGAAGAGTTGACCGTAGAGCTGTTAAAGGAAGCCAAACGCATTGAATTTCCGGATCATGTGATTGCGGAGCTGACCGGAAAAGAGGAGACGCAGGTTCGCGATATGCGTTATGAATATGGGATTACGGCGGCGTTTAAGATGGTAGATACCTGTGCGGCGGAATTTGCAGCAGAGACGCCCTATTATTATTCCTGTTTTGGAAGTGGAAATGAGGCGACAGGCGCGAGTGAGAGGAAGAAAGTGCTGGTGCTTGGCTCCGGGCCGATACGGATCGGGCAGGGAATTGAATTTGACTATTGTTCGGTACACTGCACCTGGGCGTTTGCGAAGGAAGGCTATGAGACAATCATCGTAAATAATAATCCGGAGACGGTTTCCACAGACTTTGACATTGCGGATAAACTGTATTTTGAGCCCCTGACGCCGGAGGATGTGGAGAACATTGTGCGCTTGGAAAAACCGGACGGCGCGGTGGTACAGTTTGGTGGACAGACAGCCATTAAACTGACCGAAAGCCTGATGAAGATGGGCGTGCCGATTCTGGGAACGAAGGCGGAGGATGTGGACGCTGCGGAGGATCGTGAATTGTTTGATAAAATTCTGGAGCAGACAGAGATTCCGCGTGCAGCAGGAGGAACTGTATTTACTGCAGAGGAAGCGAAGGAAGTAGCAAACAGGCTCGGCTATCCGGTGCTGGTTCGTCCTTCGTATGTGCTCGGCGGACAGGGGATGCAAATTGCATATTCCGATGATGAGATTGAGGAATTTATGGAGATCATCAACCGCATTGCGCAGGATCATCCGATTCTGGTGGACAAGTACCTGCAAGGCAAGGAGATTGAGGTCGATGCGGTTTGCGATGGCGAGGATATTCTGATCCCGGGGATTATGGAGCATATTGAGCGTACAGGCGTACATTCCGGCGACAGTATTTCCGTGTATCCTGCCCCGACGATTAGTGAAGAGGTCAAAGAAAAGATTGTCGAGTATACAAAGCGCCTGGCGCGCGCCCTTCATGTGGTGGGGCTTATCAATATTCAGTTTATTGCCATGGACGAGGAAGTGTATGTCATCGAAGTGAATCCGCGTTCCTCAAGAACGGTGCCCTATATCAGCAAAGTCACCGGAATTCCGATTGTAGACCTTGCAACCAGGGTTATCATTGGAAATACGTTGAAAGGTCTGGGCTATCCGACCGGGCTTGCACCGGAGGCAGACTATGTGGCAATCAAGATGCCGGTCTTTTCCTTTGAGAAACTTCGCGGTGCGGAAATCAGTCTGGGACCGGAAATGAAATCGACCGGGGAATGCCTTGGCATCGGCTATTCTTTTGACGAGGCTTTGTATAAGGCATTTCTGGGCGCGGGTGTCCGTTTCCCGAAATACAGGCAGATGATTATGACCGTGAAGGATGCGGATAAACCGGAATCGGTAGAGATTGCAAAGCGGTTTGAGGCGCTGGGCTATAAAATTTATGCGACCCGGAGCACGGCAAAATATTTGGAGGCGCGCGGTGTGAAGGCAAGAAGAATCAATAAGATTGCACAGGAGTCCCCGAACGTGATGGATTTGATTCTGGGGCATAAGATTGACCTTGTCATTGATACGCCGACACAGGGGCGTGATAAGAGCCGCGATGGGTTCTTAATCCGCAGGAATGCCATTGAGACAGGCGTTTACTGCATCACGGCGATTGACACGGCAAATGCACTGGCAAGGAGCCTGGAGTATGCGGGCGCGAGCGACAAGCTGAATTTGATTGATATTGCAAAGGTGAAGTTGCATATTTAAATTTTCGCCCAATGAGCATTTTCTGAACCGGCAGGATGGAGATGAGACGGAAAGAATTACGGATACCTGTTTCAGGATACCTGGGGCAGAGGGCAAGAAATATCATTGGGAATGCCAGAGCAGTACAGATGACAGTATGTTAGTTCGATTTTTTGAGTATGATACCCAGATTGCGCTTGATGATGGGGAAATTAATGGTAGCATCCTTACGGTGACATTTCCGCATTCGGCGGTACTTTACCTGAGGTGCAGTAAATCAACACCGGACAAATTAAAAATCAGGATGGTTACGCCGGGCGGAACCGTAACATATGATGTTCATGTGATGAAATCCAGGCAGTATACATTAGAGATGATTTTTGAGAAAAACCTTCTGTTTTTAATTCCTTTCTATATTTTTTCGCATGAGGGAAGATTTAAAGAATATGAACAGGATGAAATGAAGTTGGAAATGCTAAAATCAGAATATCATCAGATAAAGGCCAGATTAGAGATGTTATTGGAGCAAGGCATTATCAGCGAATATACGAAATGTACGATTATTGATATGTCAAATAAAGTATTGGAACATATCGCACAGAAATATGTTTCGGTCAGGGAAGGAGTGAAGGCTGTTATGGGTGGAAAAGTTTTGGAATATGAGGCAAAAAGTATAAGAGAAGAAGGAAGAGAAGAAGGAAGGGAAGAAGGAAGAGAAGAAGGAATTAGGGGAACTGTTTCCGTGTTAAAAGAATTAGGAATTCCAATACAGACAATTCAAATTAAAATACAGGAAAAATATCATTTGAGTTCTGAATCCTGTAAGAAATACTTATAATATTTTCCCCAAGATATTCTGATAATCTGTGAAAGAATATTTTGGGGAAGTAAAATTGCTGTTTTTAGATGAGTAAAGAGGGTATTTAAACAGAATGACTCTGGAAAATTACCTCTGGCTTAAAATGCTGTTATGGTAATCCGTAGAATATGTCACGTCTTCGCCAAGCCATTTCGGAGGAGCGAAATCTTTCGCCTCTTTTTCTGTGGTAAATTCAATTTCTGCAAGTATCAACGGTGCAAGTTCCCCCTCAAAAATATCCAGTTCAATGGTAAGCTCGGATGTCAGAGGAATCAGATATCGTTTCTTGGCAATCAGCCGGCCGTCTATTTTGGGTAGAAGGTGAAGGTACGCCTCTTTCGTCAGGGGCAGGTTGTATTCTTCACGTGCCAGTAATCCTTTGGATTTGTAGGTGAGGTAATAATCCTCGTCCTCCCTGCGGATGCGGATGACAGGATCTGTATTCAGGTATCCCTGTTCAATCTGGTGAAAAGGATATTCGCTGAGATTGTCCGGCAGGGATTTTGGTAAAAACTTGCGCTCTATTTCCATACTGTTCTCCTAATCGTAATCAAATCCTGAAAGTTATTCTGATTATATGACAGATGGCTGTGATTGTAAAGGATTTCTGCGCCATGGTAGACCAAAACAAGATAATATGCTATCATATTTCCGGAGGTGATTATATGCGCTATCATCGCTTGCGCTTTGATATCTGGCTCTGCCTGCTGCTCAGTGTGGGCTTAAGCCTCCTTCCTGCCAACCTTGTCCGGCATTTCATGCCGAAGAATTATGAGAGTTATGTGGAAGAACATACTGTGGCGGAGGGAGAGATCGGCGGAAAGGCTGGAGAAGACGTATTTCGTGCCGAGAATATTGAGGACCTGGAAACACATGATACATTCACGGTAATTTCCCCTGGTATTGAATACCGCAACCGCGGCTCCGGGTATTATGGGAACCGGTACCTGCAGGCGCTTACCCTTCCGTCCGGGGAACGGGTTGCAGCAGCCATCAACATGGAAAATGTGCAGGTAGAAGGGGATTATTATACTGGGGAAGCAACCCTGCCTTTGGGAAAAATTGTCTGGGAAGACCTTACGGAGAATGAGAGCTTTATCAACCAGATCGAGTACACGGAACCGTTGAGCCGCACGGATTTTTACGTTGACATGATGGGCAATGGAGGGAAACTCAGCCAGGAGGATTATACGGAACCTGTCGTCATGCTGGCACAGATATTGACGGTTGTTATTTTCTTTCCGCTGTTCCATGCGCTTGGCTCTAAACTGGGAATATTTCCGGCATTTTTTACTAGAAAAAAGAAAAAGGAATCGGAATGGGATTAAATTTTCCTATGGGGTTTCGTGAGGCATAAGAAAAGGAGATATAGACAATGAACCAGGAAAAGATAAAGAAAATCAATGTGCCGTACCTGTTAGCATACATATTTGTACCGATTGCAATTACTGCCGTCTGCTATCTGTTTGGCTACCTGTTTTTCTATGACGGCGGCATGGGCGCGGTGATCCTGTTTATGGTGCCGCCTGCCGTATCCATCCTGTGGTGGGTTTTTGGCGGCAAGATGCTTTTCAAGAGTAAACGTAAGAAACTGATGCGTGAGCTGGAACAAAGCGGTTTCCAGCCCAACCATACGTTTGACAGCGACGGCTGTACGGTAGTCGTAGATATCGGACATGGGAAACTTGCCCTGTTGTCCTTTTGGAATCCTTTCCAGAGTTATATCCTGCCAGCTAGCCGGATGGGCAAAATCTGGACGGATGACGGGAAGGGCGGCGCGGGCTTTATGACGGGCAGCAGCCGGGTCAGTTTCCTGTTTACCATTGACGACATCCGCATTCGGGTCAACACGTTTACGTCCAACCAGCGATGGCGGATGGACAGCGACTATATCCTTACCGGCATTTCCAAGGCGGATATGATGGTGGAAGTATTAAAAGAGGCGAAAGAGAGGTCCGTCTGATAAAGGCGGAAGTATTAAAAGAGGCGAAAGGGAGGTCTGCCTGATATGGGAATTATCCGAAAGATGCGTGCTGTATTTCATGAAGACTGGTGCAATCTCTGCCAGAGCGAGATGGATGTGATGCATAAGCAGCTGTATGCCCTGCCCGACATGACGGTCGGGCATTATAGTTCACACAAAGATCCCGGCTATTACCGGAAACATCTGGTTCCAGTAGATAAAAAGGCTCAGATTCCTGCCGGGGTGTATGCCTGCGGCATCCATATTTACCGTTGTCCCAAATGTGGCAACCGCCGGACAATGCTGACGCTTTTCCTTCCAGTGCGGGATCAGGAAAAGGTGGAGGAAATCTTGTATTTTGACAATGGGGAACTGGACAGTTTCATTTATGGGCAGGAACATGAAGTTCCGGATCTCCATAAAAGAGAACCGGAACCTCGCCGGGATACGGCGGACTATAAGTATTGTGGGCCGTACGATTAATTGTTTGTGTTTTGAAGTTTTTCATTCATCTTGCGGACATTGTGTTTGCCGATGAAAAACTCCGTGATCCATATGACAATGAAAATAAATGTAAATATGCCAAAATAGCTCAAGAAACCTGCAATGCTGTGCTCCATCCAGTAATTGAGCCAGGCAACCGGCATCATAAATACAGCGGCAAGCAGGAAGTAAATGCCGCTCTGTTTGACAAGGCTCCAGTGTTCCAGCTCCCATATGACGGAGCTGGCGCCGAACCCCACGCCTAACAGTCCGCAAAGCAATGCCTGGACGATCACGGCGTTGATTTCACTTCCTATGGCAGTAACCAGCTCGGGCACGCAGGGAGAGTAATAGCCGTCTGCAAAGATAAGCGAGAGCAGAATGGTAATGCCATATCCAATCGCAATTCCAATCGGAAAGCCAATCGCGCCGCGCAGTAATATTTTTTTTCTCATGTTCTTCACCTCATATTCCTAATATTTTTTTGATTTTTGAAACGTAACGCCTGGAAACGTATGTTGTCGTATGATTTGCAAATTTGACGCAAATCGTACCGGTAAAGCTTAAGTCAAAGTGGTCAACCTTTCTCAGATTGATAATTTCCGAGTTGGAGATACGTACGAAACAATGTGCATCCAGACATTCTTCCAGCTCGTATAAGCGAAGACGCAGGGCGTATTCGCCTTTTTCGGTTACGGCAAAGACTTTGCCGGCGTTTGCGTAGAGCCGAATTAAATCAGCCTGCTCCAGAATCTCAATTTTACCATCCCTGCTGCCGGAAATGATTTGCGGAATATTGTCGGACAGTTTCTTCAGGATTGCGTCTACTTCTTCCGTTACCGAAGCAGTCAGGATGATAATTTTTGGCTCGGTGTGGGATGCGTCGATTTGGACTTCTACCTGCATGGATTCACCTCCTCCCGGGTGGGATTCTATTGTTTTGTTTTCTGTGTGCTTATTATAGGAGAAGAGGGGAAGGGATGCAATAGATTTGCGATAGTCGGTTATATTTGGCAGACAGATGGCAGAAAGGAAAATATTGTGTTTCCGTTTAAATTGTTCTTGACGTACGTAAAAGCGTGCGTTATAATGTGAATGACATAATAAATCTCGTCATTAAAGAAAAAGTTTATTATTCTCATATAAATAATGCATAAGATTACAGAGATTTTCACTATAAAATAAATAATACGTATGATTAAAGAATATAACACTATACTAAAATGAACGAGATATGGATGACAAACGAAAGATTTTCAAAGGATAAAAGGAACGAAAAGGAACGGCTTTACAAAGTTTTCCAAGCATACAAAAAAGGAAAAGGAGATTTTTTATGTCAACAATTAATATTACGAATGCAAGAAAGGACCTCTATCGTCTGGTAGAAAATGTCAATCTTTTTAGTGAACCGGCATTGATTGTTGGAAAAAAAGGGAATGCCGTTTTGTTATCGGAGGACGATTGGAATGCGATACAGGAAACTTTGTACCTGAATTCAATAGAAGGGATGGCGGAGTCTATCAGAAAAGGAGCCGATACGCCCGTTGAAGAATGCATTCCCGAGGATATGGTGGAATGGTAGATGTTTCGAGTTGTTTTTGAAAAGCAGTCGTTGAAGGACCTGGAAAAACTAAAACAAGTTCATCTTTCTTCAAAAGCAAAAAAACTGGTTGACATACTACGGGACAACCCATATCAAAATCCGCCCGGGTATGAGAAACTGGTAGGTAATCTGGATGGATTATATTCAAGAAGAATCAATATTCAGCACAGGCTTGTATATCAGGTTTATAAGGAACCGACGGTTGTGGATGATGTTGCATATGAGGGAACTGTAAAAGTAATCCGTATGTGGACACATTATGATAAGATCGAGAGAAATTCTTAAAACTATAAATCCCCCCACCCCGGGCATACCGGAATGAGGGGATTTCTATCATGCATACTTCAGACTGTTGGACAATTGCTTACTGCTGTCCGCCAGACATCTGCTGTTCCTGCTTCATGATCATCTTCTTAACCATCTCTCCGCCGATAGATCCAGCCTGAGCAGAAGTTAAGTCACCGTTGTAACCCTCTTTTAAAGGTACTCCAATCTCAGATGCAACTTCCTGTTTAAAACGGTTCATAGCCTCTTTTGCCTGAGGTACTGCCATTTTGCTCGTGTTAGATGCAGAATTACTTGCCATTTGATTCACCTCCAAATGTTTTTCTTTTTTGTTGTTTTTCTGATAAGGACATCATTCCGAAATGGCTCATTCCAGGGAATGATGTCCGTCTCGAAAATCCGTCGCTTATCATGGTGTTATTATTTGTCATGGAAAAAATAATATGAATGGTAATTTTTGTAACTTAAGGAAAGAAAAAATCAGCAACCTTTCTGAGAGGAAATGTGATATAATAAAGAGAAATTTATGCAATATCGAAAATTTATGTGCTGCCAGACTAAGGTTGGCAGAATGAATGGGAAGGTGGTAAGGACATGCAGATTTCCAGTCGTTTCACATTGGCAATTCATATTTTTGCCTGTATGGATGTTTTCGGAAGGGATTATAAAGTGACAAGTGACTTCCTGGCGGGAAGTACGAATGTGAATCCTGTTATTATCCGCAAAATTCTGGGACAGCTTAAGGGAGCCGGATTGATTACTGTGGCGCGGGGAACCGGAGGCGCGGCGGTTGCCAGACCCTTAAACGAGATTACGTTTTTGGATGTTTATCGTGCCGTGGAATGCACGCCGAATGGTGAATTATTTCATTTTCATGAGAATCCCAGTGCAAATTGCCCGGTGGGAAGGAATATCCACCACATTCTCGATGAAAAACTTGTCCGGGCGCAGGAGGCGCTGGAGCGGGAGCTTGCCTCCGTCACCTTGGAAGACTTAAAGAAGGATACGGAAAAATATCTGCATAGTGAAACGGTATAAAACAAGACCTTTCAGGGCATCAGGAATCGGAGGAGGAGATACAGTCCAAGATGTCCTGAAATTTTTTTAAAAAATTTTGATGTAACTATTGACATTACAACAAAAGGGTGATATAGTAACGTCATCAGATGTAATGAAGAAAGTTACATAGAAGAAAACAATTAAAAGATTTTAAGGAGGTAATCATCATGATGAAGATTGCAGTAGTTTGTGCGAATGGTAAGGCAGGAAAATTAATTACAAAGGAGGCAGTGGACAGAGGGTTTGACGTTACGGCGATTGTCAGAGGCGAAAATCAATCGGCTGCACCGAAAGTTGTCAGCAGGGATTTGTTTGAGCTGAAAACAGATGACATTGCAGAGTTTGACGTGCTGGTGGACGCCTGTGGGGGATGGACAGAAGATACGATTCCCTCCATTCCGAAAGCGGCGGAATATTTAAGTGATCTTGTGGCAGGAACGGACAAAAGGCTTGTTGTAGTCGGCGGTGCGGGCAGCCTGTTTGTAAATCCGGAGCATACGCTCACCGTTGCGGACGGACCCGATTTCCCGGAAGCATTCCAGCCACTGGCAGCAGCCCACCAGACAGCTTTGGATGGTCTTCGTAAGAGAAATGATGTAAAATGGACTTATATCAGCCCTGCCGGAGATTTCCAGGCAGATGGCGCGCGCAGCGGCGCGTACATTCTCGGAGGAGAAGAGCTGACCCTGAATGAAAAGGGGGAGAGCATTATCAGTTACGCGGATTATGCCATTGCTCTGGTTGATGAGATTGAAAAGGGCAATCACATAAAGCAGAGAATTTCGGTGGTGCGAAAATAAGGCGGTGTTTATGTTGAGGCAGAAGAGATTTTTAGCAGATAAAATGACGGATGGCATCGACAGGTTACGCGATGCAATGAGTACGGCGGATGCCGTACTCATTGGCGCGGGCGCGGGTCTTTCTGTTTCCGCAGGGTTTACCTATGCGGGGAAACGGTTTGACAGGTACTTTGATGACTTTGCCCGTAAATATCATTTTCAGGATATGTATTCCGGCGGTTTCTATCCCTATAAGACATTGGAAGAGCATTGGGCTTACTGGAGCCGGTATATCTATATTAATCGGTATATGAATGCGCCCAAACCTGTTTATGACAGGCTGTATGATTTGGTGAAGGATAAGGATTATTTCGTGTTGACGACAAATGTAGATCATTGCTTTCAGAAAGCCGGGTTTGAGAAATGCAGGCTGTTCTATACGCAGGGTGATTACGGCCTGTTTCAGTGCAGCAGGCCGTGCCATGCGAAGAAGTATGACAATGAATCTGTCATCCGGAAGATGGTTGCGGCACAGGGCTACAGGTTCGATGATGACGGAGCACTGGTTTTGCCGCAAGGCGTCATGCCCCAGATGACAGTTCCATCAGAGCTTGTTCCATATTGTCCGGTATGTGGGGAGCCCATGAGCATGAACCTCCGGGCCGATGAGACTTTTGTGGAGGATGAAGGCTGGCATTTGGCGGCGGGGCAGTATGCTAAATTCTTGCGAAACCATCGCGAAGGAAATATATTGTTCCTGGAGGCGGCGGTCGGTTTCAATACCCCGGGGATTATCAAGTATCCATTCTGGCAGATGACAGCGGAAAATCCGAAGGCAACCTATGCCTGTGTCAATTTAGGGGAAACCTGCGCACCAATGGAAATCAGAGACCGCTCCATCTGTATCAATGCAGATATTGGGAAGGTATTCGAAGAATTATAAGACAACAGAGTCAATTACTGCGTTCATTGGGGTTCGACAGCCTCATAGTGAAAGCCAAAATATTGACACAACAAAGATGTGAGCTCCGGCGTTCTTGATGGTGCGCAAACAACACCCTGGGATTATCAAGTATGGATGGGGATATCGGGGAGGTTTTGAACTGGCTTTATAATCTCGGAATTTTTACTTCGGGAAAATGCATATTTTTCTGAAAATTCGGCGTATAATAACCAAAAGGGATTGATTTTGCTGACAGTTTCCTATAGAATATAATTACGGGAAATCGCATCAAGATGCAAAAGACCGAAGTTAGGAGAGGGAAATGGAAACAATTAAACGTGATTTATATTTGAATCGATTGATTGAACGCCGGGAAAATGGCTTGATTAAGGTAGTTACCGGTATCCGAAGG
The DNA here is from genome assembly GCA_910587895.1 of uncultured Lachnospiraceae bacterium. Classification (GTDB taxonomy): domain Bacteria; phylum Bacillota; class Clostridia; order Lachnospirales; family Lachnospiraceae; genus Petralouisia. The sequence continues at coordinate 12,822 of CAJUOE010000197.1, forward strand.
TGTGGAAAGTCTTATCTTCTGTTCAAGTTATATTATCAATATTTATTGGATTCCGGCATAGAGGCATCCAGGATCATCAGGATTCCATTGGATGACGATGAGTATGAGGAACTACATGAAAGCAGATGCCTCAGCGCATATATCAAGAAGCGTATAACCGATGAGGGTACATGGTTTATTTTTCTGGATGAAGTTCAGATGTGCAAAGGATTTGAGTCGGTGCTCAACGGTTTGAACAGGAGGGATAATCTGGATATCTATGTAACCGGAAGCAATTCCAAATTTCTTTCTACGGATGTACTGACGGAGTTTCGGGGGCGCGGAGATGAAGTGCGGGTCTATCCGCTTTCTTTTTCTGAATATATTACTGCGTATCCCGGGGATAAACAAGATGCCTGGATTGATTATTATAATTATGGAGGGCTCCCGTTGATTCTCAGCCGAAAAACGGACGAGTTAAAATCAAAATATCTGATTGACTTATGCCGGGAGTTGTATTTAAAAGACATCGAAGAACGGCATAAGCTGCGGGGAGATAATGTCATGGATACTCTGGTCAATATACTCGCATCGGCGATAGGTTCTTTGACAAACCCGACAAAACTGGCTAATACTTTCAAAAGTAATGGGATTCATGTCAGTGATAAAACGATTGGGGTGTATATTGGATATTTATTGGATGCCTTTTTTATTAATAAGGCAGAACGGTATGACATAAAAGGGAAAAGATATATTGCCTCTCCTTTTAAATATTATTTTACTGATATCGGGCTGCGTAATGCCAGACTCAATTTCAGGCAGCAGGAAGAAAACCACATTATGGAAAACATTATTTATAATGAATTGCTTGTCAGGGGATTCAATGTAGATGTTGGCGTTGTGGAACGCTCCGAACGTGATGAAAGCGGAAAGACGATGCGCAAGAAGCTGGAGGTCGATTTCGTTTGTAATCGTGGCAATCAAAGATACTATATTCAATCGGCATTTGCCATTCCGGACAATGATAAAATGCAGCAGGAACAGAAATCATTGGTGCATATTGGCGATTCATTTAAAAAGATAATTGTAGTGAAAGACCGGATTAAATTATGGCGGAATGAAGAGGGAATTGTAATCATGGGGATTATGGACTTTCTTCTGGATCCAAATAGTCTTGAATTATAATCTGTATATTTTAAGAGATAAGGAGGAACTCGCATGACGCAAAGCGAAAGAAGGCGATATCTGATAGAGGAATTGTTATCAGAGCAGCCGCAATACAGGGATATGGAAATCCCGGATGATATGGAGGAACAGAAACGGCTCCTGAGAAGCCTCATGAACATACGCGCTCCTCGTCCGATTGGAAAGGAATTTCTAAAAGTGCAGGACGAATACCTAAGCGCGGAGGTTAAAGAAAAAGGGATTACCGATTGTGAATTCCTGCCCGCATCTCCTGTCAATAGCCGGCTGATCCTTTGGCGTGGGGATATTACCACCTTAAAGGCAGATGCAATTGTAAATGCTGCCAACAGCGCTTTAAGGGGATGTTTCGTACCCTGCCATTCCTGCGTGGATAACATCATCCACAGCGTCAGCGGCATCCAGCTGCGCCTTGCCTGCGATGAGCTGATGGCGAGACAGGGGCATGAAGAGCCGACAGGGAAGGCAAAGATTACGCCTGCGTTCAACCTTCCATGCCGCTATGTCCTTCATACGGTCGGACCGATTGTGCATGGGCAGCTTACAGAGCATCATTGCAGGCAGCTTGCGGGCTGCTATCAGTCATGTATGGAGCTTGCCGCCGATAATGGACTGAAAAGCATTGCCTTTTGCTGCATTTCCACGGGAGAATTTCATTTTCCACAGAAAAAAGCGGCTGAGATTGCAGTGCAGACGGTCGCAGAATTTTTACAGGCAGACGCGCAGATAGAAAGGGTCATTTTCAATGTTTTCAAGCAGGAAGACTACGATATTTACAAAGATTTGATTTTATGATATAAAGAAAAAGGTGAAAGGAAGGCAATTTAGAAAAGAGGGACGGAAGATGAAACTGGAACGTAAATTCTTCCAGGCATTATGATGTACGATAAAGACATCCGGGAGCCGCTGTTTGAATTCCTGGAGGAATATTATGGAAAAGTGCGCATCATAGAAGAGAAGAAGATGGGCAGGTCGCGGGCAGATGTGGTGATGATTCTTCCGGACGCCGTCTGCGGGCTGGAAATAAAAAGCGATGCGGACACCTACGCCCGGCTTTCGCGCCAGGTGAAAGACTACAACCTGTATTACGATTATAATTATATCGTGGCAGGCACCCGCCATGCGCATCACGTAGCGGAGCATGTTCCGGAATGGTGGGGGATTATTACTGTCGAGCTGGAAGAGGGCAGGCCGGATTTTTATGTGCTTCGCCAACCGCGGGAAAATCCGCAGGTAGACTGGAAGAAGAAAATGAGCCTTTTGTGGCGTCCAGAGCTTGTACATATTCAGGAATTGAACCAGATGCCAAGGTATAAAGAAAAGAGCAAGCAGTTTGTCGTAGAGAAAATTCTTCTGAAAGTTCCGAAGGAGAAATTGTATCTGCAAATCAGCCAGGAGCTGTTTGAGCGGGATTATACGATGATTGATGAGGAAATCAGGTCATACAGGCAAGGAAACCGAAAATCTTCCAGGAAATCACGGAAATAAAATCATAGAAATAACCATGGAAACAGAATCATGGCAGCAACCGTGGAAACCGAATAATTTAGCATATATAATAAGATCAGGAATGGAGGCAATTATCATGAAGAAAATTGGAATTTTTCTGGCAGATGGATTTGAGGAGATTGAAGGGCTGACCGTGGTGGATATTTTACGCCGCGCGGGCGTGGAGGCGCAGATGATTTCCATTATGGGGAAGAAGGAAATCTGTGGTTCCCATAACATCCATGTGCAGGCGGACGAGCTTTATGAGGATGTGGATTTTGCAGGATTTGACGGCGTCGTGCTGCCGGGCGGGATGCCGGGAACGCTGAACCTTGGCGCCCATGCAGGCGTGAATGAGGTAATTAAATCTTTTGCAGAGGAAGGGAAGCTTGTGGCGGCTGTGTGCGCGGCGCCCAGCGTGCTTGGGCAGGCGGGGCTATTGAAGGGCAAGAAGGCAGCCTGCTATCCGGGATACGAGGACAAGCTTGCCGGTGCTGAAGTAATCTTTGAGGAGGTTGCAGAGGCAGGAAATATTATTACGAGCCGCGGCATGGGAACGACAATCGCCTTTGCGCTGCGCATCCTGGCATACCTGGAAAATGAAGGGAAGGCTGCGGAAATGGCGGAGAAAATTATATACAAACAGTAGATTTTTCGGAATGAAAAGCCCCTGTTTCAAATATACATGATACAAAAGGAAAGCGCCTCCCAGTGTGGAGGCAGGAGAGATGATTATGCTGAAAAAAATAAAAGCGGTAATACAGGCATATCGGGAATGCTTAGAGGAAGCACGATGCGTTTAAGAGCATGGAATGAGCTTC
>CAJUOE010000198.1 GCA_910587895.1 uncultured Lachnospiraceae bacterium
GCACAGAACACAAGGTTAAATACAAAATTGGACCAGTCAAAACTCTCATAACTTGTAAAGATATCAAACCCTGGTCTTCCAATCAGTCCAACCATGTCTTCACCCAACAGAAAACTAAATCCAATCAAAATAAAGACAACGGTTCCAATGCAGAAATCCATCAGATTTTTCATTAGAATATTGCCTGCATTTTTGGCTCTGGTAAATCCTGTCTCCACCATTGCAAAGCCTGCCTGCATCCAAAACACCAGCGCTGCTCCAATCAGGAACCATACGCCAAACACTTGAGCACTTACAGCACTCATAATTTCTTCTGTCATAACTTTTTCCTCCTCATGCTAGAATCCCCTTTTACAGGATATTCATAATCTAACTAAAAAGGTGGAGCAGGGAAACTTCCATACAAGCTTCTTTGCTCCACTTTTTTAATCCTACAATCAAAAAGCGCCACGGTCATTCCGCAGCGCCTTTGCTTTACGTATTGCATAATATCACTCTGCTTCTATTCTGTCAACAGCTTTTTTATATAAAGTCTGTAGTCCTGTCCATTCAATGTGACGTCTTTCTCAAAGGCAAAACCCAACTTTTTCATCAATCTTATAGAAACCATATTTCTTTCATCTACCAGTGCCTGAATCTTTTCAAATTTCAGTTCTTCCCATGCATATTTTAGAATTCCACTACAGACTTCATAACCATAGCCCTGTCCCTGATATAACGCATCAATCAAAAAACCAAGTTCAGGATTTTCACAGCCTTCTCTCACACTAAGACCTGCACGCCCAATAATCCGGCCGCTTTCCTTTAAGATCACTGTCCATAATCCATAACCATAAAATCCATAAATCTGATCAATGTATGACTTCATATATTCCATTTCTTCGTCCCTGTCTTCATAAAGGCCTTCCATATAACGTGTAATAGATGGCTCTCTGTAAATCCGGTAAAACTCATCCACATCCTCCAAAGTGCTTTCCCTCACCAAACCGTTTTCGGTGGAGGAACTGCTGGCGAGGCTCCGGGTAACCCAGCGCCGGCTGACCCTTCTTCAGCCGGCGTCCGCGCCCAACCCCATCTATGACAATGGAGTGCTACACATCGACTTTGCCGTCGGCTGCGCGTATCTGGCGGGAGAGGAACTGCACCTCACCGCCATGGAATACAAACTGCTCTGCCTGCTGGCCCGGAACACCGGCAAGGTCTTGACCCACAGGTTCATCCTGCAAAATGTCTGGGGGAGCAGCTGGGAAAATGACATTAGCACCCTGCGGGTTTTTATGGACGAAAAGGGCGGCGATGGGATTGATATGGACGATGAGCCGGAGAATGACGGGGAACAGGAGGAACTTGATACAGAGGAAATGGGGCGTGATGCGGAAGCGGTGGCGGATGCGCCTTTCAGACCGCAGGTGAACCGGGCAGTATCGGAGAAGGTGGCGGAGCATGGGAAGGAGAGGATGTTAGCCGACAGTCCCAGAGGGCGCATTTCCGTAAAAGAGAAACTTGCCGAGATGCGTGAGAAGGCATACGGGCAGAAAATGCCGGAAAAGCCGGATATTTCAAAAGGTAAAGGAAAAGAGGAAAGTTTATAAGGAGGGCAAACTGTTAAAATGCGTTCAGAATCGAGAGGTTTTAAATCTATCGAAGCTGCCGGATGATTCCTTTTTATATAATCTGCTGAAACTGGATGCGGGTGTCAAGGATGAGGTCAATGAAAAGCTTGTGAAAGCATACAAAAAGAAAATAGATCTTTTAAGCGATTTTCAGAATGGGGCAGATTTGTGGGATTATCATTATATGAAGTCTGTAAAATAAATCAGCATGAAAAAGGACACAAAAGTTCTATAGGAGAAAAGCAATGTCAATACAATTTATATTAGGCAACTCAGGCAGCGGAAAATCTACCTGGCTCTATGACCAGGTAATTCGGGAGTCTGGAACGCATCCACGGAAAAAATTCTTATTTTTAGTTCCTGAGCAGTTTACGATGCAGACACAGAAGGAATTTGTCGATCGTCATCCAAAGCATTCGATTTTAAATATCGATGTTTTGAGCTTTCAGCGTCTGGCGTACCGCGTATTTGATGATCTGGGCATGATGGATTTTGTTGTTCTGGAGGAAACCGGCAAAAATCTTGTGCTGCGCAAGGTAGCGGCCCAGAAGGAAAATGAGCTGGAAATTCTTGGGGGAAATATTCGAAAGACAGGATATATTAGCGAATTAAAGTCGCTGCTGTCTGAGCTGACGCAGTATCATGTAGCGCTGGAGGATTTAGAGCAGGTACGCAGTGCGCTGGAGCAAAAAAATGCCCTCTGGCATAAGCTTAGTGATATACTGACTCTGTATCGGGGATTTGAGGAGTTTTTAAAGGGGCGTTATGTGACGGCGGATGAGATCGTAAGTCTTTTGACGAAAGTAGCGCCGGAGTCGGGGATGCTGCGTGACAGTGTGGTTGTACTGGATGGATACACAGGATTTACGCCAGTGCAGAATGAGTTTTTGGAAGAACTGCTGCCGCTGGCACAGTCTGTTCAGGTCGCGCTGACGATGGATGATCGAGAGCCTTTTTATGGCAGTGGGATAAATGATTTGAATAGTGCAGGGACAGAGTTTCTATTTTTAATTCCGGAAACAAATTTCAAGTTA
>CAJUOE010000199.1 GCA_910587895.1 uncultured Lachnospiraceae bacterium
AATATCGTTTGAGAATATCATTGAAAAATGGTGCGAGCGGGTCAACATAGTGTATGTTGACAGCTCGTTGTGCTCCGTTTTCGGGTTTAATATAGTTTCCGGTGGGGGTACATAATTCCCCTTCTATCGTTCCGCCATAAATGGGAACATCTTTTAAGATTTCGGCAGTCGCGGGTGCCGGAACCGGAAGAATTCCATGGGCACAGCGCACGCTGCCGCTTCCCACATGGATGGGGGAGGCAAGAATCTGTTCCGGGTTCAGGATATCTAAAAGCAGGCAGCAGCCGACAACGTCCATGATGGCGTCCAATGTACCCACTTCATGAAAATGAATCTGGGAAATGTCCGTGTGGTGCGCAATGCTTTCCGCGTTGCCAAGGAGTTTATACACAGCTTTGGCATCTTCTATTACAGCAGAAGAAACCGGAAGATGATCAATCTGTGCAAGCATCTGCGGGTAGCTGGTGTGGGAATGGTGGTGCGGTTTTTCATGTCCGAGGATTGCGACATTCATCTTCGTGCCCCAGATGCCGCATTTCTCAGAAGATGTTGCCTGTAACATAATATCTTCCGGGAACAGGCTGTTCATGGTTTTTAAGAAAATGTCTTTTTCTGAATCGGATAAAAGTTCGTAGAGCGCGCCCATCAGCATATCTCCGGAAACGCCCATGTTGCATTCAAGATATAGTGTTCTCATTGTTCATTACCTCCTATATGATTAATCATGCTGGCAAGATAGCCAGCGCCGAAACCGTTGTCAATATTTACCACGCTGACGCCGCTGGCGCAGGAGTTCAGCATGGAGAGCAGGGCGGAAAGACCCTGGAAATTGGAGCCATAACCGACGCTGGTAGGAACTGCAATCACCGGACAGTCACTAAGGCCGCCGATCACACTGGCGAGCGCGCCTTCCATGCCGGCAACGGCAACGATGACGGTTGCCTGAGAGATGACGTCCACATGGGAGAGGAGCCGATGGATGCCGGCAACGCCTACGTCGTATAACCGTGTTACTCTGTTTCCCAATACTTCTGCGGTCAGGGCTGCCTCCTCCGCAATCGGGATATCGCTGGTGCCGCCCGTGGCAATGACGATGGTTCCGGAGGCTGTAAGTTCTTCCCGGCGTGCCACAATTCCGATGCGCGATAATTTATCGTATGTGAAAGGAAAGCGTTCTGCAAGGCAGGCGGCGTTTTCCTCGGATAGTTTGGTAATCAGGATGTTCACGGCTTGGTTGGACAGCATGGACGTTATGATTCCCTCCAGCTGTTCAGCCGTCTTGCCTGCGCCATAGATGACTTCCTGTGCGCCCTGCCGGATGCGCCTGTGGTGATCAACTTTAGCATATCCAAGGTCTTCAAAAGGGCTGATTTTCAGTTGTTCGTATGCCGTCCTGGCGTCGAGCGTGCCATCCTCTATCTGTTGCAGGATAGATAATATATGCTGTGATTCCATCATAACCTCTTTTCTGAAAAAAATGCGTTGCTGATAGGAATAATTATAGGATTTTCCCGGAAAATAGTCAAGAAGGTGGCAGAGGAGTTTGGAGAACAAAGATTCGACTGTTTGAAAAAATAATTAGATTCATTTGGCATGGTCTAAAGCAATGAAAGACACAATAAAAAAATAAAACTGGTAAAATTGATAAATTTTTACTAAAAATATGAAAATATATAGGAAATTTTACCGGAAAAATGGAAGTATCAGGGAATTATACAAAAGATGAATAGAATTTTGTGAAGAAAAAATAATAAAATAGTGTAAAATAACCGTCAAATTTTTGGTTTTTTCGGTTGGGAGAGAAAAAACAAAAAGTTGACAAATAATGAAAAAGGTGGCATAATTTTCAAAACTCAGATGAAATGCAAGGTAGAAAGGATGAGGAATATGAACGAGAGAATTATTAAATTAGCAGATGAAGATGAGGTATGTGATTTTGTAAACGCTGCTGGTAAATGTGATTTTGATGTTGACATATCCTACCAGCGCATGGTCATTGATGCTAAGTCCATTTTAGGTGTTATGGGTCTTGGCGTGGAAAAGGAACTTACAGTAAAGTATGGCGGCAAGGATCTGAGTTTTGAGAATGTATTGAGCAAGTATACGGTGGCTTAATGTTGGCAATTGAGAATAGACAGGATGAGAGATGAAGCTGTCACTCTCACGATTTGCAAATCGTGGGGTGGCAGCTTTTTTCGGCTTGCCCGCTTTGTTCCTTTCATGATAAAATATTATTTAAAGTCTGTAAGTGGAAAAGGAAAAAATATTTCATGGAACAGGAGACATACATGGAGAATATTAAAATTTCCGTGCGCAATCTGGTGGAATTCATCTTGCGTTCCGGCGATATCGACAACCGCCACGGCAGGGCTGCACAGAAAGAGGCCATGCAGGAGGGTAGCCGGATTCATCGGAAAATCCAGAGAAGAATGGGCGCCGATTACCAGCCGGAAGTCCCTTTGAAGATAGAATTAAACCGGGAAGAATATACGCTCACCATAGAAGGCAGGGCGGACGGCATCATTGTGCAGGATGGACAGACGACGGTGGATGAAATTAAGGGGATTTATATGGATGTAAACCTGTTGGAAGAGCCGGTTTTAGTGCATCTTGCGCAGGCAAAATGCTATGCGTATATTCTGGCGACGCAGCAGGAACTTTCAGAGATTTCCGTGCAGATGACGTACTGCAACCTGGATACGGAAGAGATACGCAGGTTTCGGGAGCATTATTCGTTTGCGGAGCTAAAGCAGTGGTTCTTGGGAGTGGCAGAGGCGTATGACAAATGGGCCGAATTCCAATACCGGGCGAAGCAGGAGCGCGACAGATCCATAGAGGAGCTGGAATTTCCCTTTCCCTACCGCGAAGGGCAGCGGGAGCTTGCCGCCGGAGTGTACCGCACGATTTACCGGGAGAAAAATCTTTTCATTCAGGCGCCCACCGGGACGGGCAAGACGATTACCACCGTCTTTCCGGCAGTGAAGGCGGTGGGACAGGGACTGGCAGAGAAAGTGTTTTATTTGACGGCGCGCACCATCACCAGGACAGTGGCGAGGGAGACATTTGATTTGCTGCGGACGCAGGGCTATCAGGGACGCGTCCTGACGATTACGGCCAAGGAGAAACTCTGTTTTTGCGAGGAGATGGACTGTAACCCGGTGCATTGCCCCTATGCAAAGGGCCATTACGACCGGGTAAATGACGCGGTATTTGATTTGCTTTCGCGGGATCGTGATCTGACGCGGGAGGTGTTGCTTGCACAGGCGGAGAAGTTTCAGGTATGCCCGTTTGAAATGTGTCTGGACACTTCCCTCTGGGTAGATGACATCATCTGCGACTATAATTATGTGTTTGATCCCAATGTGTACCTGAAACGTTTTTTTGCGGAGGGCGTAAAGGGCGATTATATTTTTCTTGTGGATGAGGCGCACAATCTGGTGGAGCGCGGGCGTGAGATGTATAGCGCTAATCTGTATAAAGAGGATTTCCTAAAGTGCAAAAAGATACTGAAGGAATACAGCAAAAAATGCACGGCGGCCCTGGAAAAGTGCAATAAACATCTGCTGAAAATGAAACGCGCCTGTGACAATTACCGTATTCTTGGCGGCATCGAAGAATTGATTTTTGCCTTGATGCAGCTTGGCTCTGCGATGGAAGATTTTTTCCAGGGAGAGGTTGTCTTGCCGGAAAAAAAGGAGGTGCAGGAATTCTATCTGAACCTGCGCCATTTTCTGAATATGTATGATCTGGTGGATGACAATTATGTGATTTACTCGGAGCATCAGCAGGATGGAAGATTTAAACTGAGGCTGTACTGCGTCAACCCGGCGTTGAATTTACAGTCCTGCATAGACAAAGGGAGGTCAACCATCTTTTTTTCGGCAACGCTGCTTCCGATTCAGTATTATAAGAAACTGTTGAGCGCCTGTCCGGACAATTATGCGGTCTATGCGCAGAGCGTATTCGCAAATGAGCAGAAACTTGTGGCGGTGGCAAGGGATGTGAGCAGCAAATATACGAGGCGCACGGCGCAGGAGTTTGAGAAGATTGCCGTCTATATCTATGAGACGGTAAAGGCAAGGAGTGGAAATTATATCGCGTTTTTTCCATCTTACCGCATGATGCAGGATGTGTGGGAATGTTTCGTGCAGCGTGAGGATGTTTTGGATGACATGGACTGCATCTGCCAGGAAAGCGGCATGAGTGAATCGCAGCGCGAGGAATTTCTGGAGAATTTTAACGTCAGCCGTACAAAACCGCTGATTGGATTTTGCGTGATGGGCGGTATTTTTGCCGAGGGCATTGATTTAAAACACGAGGCGCTAATCGGCGTCATCGTCGTGGGAACAGGATTGCCGCAGATTAGCAATGAGCGGGAAATTTTAAAGGATTATTATGAGCGTGACGAACATGCGGGATTTGCGTATGCCTTCCGGTATCCGGGCATGAACAAGGTGTTGCAGGCGGCGGGGCGCGTGATTCGCACGACAAAAGACCGCGGCGTCATCCTTCTGTTGGACGAGCGGTTTCTGCAGCAGGACTATCAGACGCTTTTTCCCAGGGAATGGGAGGGATTTCAGGTTGTGGACTTGCGCGGAGTGCGAAAGGCGTTGGAGGAATTCTGGAAAAAAAGTGAAGAATAATGTAATCATTTTTTTCAATATGTTTCCTAACGGTTGATTTTGTGTCGAAAAGTATCGTTTAAATCCATTGTGCCAGATATGGAATGCGGTTATACTGTTTTTGTAAAGATTTCACACGCAAGGAGGTGCAATCGGAAATGGCTCCGTTAAATATTGCAGAAAATATTCTGCGCTTCAGGCATGGAAAGAAAATGACCCAGGAGCAGCTCGCAAATTTTATCGGCGTCACAAAGGCATCCGTTTCCAAATGGGAGACGGGGCAGAGTATGCCGGATATTATTATTCTGCCGCAGCTTGCCGCGATATTTGACGTTACGGTGGATGAAATTTTGGGGTATGTTCCGCAGTTGTCGCCAGAGCAGATTCAGAAACTGTATCAGGAATTTGCAGCAGATTTTGCCAGCAGGCCGTTTGAGGAAGCGTTGGCGCAGACACAGAAATATGTAAAAAAATATTACTCATGCTATCCCTTTCTTTTCCAGATCTGTGTCTTATGGCTCAACCATCATACGATGGCAAAAGGAGAAGAACGCCAGCGGGAAATTCTGGCGCAGTTGTCTGACTTATGCGGACATATCAGGGAAAACTGCCATGATGTGCGGATTAGCGATGATGTGATTGTCTTACAGTCCATGGTTCATCTGCTGCTGGGAAAGACAGACGAGGTTGTGGACGCCCTGGAAGAGATGTCAAGACCGGATCGCCTGATGGGGCAGAGCGCGTCGGTTCTCATGCAGGCATACATGATGGCGGGGGAGAAGGAGAAGGCGGAAAGCCTGATGCAGATCAGCATGTACAATGCGTTGGTTTCGTTTGTGGGAATCTCAACGAGCTATATTTCCATGCAGATGGAAAAGCCAGAGGCCTGCGAGCCCACGGTAAACCGTATTGCGCAGGTGGTGGAAACATACGGCCTTCGGCAGCTCAATCCCAATCTGGCAGCCGGGTTTGAATACCAGGCCACGATGTACTTTTGCCTGCATGGCAAAAAGAAAGAGGCGCTGGAACATGCCCGATATTATGTCTTATGCCTGGAAGAGTTATTTTCCTCTGATACGATCGTGTTGCATGGGGATGATTATTTTGACCGGATTGAAGAGTGGTTTGAGAAGACGGAGGGAGGAACGGGCGCGCTGCGCAACCGGCAGGTGGTTTTGGACGAGGTGAAAAGCTCTCTTGACAGTCCGGCCTTTGCCTTGCTGGAGAGGGAAGATGGATTTAAGAACCTCAAACGGAAACTAAGCAAGATTTGCTAGCGCCTGTGAAATCAACTAAAACAGAACAAACAGCCGGAAACTGGATAAGGCTTGGAAAGGAGAAACGGATGACAAATATGGATATTACAGAGGTACTGCCGTTTTTGATTCCCCTGGTAGTGGTGCAGTTTGCGCTTCTCGGTTATGCGCTATGGCACATCCTGACGCATAAAAATTACAGATATGGAAACCGCACCGTGTGGATTGTCGTTGTCCTTGTGGGGATGCAGTTCATCGGCCCGATTTTATATTTTATTCTGGGCAGGGAAGAATCATAAAATATTAAACGTAAAAGGAAACGAATGGAGGAACGTGATGGATATTTTGAATATTTCCCATGTCAGCAAATCCTTTGGGAGCAACCAGGTAATTGATGACCTGAGTTTCTCTGTGCCAGAGCATTCTGTATTTGGGTTTATCGGAAAAAACGGCGCGGGCAAGACTACAACCATGAAGATGGCGCTTGGCCTGTTGAAGGCAGATGGGGGAGAAATTTTTGTCAATGGGGAGAAAGTCCGCTTTGGACAGAACACGACCAACCGTTATATCGGCTATCTGCCGGATGTGCCGGAATTCTATGGTTTCCTGACGCCCGGGGAATATCTTAAGATGTGCGGGGAGATAACGGGCATGGAAAAGGCACAGATACAGGAAAGGGCAAAGGATCTGCTGGCCCTGGTCGGGCTTGAGAGCGTGAATAAGCGCATCCGCGGTTTTTCACGGGGCATGAAACAGCGGCTTGGGATTGCACAGGCACTTTTAAACCAGCCGCGGCTGCTGATCTGTGATGAGCCGACCTCTGCGCTTGACCCTGTGGGGCGCAAAGAAATTCTGGACATCCTGCACGCGGTAAAGGAGCATACGACTGTCCTCTTTTCTACGCATATCCTGTCGGATGTGGAGCGCATCTGTGACCGGATTGCCTTTCTTCACGAGGGAAAAATTGCATTGAAAGGGACGATTGATGAGATAAAAAATATCCGTAAAGGCGATAGCATCGAGATTGAATTCTTCCGCCCTGAGGATGCAAAGCGGTTTTTGCAGATACAGGAGACGGCCGTGCAGACAGAACGCACAAAGGTTCTTCTCTCCGGAAACAGGCAGACAGATATGCTGGCGGTAATGAAGTTACTGGCTGAGAACCATATCTTCATTCAGAGGCTGGAACAGCTGGAGCCGACGCTGGAGGAGTTGTTTATGGAGGTGGTCAGGAAATGAGACAGTATCTTGCATTTACGAAAAAAGAATGGCTGGAGCAGATAAGGACGGGCAAGCTGTTAGTGCTGGCAATTGTGTTTGTGCTCTTTGGCATTATGAATCCGGCGCTCGCCAAAATTACGCCCTGGATGATGGAGATGATGTCGGACCAGCTTGCGCAGACAGGCATGACGGTCACTGCGGTGGAGGTTGATGCGCTGACCTCATGGACGCAGTTTTTTAAGAATATGCCATTGGCGCTGGTAGTCTTTCTGATTATGTCAGCCGGCATCTTCACAGCGGAGTATCAAAAAGGAACACTCATTAATATTGTCACCAAAGGCATGAAACGATGGAAAATATATTTCTCGAAAATGTGTGTGATGGAGGCGGTCTGGACACTGGGATGTTTGCTCAGTTATAGTATTACTTATGGGTACAACGCTTACTTCTGGGATAACAGTATTGTGCATCATATTAATTTTGCCGTATTCGCATTCTGGCTGTTTGGTTTCTGGCTTATTTTTGTCCTTGGCCTGGCGTCGGCCTTTTGTAATTCATCAGCTGTTGTTATGCTCATTGTGGCTGCAGCGTTCGGCGTGTCTTATCTTGCCAGTCTGTTTCCGGCGATCAAAGAATATTCGCCGTCTTATCTTTTGGAGTCTGCCGGCCTTCTGGCGGGGGGAGAGGGGACAGGGGCTTATATGAGCGCGATCCTCGTCACCATCGGCCTGATTCTGGTGGGAAATGTGCTGGCTGTGATTGGTTTTGACAGGAAAAATATTTAATAAAAAAAAACAGGAAAACCTGAATTTAAGGTTTTCCTATTTTTCTGATAGGAACAATTCTGAAATTTCCTATTATGGCGTGGTCGGTCCGGGGAATTTGTCAGTGCCAAACATGTATTTCATCAGACGGTCGGCATCTTCCGGATCGTAAGCCACAAGTTCCAGCTCCTGAATCATAGACTCATCACTGAAGAGATTTGTGATCGTGATATATTTGGTGAGCTGGGACTTTAAGTTCAGGCGGTCGCCCTGTGTGGAGACCAGCTCTACGGTGCCTTTGCACTGGTCTACTACTTTGAAAAATTCTTCTGTGTCTTTGATGTTGTAAAGTTTCATGGTGTAATCTCCTTTCTGATAATATATTTATGGTTAAGTAACTGACAATTGTCAGGTTACGTTCCATCGTCGGGAAGTAATTTTAAAAACTCACTGGCGGACGGTGACAGCGGAAGGCTCGGATTGATGGCAGCCACAAGCTGCCGCCCCGGAATCGCCTCTCTGGTCTTAAGGATCTGCAGTTCGTCGTCTTCGGACAGACAGTAGTCCGGGACAAATGTAATCCCAAGTCCAATCCTTGCAAGGTCGATAAGAAAATCATTGCTGTTTAACTCGACCTCCGGAATAAGCTCCAGTTGATGCTGTAAAAAAAGGTGATGCAGAAATTCGCTCGTAGCGCTTTTTCTGTCCAGCATCAATATCGGATATTTTGCAAGTTGTGCGAAAGAAAGCTCGCCCTGCGGTACATCCATGCAAGCGCGATTGGCAATAAACACATCCCGAAAACCGGCAACGGTCTTGTGGATGTACGCATCGTTCATCCGCGCGTTGGGATAGTTTGTGATAATCAGGTCAACCTTTCCCTGCGATAAAAGCTCCACACAGCCCGGAGAAGTTGCAATTGCCACCACCGGAACATCATCGGATGAAGGCCTCGTTTCCAACAACACGAAACTCCACGTCGAATTACACAATCCCAATAATCTCCTCTCTG
>CAJUOE010000200.1 GCA_910587895.1 uncultured Lachnospiraceae bacterium
ACATTTAGAACAATTAAAAGCAAATTCTGAAAATCGTGTAGCTTTTGTAGGAGACGGTATCAATGATACTCCCGATAGCGGAATACGGCGATGGGATTAAATACGGAATAGACAGCCCCCAGCGGGCATATGTATTTGCAAAACGGACGGTAAATAAGGATGGACAAAAAAACGGTCAGCGCAAGCAGCACGTTCTTCCACGCATACAGCCATCCAATCGTACTTTGCATGGACCGGTTCATGAGCACCAGCGGGATTCCGCCCTCCAATGTGCCTGCCGGGCAGACCAGCTTGCAGAAATAAGGCGCGCCCTGGCCCAGGATATCCACCAAAAACATCGGCAAAAGTATCACAAATAAAAGCAGGACCACGTATTTCAGTTTCCGTAAAAGTTTATCCCCTTTAAAGGTATCCACCTTTCGGAAAAAGGGAATCTTATGCAACAAATCCTGGATCAGCCCGAACGGGCAAAGCCAGCCACAGGCAAACCGCCCCAGCAGCGCGCCCACGAACATCAGAAACCCCGCCACGTAAAAAGCAAACTTAAAATTCCAGCTCCCGATAACTGCCTGCATCGCCCCAATGGGACAGGAACCCACAGCTCCCGGACAGGAATAACAGTTGAGTCCCGGGACACAGAGATTCTTTAATTTCCCCCTGTAAATTTTGCCTTGGGCAAACCCCAGCAGATAGCTGTTGGTAAGAAACGCCCACAACGCCTGTATTCCATGGCGCTTCCATTCCTTCGTTTTCATCTTATTATCCAATTCCAATACACTCCATACAGATATTGATCGCTTTCCCAAGCACGACGGACATCTCGCCGCGATAAACGCCAAACCCCATCAGGACAAGGCCAACAACCGCCAGGCAGACGCCGCCTGCCCGCGTACGCAATATTTTCCTCATTGCGCCCCTCCTTTTCGCACTGTCTCCACGATTGATTTCCACTCTTCCAGGGAACGGCTGCCGGTATATGTCTCACCCACAATCTTCCCTTCACTGTCCACGAAAAACGTCTCCGGCACGGCGCTGACTTCTGAAAGCCTGTCATTGAGATTACTTTCGTCCGGTATCAAAAACGGATACTTCGCCCCGGTATATTCCGCCAGAACCTTAGCCGTCTCTACCGTCTCTTCATTCACATTTCCGTCAATATCAACGGCGTCCAGCACGATACCCACGACATTCACGCCTTTTCCTTCCATCTCTTCCCACAATTTCTGCAAATCAGGGATCTCGCCTACGCACGGAGAGCACCAGGTCGCAAATATATTTACCATCGTAAGGTCATAATCCGCAAACATCTCCTGCGTATACGTCCCGCCGGTGATATCCTGCATGGAAAACTCCCCGATATTGCCCTCATCCGATGCAGCAGGGTCTGCCTGCTGTCCTTCTGATTCCGAAGACTCCTGTACCGGAGCTGTCTGCGATGGGGAATTCTCTCCGGAAGCCTTCTCTCCTCCACAGCCGCTGATTACGGTAACACAACATAATCCTGCTGCCACAAATGTACATAATCTTTTACTATTTATTCTCATATCTATTGTTCTCCTTCCTTAATCCCTGCGAACAGCGGTCAATCTTATCCCGGATGGTCTGCATCTGATAATCCAGATCCTCAATCGAATCCGCGCACGATTTGAGCTGCGCCACTATCTCATCGGCATCCGCCCGGTCCCAGTTCTTTTTGTATCTGAGCTTATGTTCCAGGCTCGCCCAGAAATCCATGGCAATTGTCCGAAACTGCACTTCCACGCTCATATACTTCTTCTCATGCGAAAGAAAAATCGGAACATCCAGTATGTAATGAAGGCTCCGGTAGCCATTCGCCTTCGGATGCTCTATGTAGTCTTTCGCCTCAATCAGGATGATGTCGTCCTGCTCGGTCAGCAGATCAGCCAGACGGTAAATATCATCCGGAAACGAGCAGATCACGCGCACGCCAGCCACATCGGTAAGATTCTCCTTAATCGCCTCCAACGTAAGCGGATATCCCTTCCGCCTCAGTTTCTCAAAAATACTGTCGGGCGATTTCAGCCTGCTCTTTATATATTCAAAGGGATTTCGGTTATATTCCTGGGAAAATTCCTCATTCAATACCTGCAGCTTTGTCTCCACTTCCCTGATTGCCGAACGGTATTCCATCATCAGCCGGTTAAATGAGTGCTCCTCCCGTAATTTCTCCGCCTGTATGCGAATGATCTCCTCCTGCTCTTTCACCTTGCGCTCCAGCTGATTCCTCCGGGAAAATAACTCCAATGTATTCCGAATCCTGTTGCGGACAATGGAATCCTCAAAAGGTTTATGGATAAAATCACAGACGCCAAGCTCAAAACACCGGTTTTCCACTTCTATCGCATATTCCCCGCTGATAACCAATACCGGGATTCTCTTCATCCATCCCCTGAGGCACATCTCCTCCATCACGGCAAATCCGTTCATCCCCGGCATCTGTAAATCCAGCAGAACCGCCGCAATCCCTTCGCAATGTTTTGCAAGGCTATGGATTGCCTGCACACCATCCTCCGCCATTTCGACAATATAATCCTCTTCCAGCATATTTCGCAGCAATTCGCGGTTTATCTCCACGTCATCCACTACCAGTATCCTTTGCATGTCAACCAACTTCCTTTGTTTTTCCTGTTCAAATTACCTCTGCTCATTTTAACACATATTGTCTGTTTTTTGTACAAAATTACAATTCTTTTTTCTTTTGTCACTTTTTATACAGCATTTTTTATAAAAGGCTACCCCATTCCACTTTTATATGTTATTATAGTAAAGTATTATAATAAATTTTGTTATGCGTTTTTAAATTCATATACAAAAGCAGAACATATATTTTGGAGGTAAATAGTATGAGTACACATGAAAGACAAGGGGAAAGAACAAGAAACATTTTCCAATCCATCAAAGGACGAATTATCCTGCTTCTGATTACATGCATCGTATCCGTCGTTTTAATTCTTCTCTTTTTGATTCTTCCCAACGTAAAAAATAACATGAAAAATCTAACCCACAACTATCTGCATGACATCACCGTATCCGCCGGAGAAAGAGTCAGCCTGGCCGGTTCGGAAATGGGCATGGAATCTGTGTTGCAGACAGAATCACTAAACCACCTGATTGGCAGCGTCGGTATCCAGGGCATTGAATCCAGTTATGCGTATGTCGTAAGTTCCGACGGCGTCATGCTGTACCATCCAACAGAATCCAAGATCGGACAGCCGGTTGAAAATGAGGTGGTATCCGGCGTCGTCAGCGAGATTCAAAACGGCAGCAAAAACATTGAGCCCAAAGTCGTGGACTACAACTTTAAAGGCGTCACCAAATATGCGGCCTATTATGTAAATGAAACAGCCGATTTTATCCTCGTCATCTCCGCGGACGAAGATGAAGTCATGCGGCCAATCACCAGAATTATGCAGATTAGCATCGCCATTGCTTTCTTCATCATTCTTGTCTGCTGCGTGATCGGATATCTCGTGGCGGGAGCCATGATTCGTCCCGTCATCAAAATCACCGGCGTCATAAACAAGCTGGCTCATATGGATTTTACGGAAAACAAGGTCCAGGCGCAGCTCAATAAGAGAAAAGACGAAACCGGCGAGATGAGCCGTGCCATTGATACGCTGCACCATCAACTGGCACAAATTGTCTCCGGATTGAAGGATCAGAGCGAGGGACTTTACAACGCATCCGATTCCCTGAATGACAACGTATCTGAGACAGCCACCACCATAGAGCAGGTAGAACGGGCCGTAGCTGAGGTTGCCGACGGCGCGGGCCTTCAGGCGGACGAAACGCAAAAGGCATCCGAAAACGTTATTTTAATCGGGGACATGGTAAGGGATACCACCAGCGAAGTCGAAAATCTGCTCGTCAACGCAACCGAGATGAAAACCTCCGGCGACGAGGCTTCCGCTACCCTGATCCAACTGGAAAAAATCAATGAACAGGCCAAAGACTCCATTGATACCATTTATAAACAGACGCACACGACCAACGAGTCCGCCATGAAAATCCGGGAAGCCACGACATTGATTACCTCCATCGCGGAAGAGACAAACCTTTTGTCCTTAAATGCAAGCATTGAGGCGGCAAGGGCCGGCGAACAGGGAAGAGGGTTTGCAGTCGTTGCCTCCCAAATCCAGAAACTGGCAGAACAATCCAACGAATCCGCACATCAGATTGAAGATATCACCAACTCCTTAATTGCCGATTCTGAGAAGGCAGTTACCATTATGGGTGAAGTGAAGGATATCATGATACGGCAGACGGAACATGTCGCAAAGACCGATGAAATCTTTACACAGGTGAAAAACGGCATTGACCATTCCATTGAAGGCGTCTCCCGCATTGCCGACAAGACAAGGCAGATGGACGAGGCCAGAATCAATGTTGTCGATGTCGTCCAGAACCTGACCGCCATCGCAGAACAAAACGCGGCAAATACCGAGGAAACTTCGGTGTCCGTAACCGAAGTCAGCAGCATTGTATCCAACATTTCCGACAATGCCGGAAAGATGAAACACGTTGCAAACGAACTGGAAGAAAATATGAATATCTTTAAATTTTAAGCCAGAAAAAGACAAGGGGTAAGGTAAATCCATCCCTTGTCTTTTTTGGCTGACAGAATCTTTCCAGACAAACGAAATCCTACTGGAATTTCTGCATACATTCACCGAATTTCTGTTTCGCCTCATCTACTTTCTGAGCCTCCGCAGAAGGCGTCGGATAATATCCTCTGTCATGCATCATATTGAACACTTCATTCTGGATGTTGTGCTCTTTTTCGAGACAATCGAGAATCGCATTTCTCACATTGTCATGGACACATTCATTGGAAAATGTGTTGTAAAGGGTTGTGGCTGTTTTTTCTGCGGTCAGCGCATCCGCAAACATTTCTTTTTCTGAATAAAATGACTGCTGCATAGTCTCCTCCTAATGATTTTTTAACTTAACTGGGAATACAGGTTGCGGAAATGCTCCTTGTGCTCATTGGAAATCTCAGTAAATTTCGCCTTGACTTCCGTGTCGCTGCAATTGTCTGCCAGCACCTGGAACTTCTTAATCAGAAGTTCTTCCCCGGAGAGCAAATCATTTAAAGCAGATAATTCTTTGTCTGAAATCTGGTTCATGGAAATCTCCTTTCGTTATGGTTTTGTCTTCCATAGTATCTGCTTTTTTTTCCAGAATATGTATCAGATTTCGAGAACAAATCTGTCATCCAAAAATTCCACAGACTGATTGACAGAAACACGCAGAAAAAGTATAATAATCTGAACTTGTAACGAATGATATATTGATGACATTCATCCAGTTATCTGTAACAGAGCATATATTACATATCACAGGAGAACCAGGTATGACAGGAACACTTTTTTACCTGCTGGCGGGTTACCTCTCCGGCAGCGTTTTATACGCCAATATATGGGGGCGGCTGATCTGCGGCAAGGATATCACCGCCAAGGCGCGCGATAAGAATCCCGGCACGGCAAATGCATTCATGGAAGGCGGCTTTCTATGCGGCGCGCTCACTTTAATCTGTGACCTCGCCAAAGGATTCCTGCCTGTCTGGCTGTTTCTGCGCCATACAGACTGCAATGACTTTTTCCTTGCCTTTGTACTGGTCGCTCCGGTTGTAGGACATATTTACCCGCTGTTCCATCATTTTCAGGGTGGAAAAGGCATTGCCGTCTCTTTCGGCTGCCTGCTGGGCTTATACCCCTCCATCGGCTGCGCGCTGATTCTCGCCGCCTGTTTCATCGGATTTTCCACGATTCTGGTAATTTCCCCGCACTATTACCGGACACTTGCATCCTACCTTGCCACTGCGATTATTTCTTTTCTGACTGTCAAAATCCGGGCGGTGCGGTGGGGGATGCTGCTGATTTGCGGTATTGTTTCCTGGAAACTGATGACCTGTGATGAAAAAAACGAACGATGTAAGGTGAAATTATTATGAATATCCTGATTCTGTCCTGCGATACCGGAGGCGGACACAATACCGCCGGGCTCGCTATTTTAGAAGAACTGAAACGCAGGGGACACTGCGCAGAAATGAAAGACCCCTTCCGGTTATCCCAGAATATTATTGCCAAAAATATCGGCGCTTTCTACGTAAAAGTAGTTCAGAAACATCCGAGGCTGTTTGGTTTTGCCTACCGTCTCGGTATGCTGGTGACAAAAATGCCTTTTTTGTCGCCTGTTTATTATGCGAATGGCAAAATGGCTGACCTCATGCAGCAGTATCTCGAAGAACACCCGGCAGACGTCGTGGTCGCGCCGCATCTGTATCCGGCGGAAATCTTAACTTACATGAAACGCCATCAGATGCCCTGTCCGAAACTGCTGTTTATCGCTACCGACTATGCCTGTATTCCCTTTACCGAGGAGACAGACTGCGACTATTATGTGATTCCTCATGAATCCCTGACGGATTCATTTGCCCGGCGGGGAATTCCCAAAGAGAAACTCATAGCGTATGGCATTCCCGTCCGCCGGTCGTTTACCTGCGAGCTGACGAAATCAGAAGCGAGAAAACGACTTGGAATCCCGCAGGATGAGGCCTGCTATCTGGTCATGGGCGGCAGTATGGGCGCCGGAAAAGTAAAACAGATTGTGGCATATTTAATCAGGCATCGTAAGGAACAGGAACGCATTCTTGTCATCTGCGGGAATAACGCGTCTCTTTGCCAATCCCTGCAGCGACGCTATGAAAGCATTCCTTTTGTTTCCATCCTGGGCGCAACCAGACAGATGGGGTTGTATATGCGCGCCTGCGACCTTTTGTATTCCAAACCCGGAGGGCTGACCTCCACGGAGGCGGCAATTGTCGGCATTCCGCTGATACACACAACCCCCATTCCAGGCTGCGAGACACAAAACCGCAAATTTTTCAAAAAACACGGTCTGTCTCTGTCCGCCAAAAGCGCCGACAGGCAGGCTGCACTTGGACAAAGGCTTCTGCACAATCCAGAGGCTCTTGCCCGTATGCGCCAGCAGCAACAGGCCTATACGTTCAAAGACTCTGCCAGGAAAATCTGTGATTTAATAGAAACGATGTAAACGACAAAATATTCCTTCTGCCTTCCCTTTTATTTTTCTT
Organism: uncultured Lachnospiraceae bacterium; assembly: GCA_910587895.1. Taxonomy (GTDB): domain Bacteria; phylum Bacillota; class Clostridia; order Lachnospirales; family Lachnospiraceae; genus Petralouisia. The sequence continues at coordinate 7,118 of CAJUOE010000200.1, forward strand.
CATCCCGGATAATTTCCCCTTCAATGTTACATCCCGAAAGGTAAGAAAAAAGGAACAATGGCGCAAAATCAGCCCATCGTTTCCATTATCGAATATTCATCCATGCTTTTCAGCCATATCATTCTTGCGTATGCTCTAATCAGAATCTGTCCTTTTGATGTAACCTTTTCTTCTTATGGTGGAGATAGATTCTTAAGCCATTCTTATGACATTCATTTGCATGATTCTCTAAAATATACTTTATTTTTTGTTTTACCAGTACCTTTAAGGATATCCAGCTTTTCAGCCTTCAACAACAAACGACTTGCCGTCTTTATCTCAACTTCCAGCAACTTTGCTGCAACAGAACTATTTATTTCTTTATTTGTTTCCAAATAAATCAAAATAATCTGCATTCTTGCTCTTTCCAATTCGGACATTGATTCGGACATTGATTCGGACATTTTCTCTTTTCTTTCAAAACCGTCTCTTATGCGAATAATCGCATTCAAATAAGTTCTTTCCTCATCCATATCAAACTCAGGCTCTGGTCAGCGATGTGGGAGTTCCGCAATCGTCTAAATAATTAATACAAAAAAGGAGGTACCCCTTATGGATTCAGTAAGACCCTCAGATCCGGTAATCACTACAACCGGTCTCACCAAACAATACGGCCAAAAGACAGTGGTAGACAGCCTTGACCTGTCTGTCCCTCCAGGCAGTATTTATGGCTTCCTAGGCCCTAATGGAGCCGGGAAGTCGACTCTACTGCGGCAGATCAAGGAGCTTGCGGAGAAGAAGGGGTATGACATTTTCTGGTACTCTAACCAGGAATCTAATGTCGGTCTGATGGGACGTGTCAATTATAGCTATAAGAATCGTTATTTGTTGACGGGGACGGTTCGCC
>CAJUOE010000201.1 GCA_910587895.1 uncultured Lachnospiraceae bacterium
AATACTCCATAAGAAAACTATGGAGGCAGTCATCATGAAAAAGATAAAAATTGAGTTTACCAATGAGCGGATCATCCCAGCCAGTGGCCTTGCAGTTGTCGGTGCTATTCTCGGCAAATGCGACTTTGTAAAGCGCTGCAACCGTATGGATGTAACCCCAAACCGTTCACAGCACCAAATCAAGAACGGCGATGTCCTGCTCACTTATATCGGGCTCCTCACGATGGGAAAACCTGCTTATGAGTCCGTCCATGAGTTTGATGACGACCCGGATTTTTACAAATACGCACTTGGAATTGTCAGAAGCATCCCTTCTGAGGAAACCCTGCGCCAGCGGATGGATGACATTGGCTCCTCCATGCGTTCTTATATCCTTGCAGAAAACATCCGGATGCTAAGGGAAAATGGCATTGTACCGGGAAAACTTCCAAATGGTTATGTGCCAGTGGATATTGATGTTACGCCCTTTGATAATTCCAAGACGAAAAAGCAGGGTGTCTCCAGAACTTATAAAGGATATGACGGCTACGCGCCGATCATGGCATATATTGGAACGGAAGGTTATCTGGTCAACTGTGAGCTCCGGGAAGGAAAACAGCACTGCCAGAAGCATACCCCTGAATTTTTACGGGAAACCATCCGTATGTGCAGGGAGATTACGGATGAGCCGCTTCTGGTCCGCCTGGATTCAGGAAACGATGCCGCAGAGAATATCGGCATCCTGGTGGAAGCGGGCTGTCATTTCATCATAAAGCGCAACCTCCGCAAGGAAAGCAAAGAGGACTGGCTGAAGATGGCTCAGGAACACAGTAAGGATGTGGAAACTCCCCGGGACGGAAAGACCGTTTATATTGGAAGTGACTGGAAACCGGTTTCGTATAAATCAGAGGATGGTGAGGAAAAAAACATCACCCTGCGTACCGGTTATGAGATCATAAACCGTACCATTGATAAATATGGGCAATTCCTTTTGGAAGGCGACACAGAGGTCAATACCTGGTGGACAAACCTTGGGATGACGGACCGCGAAGTCATAGGCCTGTATCATGCCCACGGCGAATGTGAACAGTTCCACAGCGAGATCAAGACGGATATGGATATGGAGCGGCTGCCATCCGGCAAATTTGAGACCAACGAACTGGTACTGGAACTGACAATCCTGGCCTATAACATCCTGCGAATGATCGGACAGGAAAGCATCGGCAGGAAGGGAACCAAGACAAAACATAAAGTCAGACGCAGGAGGCTGCGCACGGTAATCGGAAACATGATCATGATGGCAAGCCACGTTACAGAGCATGCCCGTCAGTTGTTGATAGGTCTTGGCCGAAGTAATATATGGCGGCATGCTTTTGCGGAGGTATATACAGCTTTCGCAGATTTCCAATTGTAAAATCGTCCTACCAGGTAACCATATGAAAAACCAAGGGGAAAGTATGCCATTTTTTAAGGTTTTCCAGTATTCCTAACTGTCATTTAGAGCCAAAATCAATCATCATTCATTAAAATACTGTCTTTGAAGGACAATTTATCAAGAGTAAGCCAATCAGATTTAGGATTGGCTTCATAAAACAACCAATTTCACGGATTCAGGTATATAATAGCAATGATTGATTCGGATTTTTTCAAAATTATCAATACCATAGGGTAGATTAAGGTTTGCCATCTAAGCTTGGGCTCCTTCCTATCTTGTCAGGGTTTCCGGAGGGGTAGGGTGTATGTGGAGGTATATAGATTATTTTACTATATGAGGGATTTCAATACAAGAGGAGAAAATTAAATGGATAATACCGGAAAAAATCAATTGACACAGATAGTTTACTGCGTTAAAATGTTACACGTCTAAATTAACACCCCCCTGCCTTGACAGGAACCTTGCGAAAGGGTACATACAGGGGGAGGCAGCTGTCAGCCAGTCCAGGGCGGCTGCGGAAGGAGAAAAGATATGATTGAGAAAGTGACGCAGATTAACAGCGCGGTAAACAATATTGTCTGGGGCGTTCCGGCGCTTACGCTGCTTATCGGAACGGGAGTTTTGATGACAGTGCTGACCAGATTTTTTCAGTTTACCCATTTTGGACATTCCATGAAGGAGACGGTGGGGAGCCTGTTTAAGAAGAGGGAGATCTTAAAGAATGAGGACGCCCATTCCATTTCCCAGTTTCAGGCGCTGTGTACGGCGCTGTCGGCCACCATCGGCACGGGCAATATTGTGGGGGTGGCGTCGGCCCTGACAGCGGGAGGGCCGGGGGCCGTCTTCTGGATGTGGTGGATGTGGACG
>CAJUOE010000202.1 GCA_910587895.1 uncultured Lachnospiraceae bacterium
ATCCTTTATTGTAAGCGCATATAAGAACAAGACCATGAACCTGATGTTTTCCTATCCAATCAAACGGCAGAAAATACTGGCATCGCAAATGATTGCTGTCTGGGTTTTTAACTTTGCGGCGCTAACCCTGACGAAACTGGCGATTTACCTTTGCGTGTTTGCAGGCAGCAAATTCATGCCGTCGTCGTTTGCGATTGATTTTGCGCCAGGCGATCTTTCCTTTTATCTTCAATTACTGTTGAAATCAGTGGTAATCGTAAGCATGGGATTTATCGCCCTGTTTGTAGGGATGGCGATGAGATCCTCGAAGGCAACGATCATTACTTCATTTTTGCTGATTTTTCTAACGCAGGCGAATGTCGGTGATTTTACAATGGCGGATAATGCGGTATTTCCGGTTATCCTGACCGCAATTTCGTTCGGTTTTGCCGTGTTGTCAATCTATAATGTGGAAAAGAGGGACTTGATATAAAAATATCACTCCATCATAATTTCTTTCACCGATAGCTTTTCCATCTTCTTTGTATAGGCGAACATGATCGTCTCATAGAGGATGAGAAACGCCGCGAGGGTGAGGAACATGACCGGGAAATCGAACTGGTAGTCCGGCATATTTTCCACGTTTTTGAAAACGATGTCCACCATCAGCCGCAGCAGTGCATACTGGTATATGGTTCCCAGCGCAAAACCGAGGTACGCCCAGGGGCGGTAGCCGTTTAATACTGCCTTCGCGCATTCCCCCGCGCTGTAGCCGAAGACTTTCATCATGGTGATGGTTTTGCGGTTCGCCTTGATGACGGAGGTGGTGGCGATAAACAGCGTGACAACGGCAAGGACGATGCCGATGGTTATCATCATAACCGCCATCATCCGGCTTGCCAGCTCATCCATGCTGCAGGACATCTGCATCATTGCCGCAAAACAGAAGACAGCAAAGGTAATGAAAAATACCAGGGATTTTTTCTGGCGGACATTGCTTTTTTCCAGTTCACGCAGAAAGGACATATCTGTATCTTTCCTGGCAGTAACGACTTTTCGCACAGATTGCTCCCGCATCAGCCATAATGCCGGAACCCTTAGTTTGAAAGCGCTGTAAACTATGGCGAGCAGGGAGAAGAAAAGCGTCGGTGCAAGCACGAGCGACAAAAACAGTCCCGGGTGAAAAGAGATGGCAACATCCGGCAGGTATCCGTCCTTATTCTGGAGTTCGTATAATTTGGGCATCAGGCAATGCGCGCATAGATAGCCCAGGGCGGTTCCTGCAAATATTGGCGCGCCAAATACCCAGAAATGCTTTGCAATCGAGAATCTGCGGTAGCCGAGCGCCTTGAGGATGCCAAGCTGTTTCTGGTGCGTGTCAACGTAATGGCCGATATAAAAGCAGAGCAGCACGACGGTCGTCAAAAACAGGCAGCCGCCGGATACGAGGCTTACCACCTTGGAGGTGCTGCACTGGGCGTCGTAGAAGATCCTTGATGCGCCGGCTGTGATGGAATCCTCGATGGTGACAAGGTCCAGGTAATAATTTAAAAACATTGTGCATACGACGACGGCGCAAAAGCTGACGATCAACATGCCAATCATCTTAAAAATATCTTTGATACTTACAATCATAAGCTGCCTCCTACCATGCAATTTCATCTGCGGATTTGGGGTTGTCATTGTGCGACTGGTTTACAATCCTGCCGCTGTTCATGGAAATAACCGTGTCGGCGATCTGTGCAATATTCTGGTTGTGGGTTACCATCACCATCGTAAAGCCCATTTCTTTCTGCAATTTGCAGATTAGCCCCAGCACCATCCTTCCGGTGGCCTCGTCGAGCGCGCCCGTAGGCTCGTCTAAGAACAATACCTGCGGCCGTTTTGCCAGCGCCCTTGCGATAGATACGCGCTGCTGTTCCCCGCCGCTTAATTCATGGGGGTATTTCTTCAGTTTATCGGCAAGCCCCACAGCCTCTATCAGCGTGCGGTAGTTCTTATTGCCTGCCAGGTCTGCGCCCATTTTCACATTTTTATCGACATTCAGGTTCGGCAGCAGGAAATACTGCTGGAAGACGTAGCCGATGGTTTCTTTGCGAAAGAGGGTCATATCGGCATCGTTCATGCTGCTGATATCCCTGTCGTTGTAAGACACGTTTCCCGTATCTGCCGGCTCCAGTCCGGAAATGACATTTAAGAGCGTAGATTTTCCGGAGCCGGAGGCGCCGAGAATTACCACAAAATCTCCATCCTCTATATCCAGTGAAACGCCTTTTAGCACTTCGTTCCTGCTTTCTCCGTTTCCATAAAATTTATGTAGGTTTTTAATGCTTATCATGCTTATTCCTGCCTTTCGTGATGAATAAAAGTCCCTGAAATACCTCTGTCATCCGTTCTTTCATCTGTTCCATCGTGTAACTGCACAATCCGGTGGCGCACATGGTGGCAATGCCATGCGTATAGGTCCATAAATGCTGGTAAATCCTTTCCGCATCCTCTGTATTCAGGTCATAGGGTTCCTGCACCGACTGTAAGATTCTGTCGTAATGCTCGTCGATGGCTGGAAGAATCGCGGAGACGTCATTTGCTCCGTTTGTGGACGTCATAAACAAAAGCTCGAATAATTTTGGCTGTTCCATGGCAAAGCGGATGTAGGCGATTCCCACGCCCTGGAATTTCAGCTGGTTCTTGAGCCCTTCTTCCACATATTGCCCATATAGCTCCCTTGCCTTAAGGATCACAGATTGCCTGACTTCGTCCATATTTTCAAAGACCGTGAAAATCGGGCGGGCGGAACTGCCAAGACGCTTGCCAAGCTCCCGCGCCGTGACGGCGTCAATGCCCTGTTCCCTGGTGATGCGTAACGCCATATTTATAATTTCATCCCGCGTAAATTTTGACTTTGGCGGCATTGTGGCTCCTTTCTGCAACATATGTTTTAAAATGACCGTTTTAGTATAGCATGGTGGTTAGAGGGTGTCAAGGGGGAGATTTGATTCCTGGAACTTTGCCAGGAGCCGGAAAAACAAATTGCCGTATAATGGAAGGTGTGCTACAATTTTTGATAGAGAGAATGTTTTATAAGGTGAATAGGATAAGCCTTCCTGAAAAAGCAGATAATTATGAGGATGAAAAAGTAGATAGTTGAAAACGAAAGGAGAATGGGATGGGGGCACATAGGACTAACATGGGAAACAGATTGATATCACTCTTGCTTGCCGCAGCAGTTCTTCTGGCAATGACGGGGGATTTCGTTCACGCGGAAACGGCAGGGCGGCAGGCAAGGGAACGTGTGACGCCAGAAAATCCGGTGCATCACTGTACGAAACTGGATGACGGCAGTGATTATACCGATTGGGATTATGTTTATTTTGGCAGCTATCCCCAGACGGTGGTCACCGGGGATGCGCTTACGGATGAGATTGTTGGGGCGGATTATGATGAGAATGGGGATGCGGAAGTGAATGGCAGGAGGTATCACAGAATCGACAAGAGCGATACATGTAATGATAAAAATTTTGGTAGCAGCGCATATCGTTATTTTAAGTGGGAGCGTATTAAATGGCGTGTGCTGCAGAAGAATGATGATTCGTTGTTCCTAATGGCAGATAAAGGGCTGGACTGCAAGAAATATAATGAAGGTAAGTTTCCTGTTACTTGGGAATCTTGTACATTACGAAATTGGCTGAATGATTTCTTTTTTTGTTCAGCGTTTAATATGGAAGAGCAAGGAGCGATTGTAGAGTGGGATGTGGTAAATGAGAATAACTTTGTGTTTGGAACTATGGGAGGGAATAATACGAAAGATAAAGTGTACCTCCTGTCCATTGGGGAGATAAAAAATCCCCAATATGGGTTTTGTGAAAAATACAATGAGGATTCAAAGAGTCGCTGTGTACAGATAAGCGATTATGCTTATATGAGAGGAGTGTGGAAAGCTTCCGGGAGCTGCTGGTGGTGGTTGCGTTCTCCCGGAAACAGTACATATAATGCTGCGGATGTCTATCCTTATGGAAATAGCGCTGATGGAGGTGGTAGAGATGTCACCTGGCCTTATGATGCCATAGTTCCAATCCTACATATCAACCTCTCCTCAGACCTCTGGACGACCGAAGAAGACGACAATGGCCACGAGCACGACTTCTCGAAGAAGACCCTCACCGAGGAATACTTAGAAAGCACGGCAAACTGCACCAAAGCGGCCACATATTACTATGCCTGCAGCATCTGCGACCTGAAGGGAACGGAGACCTATGAGGAAGGGGAACCCCTGGGGCATGATTTTAAGATCACCGACAACGGTGATGGCACACACACAAACATCTGCCAAAGATGCAGCATTTCCGAGGATAAGGAAGCCCACCATGGCGGCAGCGGCAACTGCGTCACCAAGCCAAGGTGCGAAGTCTGCAATGCGGAGTATGGGGAGTTTGACAAAACCGTCCATGGGGAGACGGAAGTACGCGGCGCGAAACCTGCAACCTGTGCAGAAAAGGGGTACACAGGGGATACCTACTGCAAAGCCTGCAAGGCTAAGATAGAGGAAGGTCAGGAAATCCCGGCGACAGGGGAACATACCTGGAACGAAGGAACTGCAACGAAAATCCCAAACTGCACAGAACCTGGCGAAAAAGAATATACCTGCAATGTCTGTGGCACGAAGAAGACCGAGGAAGACGGGGAACCGCTAGGGCACGATTGGAAAGTGGCCGATAATGGAGACGGTACACATTCGGGAACCTGCCAGCGGTGCAGTTTGTCCGTCGATAAAGAACCCCACCATGGTGGCAGTGGCTGTCAATCCGGAAGATGAGCGCTATCAATATATTATCGGCAAGACCTTGGTTCTGCCATTGGTGGGAC
>CAJUOE010000203.1 GCA_910587895.1 uncultured Lachnospiraceae bacterium
CTGGATGCTTTGGGTATCCGCTATGATTCCGGTTGGTCCGACACATCCAGCCGAGGCTTCTCCCTTATGCTGGCAGCGGGGATCATGGTCGGACTGTTGCTGCTGGCAGCGGCGGGATTGGTGATCTATAATATTATGAAAATTGCAGTGTCCCAACGGATCAGGCAGTATGGTACTTTGCGGGCCATTGGTGGAGAGAAACGACAGCTTTATTTTCTTGTGACGGCCCAAGTGCTTTTGCTCTGTGTAATTGGTATTCCGATTGGACTTCTGCTGGGAACTTTGTCAGCCAAAGGCATCTTGACTGCCGCAACCAGTTTTGTTTCTCCAGAAATTTTTTTGGTGCAGAACAGGGATGAATTAAACCTTCTGATTGCAGAAAACAGCTCTGGAAAAGTATTTTTCTGCTGGTAAGTGCGTTCATTACATTGTTTTTTGCGCTTATAGCGGCTATCCCTGCTGCTAGATATGCCGCAAAGGTATCCCCCACCGTGGCCATGGCGGGGCGAAATATTAAGATCAAACGGAGAAATCGGAAAACAAAAAAAATTCGTAATTACGAGGCGCTTTATGCCTTGCTGAATCTAAAACGCAACCGTGGACGCACAGCAATTACGATTTTGTCCTTGGTCATGAGCATTACGGTCTTTATTGCACTACAAAGTTTCAGTTCTTTGCTGGATGCTTCTTCCGCGATGCCAGATCATCTTGGAGACTACTCGGTTGTGAATGAATACGGCGGCATTTCTTCCGGCGAACTTGCCGCATTGGAGGCGGATAAAAATGTGTTCGCCGTGGCAGCAGAACAGTTTTCGCTCTACGACCTGGATGAACAGTACCTCCCCATCGGCATAGAAACCAGCATTACTTTGGGTATCGGTGAATGCTTGCAAATCGTTGGCTTGAATGACTGCTGGATAGAGGATGCGTTCGCACAGCGTCTAGCTCCGGAACAGATGGAGCAGTTGAAAGCCGGGGAAGGCTGTGTGATACGAAATCCAATTCCCATGCAGGTTGGAGAGGAACAGATCGGCACCACTCAAATCGAGGCAGGCACAAATATCGCTGTTGCAGGAAAAGAATTTCCGGTATTGTTATCGCTTAATGGGTATGACACCTATTTTAGCGTAGGAAACAACGGATTTACAAACGGCATCCAAGTCCTGGTTAGTGACCGTCTGTATCCCCAACTTACCGGAATCGAGACTTATGCAGAACTGAGGCCAATCCTATCATCAGATGCTGACCGGAGTGCATTTGACAAAGTATTAGAGAGTTTGTCCCAACGGATTCCTGGCAGTACCGTTTTATCCTACGAGCAGGCAGACCGTCAGAAGGCAGAGAGTTTCGAGCAGATTCGGCTGTTGGCATGGGGACTGATTCTGTTTGTTGCAATAATCGGTTTGTTGAATATCATCAACACGGTTTATACCAATATCCATACTCGTATTGCAGAAATTGGTATGCATCGGGCCATTGGTATGAGTGCAGAAGGCATATATAGTGTATTTTTATGGGAAGGAGCTTATTATGGCTTATTTGCGGCGCTAATCGGAAGCATAGCTGGATATATTTGTACGATTTTTGTAGAGGCTGCAAAGACAGATACTATTCAGTTGGCTGCTGTTCCCATTATTCCAATTGCAGAGGCGACGTTTCTTGCGATTTGCGCCTGTTTGTTAGCAACGTGTATTCCGTTGTGGAAGATTACAAAATTAAGTATCGTGGATTCTATTGAAGCGGTTGAATGATCAGGGGAAAAATATAGGTGATGGAATGTGCAGGGCATCTAGTGGAACATCAAAATCAACAGCATTCCCAATTTATAACCTGTTTTTATCACCCCATTCACACATTCCGTCTAAAATAGGAATTAAAGATTTTCCGCGCTCTGTTAAGCTATATTCTACCTTTGGCGGGATTTGTGGATATTCTTTTCTATGCACTAATTGGTCTGCTTCTAATTCTTTTAAAGTGGAGCTTAAAGTCTTGTACGAAATTTCACTGATATATTTTTTCATTTCGTTAAAGCGAACGACTCCGAACTCCATTAGAGTATACAAAATAGTCATTTTATATTTGCCATTGATTAATGACAAAGTATAGCTGAAACCTGTTGTTTCAAGACATTCATTTGAAATGCATCGTTTACTCATTTTACACTCTCCTTTGGGTAAGTATATAACTTTATTGTAAGTATCGTACTTGTATGTGCGTACTTGATTTTGTTTCAATTCTTGCTAGGATTATAATATCAGAAGCAGAGAAAGTCAATCTCACAGAATTAGGAGGACATATTTTATGAGCAAAAAAATAGTTGTAATAACGGGAAGCCCCCGGAAAAACGGGAATAGCTTTGCTATGACAGACGCTTTCATCAAGGCAGCCGAAGCAAAGGGGCACACAATCACACGGTTTGACGCTGCATTAAAAAAAGTGGGCGGCTGCCGGGCATGTGAAACCTGTTTTTCCACTGGAAAAGCCTGTACTTTTGATGATGACTTCAACACGATTGCACCGGCAATTCTTGAAGCGGACGTTATCGTATTTACCATGCCTGTCTACTGGTATTCTATCCCGGCGCAGATTAAAGGTGTCATTGACCGTATTTTTTCTATGGTTGTAGGCGGCAAGGATATTGCCGGAAAGGAATGTGCGCTGATTACCTGTTGTGAAGAAGATGATATGTCCGTCATGGACGGCGTTCGTATTCCTATTGAGCGTATGGCGGCATTGAATAAATGGAAAATGGTAGGCACGGTTTTAATTCCCGGCGTATTAAATGTTGGCGATATAGACAAAACCGAAGGCTGCCAAAAAGCGGCTGATTTAGCCAATGCAATTTAAGAAGGTAAGTATGAGCAAAACAAGGACACCGAGGGCAACATGAAACGGCGGCTTATCGCTGCCCTGTTCCAGTCCCGCTTTGATGAACAGCCATACCCCAAAACTGAATAACCGCCGCCACATAGAACGGCACACCAAGACAGGAAAGCCTAAAAAGGTTTCCTGTTTTTTTGTGTTCATTTTTGGCATTTTTGAAAAACCGTCGTATTGCCCCACGAAAAGGGAAACATGAGTGC
>CAJUOE010000204.1 GCA_910587895.1 uncultured Lachnospiraceae bacterium
CAGCGGATAAGCGTCATCAGGCAGTTCCGTCGGCTCAACAAAATCATGTGCCATGAGAATAGCCTTCTGATCTGCCGTATTAAATTTGCCTTCTTTATAAAGCGTTGGGGTTCCAGGGCATTCAATCGTAGGAATAGGCCACTGAGCATGTCCCGTGCCTTCCATTTTTTCGTAGGTTGCACCATAAAAATTGGGGCACAGGGAACGCATTTCATCCCAGATTTCTTTCGTATCCTCATAGTGCATGGGATAACCCATTCGCGTTGACAGTTCACTAAAGATCTGCCAGTCATGCTTGCATTCACCCTTCGGCGGAACGGCCGCAGTAAAGCGCTGGAACGTACGATCAGATGCCGAGATTTTTAGGGGTAACAGGCGTATGGCTTGCAGTCCCGCTTGCGGAGTTTTTTACGTTTATACAGACATATATTTGGATTGTTATTGTTATGAAAAAGAGATATAATGTCCTAAGAAATAAATGACATATTTTGAGCAGAGGGACAGGATGAATGGGATTATTTATTGATGATAAGAAAGTGAAGAAGATTGTGTTGGATGCAGGGAAAATAGCCAGGGAGGAGGCGAAACACTGCAAGGTCTACACAAAGGGCAGGGCGGATTTTGTTACACAGACAGATTTGAATGTTCAGACATTTGTAAAAGGAGCGCTACAGGAGGAGTACCCGGATATAGCCTTTATGGGTGAAGAAGATGAGGATTGTTCTTGTGCGGATAAGACACGATGGATATTAGACCCCATTGATGGAACAACAAATTATATATACAATTATAATTATTCTGCGGTATCATTGGCTCTGAGGGATGGGAATGAGACTATATTTGGAGTAATTTATAATCCCTTTACAGATGAAATGTTTTCTGCAATACAGGGGGAGGGGAGTTTCCTGAATGATTCGCCAATTCATGTAAATAAAGCGGAATCCTTAGAGAATGCGCTTGTTGCAGTTGGGACATCACCTTATTACAAAGAGATGGCGCCTGATATTTTCCGAAAGATTGAAAAGATTTACAGCCGCAGCCTGGATATTCGCCGTACCGGCTCGGCTGCGCTGGATTTGGCTTATGTTGCATGCGGAAGGGTGGATGCTTATTTTGAATACCGGCTGAAACCTTGGGATTATGCGGCTGGAAATTTAATCGTGATGGAAGCTGGTGGCGTTGTGAACAGCATTCAGGACGATGCCATTTCTTATGAGCAGGCATCTGATATTGCGGCCTGTACAAATAAAGAGCTGATGAGGGAGGTGCTGGAAATATTAAGGAATGTGGATAGGCGGTAATCAATGGAGTTATTTGCATCTTTTTTAGATGCAAGACCGATTGAGTAGACGAAGATTTCTTGCACTAAGAAACGGTATAACGAGATGTCAACGAGCAAGGATTAGAGATTTTTTGATGGAATTGGGAAGAGGATTTGCATTTTTTGAAGATGGGAAGAATTACCCATCAGGATGTGGGAAAGATTGATATGTATGTGCGCATATATGATGATTTAAAACGAGGACAAGGGGATAATCCTACCATTGGGATTTTATTGTGTTCAGAAACGGATGAAGATATTGCCAGATATTTTGGTTCTTCATGATAAGGACCGACTGTTTATGTCAAAATATTTGACCAATTTGCCGACGAAAGAGCAATTGAAAGCAGAGATTAATCCACAGAAAGAAATTTTTTCGATGCAATATACAATTTTACAGGAGAATGAAGAGTAGAAGGTAGATGAAAAAGATAATCCACATGAAAATGGGTGTGATTATATAACCTCTAATATTGTAAAAAAAATCTTTGCGGATATCTCAGATGAGGGATTGGCAACGTTTTTAAATAAAAAGTATTTCACAAGATTACATATTATTACAGAAAGTATGGAAATAGAAAAACAAGGAAAATTGCCAGTAGAAACTAAAAATTCCAGTTTAAAGAAATCCGCAAAAAATATATTAGAAATAGTGAACAACCGGCATATTTACAAACAATTAAAAAGATTGTAGAATTGAAAAATGCTTTAGATGATGATAAAGAACTTAGAAATTTAGTGGTGTTGCAATTTTATAATGAATATAAAAAAGGATATGATAATATAAAATGGAATGATTTTTATGTAGATTATAATTTGGAGCAGTATGAACATGCTTATCATTTAATTAAGAATAAAAAAGCTTATCATCCGATTTGTTTTTCAGGAGTAATAAAGGAAGTAAAAGAGTTGTTTGACAAAGGACATTACATTATTAAATTTTATTCAATAAAGCGAGAAAAGGGGAAATATATATCTTTATCAATAAAAACAAAAAGCAAAAAAGTGTTTGAGTTTGCCAGTGAATTAATTGATAAAAAAGTTGTTATCTATGGATGTAATCATTTTATCGGAAAAACAAATGTATCTGACAAAAATAACCGAAAAATAACGTTTAATAATTTTACTACACAAATTAATGTAAAAACTCAAATATTTGTATTAGATTAGTCGCAAGAATGAATGATATAAAATAGTATGAAGGATTAGTTGTTGGAAATAGTTTAGTTTAAATGGATGGGGGATAAAATTATCTGTTAAAGAAAAGGATGAAAATTATTGTTTGATATAGGAGAAGTTGTATTTGTCGGAATACATCATGAGAGAATGAAAGGAGTGGTATTAATGCCTGATGAAGCAATATTAAGTAGTAAAAATGAATATACGATTTTTAAATATGGTAACTATATTATTCGGTTTCGTGCACCATATTCATTGGAGAAATATACGAAAGTTAAGGAATGGGATAATGGTTATCTGGTTGTTATGGCAAAATATTCCCATAATCAGGAAGATGAGGAAGAATATATAGACCTCATTCCCATATTAGAGGATTTGTATTATGATGCACAGGAATTTCTGGCACCAATAAAGAAAGTGAGGATTCAATATGACTAATTTCAGGACTATTGCGGAAGAAGCCAGCATGATTATCAATGGCTATGCCTTTACAAAAGAAACGAAAAATATAAGGGTTTTAAATCTAAATAACCCGAAAATGGCTATCGTATTTGATGAAGATGGTGAGGTACTTGAAACATCGATGAGCGATATAGAGATCCGAATTGTAAAGGATTACTTATCTGACAATATTGAATTTATGGAGGATTGATATGCCGAAATATTATGATTATATGGTTGCCGGATATTTTCTATATTTTACATCATTTTGTACTGTTGAGTGTATGCATGTACATGCGAGTGATAAACAGCTTTCTGAAGGGGGATCGGCTAAATTTTTTGTAAAAGAAAATGGGGATACTATCCTCCAGAATCGAGGGAGATTGAATGATAGAGAAGTGTTGAAAATAAAAAAATTTATCAAAAAGAATTATCGTGAAATGTTTTTGAAATGGTCTGAATACAGTGAAAATAAATTTTATCAAGAATGAATCTTATGAGTTCGTTACTTCTACCAACGGCAGAAGTTTAACATAGGAACAACCGTTGCATGTCGTTCTCTAATATTTAGCAAAGGAGAATTGACAATGAAACAGAATTTAATTACAGATGTTATTCAGGGAGTGTTGCCGTATCTGAATAATGCGCAAAGCAAACGTTTACAAGAGGTACTGAAAAATTCATTGATGCATTACGAAGTGACAGAAAACGCGAATATAGAGGAAAACGATAATTTACCGCCGCATCATGGATGGGAATATGCAGAAAAAGTATATTGCGGCGGTAACGAGGAAACGTCACAGGCATTTTCGAGTCTACGGACGACTTAAAACCGCTTAAAACAAAATTAAAAAACAGGTTGATTATTTCTTGCAATCTGTATCTACTATAAGTAGAAGTAAATGTTTGCCGCTTGCTGATGGTGCAGGGTATAAATGATTCAGTTCGTAAATGATACCACTTGCTATACAGGTGGGATATAAATGGTATAGTGCGTAAATGCTCCCCATCGGCTGATGTCGGTGGGGAATTTACATAAGAGAGAATTACCTAAAGGAGAATATTACAGTATATGGAGATACAACAGGGATATTCTTATCATATCAAAGATGAATTTTTTGATAAAGTGCAGGATAAATACTTGATGAGCAATAAAGAAAGTGGGAATTACCGCCTGCATTTCTATGCAATACAGGATAAAAAGAATCAAGCACTTTATTGGATGATCCCTATAAGTTCACAGGTGGAAAAATATAAGGTCATTATAGAAAAGAAGAAAATAAAGTACGGAAAATGCAATACAATATTTTGATCATATACATATGGTTGAAAATAAGCCTGTAACAGTACATAATGAACTGAACAGGATTCTTGCAGAAAACTTAAGGGAAGTTCTTGCATTGCATAACCGTGGGATTCATTTGATATTTATAGATATTGAAAAGATAAGGACAATTATGAATCAGGAATTAGAAAGTACCGGATGTCAGTAATGCCATTACTTGTAAAGATGCGGGTAATGACACTCTTTAGCCGGGATGGTTTACATTTGATTCGGCAGCAGTGTTTTATAAAAAGTGCATATCTATTGTATCCATGTGTCAGCGTGGTAAATGGATTGTCTAAGCATTAATAATACTCTTCTATTTTGGTTGTTTTTAAGTTTTATCGATCAAAAATAAAATACGTCAACATTAAAATGGCAAAGAAAACCAAGATTTTCAGGAATTGCGTATAACACAATATAATATGAAAAATGGTAGAAAGTATAAAAAATAAAGGATTCTGCCGAATTATCAGATTGGATTTTATGTCCCATTTGCGTAAATAAAACACGGGCAAACCCACCGCAAACGGTAACCGGATCAGAAAACTTGTCTTCCTGAGAACCCTGGTTGCCGTTTGCAGTTAGCCTGTCACAGCGTCATCCCTTTCAAAGAAATAAATGTAACGTCCTGGCACCATAGAGATGACTTATTTTATTTCCCCTTGCTTGCGAAGATATGCCAGAAATCCGCGGCATCCTGCCACTACATCCGCATAGGTTGTTTCAAAATCTCCGGTATACCATGGGTCGGCCACATCCCGTGGATGATCCGTATAATCCAGCAGGAGGCTGATTTTATTTTCTTTGTCCCCTCCTGCAATTCGAACCATGTTGCGGTGATTCCAATTATCCATGCCGATGATGTAATCGTATTCCTTGTAATCGCTGCGTTTCATCTGCACGGCATATTTGCCGGCGGTGGAAATCCCTTCTTGCGCCAGCCTGTTCCTGGTCCCATAATGGACAGGATTGCCGATTTCTTCTGTGCTGGTGGCTGCGCTAGCGATATAAAACTGGCTTGCAACGCCCTCTTTTTCTACAATGTCTTTCATAACAAATTCTGCCATTGGGGAACGGCAGATGTTTCCATGACAGACGAATAGTATTTTTATCATGTTGCTAAAACCTCCGTAAATGTTTGATTTTGCCGTCCTGATTCTGCCTTACCGTTCAAATCATGGAATAGGTCATGATTTTATTTTGTCAACTCATGTAAAATATCAAAATCAACATTTATATATCCTTCTTCAAAATTTTTGAAATCTTCATAAGTCAACTCTTTTTTATCCTGTTTATATTCAGTATATTTTTCTTCACACGCTCCAAGTAACGCTTTATCAAAAGCATTATTGAGTTCTGACTTTTCTTCCATTAAATCAAGATATATTTCAGAATTATTATTTTTGTCTACTCTGTATATGGCAGCAGTTTCGGGGGTTTTTGTATTTGATCCTGTTCCATAATAATATATTATAAAATATTGATGTTCGCCATCACAATATATATGTTGAGCGTCATATCCTATTTCCCCATATTTTTCTGTCAGTTCGTTAAGATATGCTACAATTTCCTCCTCGACTTTTTCTGGTTTATCAGAATTTCCACAACCTCCAGTATAACAAATCAACAAACATAACATGAAACTTATACAGATTCTTTTTAATCTCATTGTACTATTCCTCCCATAATATTTGCTTCTAAATATTCGTGGCCATATAATTTTGTTTTTCGTGCTAAACTGCTAATTATCTTTTTCTACAAATTCCCCACCGACATCAGTCGATGGGGGACATTTACTTCTAACCATAGTATATATAGATTGTGAGAAAAAATCAACCTGTTTCTTAATTTATGGAATATGGTTTTCGATAAAAGAATCTCCTTTACTTTTCACGGGGTGGGGGAAAGTAACTATATGCATTTTTGTGGAGCCGGTTGTTTAATGTACTGGTTTACGCAAGCAGAGGCTTTTGCCATCGCTAAAAACGTCCCTGGATGGCGAGCTACCATTCGCGTTCGCCAATGGCATCTTCCACATCGAGGTCAATATCAAACCATTGCAGGACATAGGCGACGGTCTCGCCGATGCTTTCCCTTGCGCCGGTTTCGATTTCACTGTCATTTTCCTCAAATTCTTCCTGCAAATCGTTAATTGCCAGTGTCATTTCATCGAATTTTTCCTGTATTTTCTGTAAATCAAGTTCCCCTGATTCCAGAAAAATGATCACGTTTTGTATCAGGGTTTTGATTTTATCAACCATAAAATCAGGGAAATATTCATCCTGATACATATCTTTCAGCAATCTGTAATTTTCATCAAAGGTTTTCATGACGCGCCTCCTTTTATTAAGTATAATATGTATAGCATATTTTATTCTATATGGGAGGGATTGTCACGTTAAAGTGTGAAAGTATCTTCCTGTTTGTTCCGAGATAAGTAAAATTTTTCTGAACCAAAGCTGAAGTTATTACAATGTATAGATGAAAGGGTAAAAAACCTGAAACAGACGTCTGTGGAAAAGGTGCAAATGTTACTGGAGGAAACCATGAACAAAGTACAACTGGAACAATGCATCCATGAGTATGGAAAAGATATTTATACGTTTTGCAATCAGATTACCGGGAACCGCCAGGAGGCGGAAGACCTCTATCAGGATACTTTTCTGAAAGCAATGGAATTGCAGGAAAAGATGGATTACGGTCAGAACCCCAGAAGTTATCTGGTGTCTGTTGCCCTGCGCATCTGGAAGAACCGCAGAAGGAAGTATGCCTGGCGCCAGCGAATTGCCGGAACCTGTGCGTTGACGGAAGAGGCGGTAAAAAGCTGTGTGGAAGAACAGGCATATTCTGCGGAAGAAACCATTCTCAAGCGGGAACTGGAGGAGCAGGTGAAACAGGCAGTAAGAGAATTGAGTGAAAAGTATCGTGTCGTGGTGTATCTCTACTATACCCTTCAGCTTTCCGTGGAGGAAATCTCACAGGCGATGGGAATTCCCGCGGGAACGGTAAAAAGCCGGTTGCACAAGGCCAGAACTTTGTTGAAGAAAGAATTGGAGGTTGTTTATGATGAAGTATGACATGGATGAATTATTAAGAAATGCCCTTTCTTCAAAAACAGAGCCGGATGCACGGCTCAATGAGGATTTAATCAGAAAGTTTCAGGAAAAGGAGAGACAGGCTATGAGTAAAAAGAACAGATTTAAAATACCGGCAGTCGCTGCGCTGGCAGTTTTGGCGCTTACGGCGGCATCGGTTACAGGATATGCCACATGGAAATATTTAACGCCCAATCAGGTGGCGAAAGTAGCAGAAGACCAGGGGCTTGCGGCAGCGTTTGAAAGCGAGGACTCTGTGGCGGTAAATGAGACGCAGGAGTGCGGCAATTACAGGATTACGCTTTTGGGAATTGTATCCGGGAAAAACTTAAGCAAATATCTCATCGAAGATGAGGCGGGAAATGTCTCAAAGGATCGCACGTATGTGGTGACGGCGATTGAAAATGCAGATGGAACGCCGAGGCCGGCTATCAGTGACGACCGTTACGGAGAAGACCCGTTTTTCGTTTCTCCATTGATTCAGGGCTTAAATCCGGCATTTTACAATCTTGTGACCATGGGAGGCGCATATTTTGAGACGGTGCAGGACGGTATTCAATATCGGATTGCGGAATGTGACAATGTGGAGAAATTTGCGGACCGTCCGGTTTATCTCTGCGTCAGCGATGGAAATTTCTATAACAACGAGGCATATCGGTATGATGAAAAGAATGGCGCAATCAGCCGCAACGAGGATTATTCAGGAGTCAACGCCTTGTTTGCACTTCCTTTGGATGGGAGTAAGGCGGACAAAGAAGAGGCGGAATCATATCTCAAATCTCTGGAAGATGAGTTGAATGGGGAAAAGAATGATTCTAAAGAGGAGGTTTCCGCGGAAAATGAAGAGGCGGATATTACAGGCCAGGCGGCAGAGGAAAGCAAAAACTGGAAAGAGGCTGATTTTGAGAAAAACACAGAGCTGGTGAAGGAGCTGGAAGTTGCCCCTGATGCGGAGGGAAATTTTGTTTACCAGTACCAGATTGGCGAGGATGGAATTTCTTCGAGCGGCACACTTGGAAAAGAGGATATCGAGGAAAGGGACGAGGGGAATATGGCAAAATTCCGTACGGTGATAGGGGGTGAGCAGAGCGCGTATATTGAGACCTACACGCTGAAGGAAGATGGGTCGATGCTCTTGCGCGTCTATGAATACAGCAGGTAAGGCGTGCAGCAGATAAAGAAGGGAAACTGCAAATAGAAGGGCGGCAGAGTAAGAGGACAGCTGCAAATAGAAGAGCGGCAGATATAGGAGCGGCAGATATAGGAGGCAGATATCAGGAGTAAAATCCGGTATCTGTCTCTTGCTATTTTTGTCCTGAGTCCGTATAATAGGCAGAGAAAAGGAGAACGCATATGCAGCAGAGAGAAAACGCGTTACAGAAGACGCAGGAGATAGAAAAAAGCATCCGTAAAAAATTTCACAAGCAGCTTTTTTCCAGGTTTGCCAGGGCGGTTCGGGATTATAAGCTCGTGCAGGAGGGGGATCGGGTTGCCGTCTGCATTTCCGGTGGAAAAGATTCCATGCTGATGGCGAAATTATTCCAGGAAATACAGAGGCATCGGAAGGTCTCGTTTGAGCTGGAATTTCTGGTGATGGATCCGGGCTACCTGCCGCAGAATAGACAGCTTATCGAAGAAAATGCGGCGAAAATGGGGATTCCCATTACTGTTTTTGAGACAGATATTTTCGGCGCGGTATATGAGGTTGAAAAATCGCCTTGTTATCTCTGCGCGCGGATGCGCAGGGGGCATTTATACCATCAGGCAAGAGAGCTGAAATGTAATAAGATTGCCCTGGGGCACCACTATGATGACGTGATTGAGACGATCCTCATGGGGATGCTCTACGGCGGACAGGTTCAGACCATGATGCCGAAACTCCACAGTACGAATTTTAAAGGGATGGAGCTCATTCGTCCCATGTACTATATCCGGGAGGATGATATCAGACACTGGCGGGATTACAATGATCTGCATTTCCTGCAATGCGCCTGTCGGTTTACCGAAAACTGTACGGATTGTGAGCCGGATGGCAGGAGCGAGTCAAAACGCATGGAGATAAAACATCTGATTGCGGAAATGAAAAAAATCAATCCGTTTGTGGAGGCAAATATTTTTAAGAGTGTGGAAAATGTAAATTTGAGTACCATCATTGCCTACAAGGAACAAGGCGTACGCCATCATTTTCTGGATGGTTATGAATAAGAAATAAAGAATGATTGGAAAGACAGCAGCATAAATTGACACGCATGTTAGTCTGGAAAGAGGGAAAACCATGGAATTTACAGCAGAGCAGCAAATGCGCTATGCGAGGCATATCGCATTGCAGGAGGTTGGCGAAGAAGGGCAGGAGAAATTATTAAGCGGCAGGGTGTTGGTGATCGGCGCGGGGGGTCTGGGGTCGCCGGCGGCAATGTACCTTGCAGCGGCAGGCGTGGGCCATATCGGGATTGCGGATGCGGACGTCGTGGATTTGTCCAACCTTCAGCGGCAGATTGCCCATGGAACGAAAGACGTGGGGAAGGCGAAGGTGAAATCCATGCAGGAAACAATTGAGCGGATGAATCCGGACGTCAGAGTTCATACGTATCCAATGTTTGTGGAGGAAGGAAACATCATGGGCCTTCTGGAAGATTATGATTTTGTCCTGGATGCCACGGATAATTTCGACGCCAAATTTTTGATTAACGATGCGTGTGTGAAGGCGGGTAAGCCGTTCTGCCATGCAGGCATTCTGGGCTTTGCAGGACAGCTGATGACGTATGTGCCGGGGAAAGGTCCCTGTTACCGCTGTATTTTTCGCAATCCGCCGCCGAAGGACGCGGTTCCAGGCTGTGCGCAGGTGGGGATTATCGGAGCCGTGCCGGGGGTTATCGGCAGCCTTCAGGCGATGGAGGCGTTGAAATTTCTTGTGGGTGCGGGGGAACTTCTTACGGGAAGACTTCTGACTTATGATGCGCTGAAGATGGAGTTTCGCACAGTGCGGTTACCGCATCAGGTACCGGACTGCCCGGTTTGCAAGGTAAGCTTGCAGGATTCTGAATAAATATTTGATAGTTACAAATTGGCAGGAACATGTTAAAATAAAATATAATTCAGTTGCATCATGAAAAAGGAGGGATTCTATGAAAACAGGAATGTTTAAAAAATTGATGGCATTTGCTTTGGCAGCAAGCATGGTGGTTCCGTCGGTTCCGTCTCTGGCAGCACAGCAAGGGGGCGCACAGGAACAGGCAGAGGCCGTCGATGACAGCCGTGCAGTAGATAAGACAGCTACACTGCATTTTGATGCGGATCCGGCGAACAGCAAGGCGGAGGTGTTTCACGGCTCTACCGGATTTTTGTATGGCGTCAGCGAGGTTGGCGTGCCATCTGCGGACTTATTAAGCGCCATTTCTCCGAAGATTCTTGTGCAGAAAGCAGCGGGGGGACAGCAGCACCCATCCGGGGATGGCTATCGCCTGACGCCTTTTCTTCGGGAATGCGGCGTAGAAAATATCCAGGTTTACCTTCAGGATTATTACCTGCAATGGCCGTATGAG
Source organism: uncultured Lachnospiraceae bacterium (assembly GCA_910587895.1). Lineage (GTDB taxonomy): Bacteria > Bacillota > Clostridia > Lachnospirales > Lachnospiraceae > Petralouisia. The sequence continues at coordinate 10,906 of CAJUOE010000204.1, forward strand.
TCGAAAGGCATTGATGATTATCAGGAAAAAGTACAGGCCATCGTGGAGAAGATGATAGAGGGCAAGACGGAAGAAGAGATTGCGGCGTATAGTTTTGTACTGTTCAACGAGCCGAACGACATCTGGTATCGGGGACAGCTTACGACTTTTCTTAACGACTGGCTTACGATTTACAATACGGTAAAAGAGATTAATCCGAATCTCAAAGTGGCAGGGCCGAATTTCTCCGTATACGACGGAGATGCGTACAGGTCATTTTTTGCATTTTGCCAAAAGAATGACTGTCTGCCGGAATACATAACCTGGCATGAGCTGCAGAAAGATAAGCTGGCAAGTTTTAAGTCTCATTGCGACCAGGTCAGGGAATATGTGGATGTTTATTATGTGGACTCAGATATAGAGCCGATACTGTTTGTCAATGAGACGGTGAATTTTGATGATGTGGGAAATCCCGGCGCGCTGGTGAACTGGCTGTCCATTTTTGATGAGGAGGACGTCTATGCGTCCCTGCCATACTGGGGACTTGCCAATTCCATGAATGAGCTTGCGGCGGATACAAATAAGCCCAACGGTGCGTGGTGGGTGTACAAATGGTACGCGCAGATGACTGGAAAGAAAACGCCTTTGAAGCTTGAAAATATTGATGGGCCAGGCGCTTATGGGAGATTGTATGGACTGACGAGCGTGGACGATGACGCGGGTTTTGCCTACAGCCTCTTTGGCGGACAGAAAGGCGCCCAGACGGTCAGCATTGAAAATATCACTTCCACAAAGACGTTTCGGGATGCAGACAAGGCGCATGTGAAACTTTACAGCACGAAATTTACCGGGCATCATGGATTTGCAGATGAGATTCCAGTGGAATTTGAGGGAAATATTGCATTTACAGGGGATGATCTCGTGTTTACGGTTCCGGATGCGGAACTGATGGATGCCTTTTATGCCGTGATTACCCCGGCGGTAGGGGAGCAGACCAGCACGATTGCGTCCTATGAGAAGAACTGGGAGCAGACATACGAGGCGGAAGATGCGGCGATGATTGGCGGGGCGAAGGCCTATACCAAGACAAACGGCACGGACCTGGCGCGCTCCAACCGTGCGGAAGTGGGCAGCCTCGACACGGAGGAAGATGGCGTGGAGTTTACCGTGGACGTGCCCAAAGACGGTAAATACCGCATGAATATTTATTATTCCAGCCAGGCGCCGCAGGTGGATCCGCAGACGCTTGCGTATGTTGCCAGCGGCGGGCAGAACCGTGCCATCGGCGCGCTCTGTACGCATACGCTTACGGTTGACGGTGGGGAGCCTCAGGAACTTGTCTACGACTCTACGGTAAAATGGGGTTATTACAACTATAAGACGGTTTATCTGGAGCTGGAAGAAGGACAGCATAAGTTGAAAATCATGTACAAAGGGGAGTCCCAGAAGGGGAAGGAATTAAATTCCATTCTTTGCGCCTTGCTGGACAAGATTGACCTGACATTTATGGAGAATGAACAGGCGGTGATTCAAATTGAACCGGAGGAACTGGCAGCCAGCCAGAGAGGGTTTGTGTTGTCCCGGCAGGGTAGTTATTCCGGGGCAGGCAGCCTTTCCGGAAGCGGTACGTTTGATTTTTATGTTTGCGCCCCGAGGGATGGTTATTATACGTTGGGGACTGCGGGCAGCGGAACGGCGACCCTTTCTAAGAGCCGTGTGAATTATGCATTGGACGCCAGAGCGGAGTCAAAAGTCAGCGTGGACTGGATGGAGCTGTTTCAATTTAAGCTGGGAAATCAGGATGCGGGCAAGGTTTATCTCACGGCAGGCATCAACCATCTGCGCATGAGCGGAAACGGACTTGTGCTGGATTTCCTGACATTCACGGAAGAAGCAGGGCTGACAGCGGACAAATCAGATACGGTAGAGGCAGAGAACTGCGTGCTTACGGGCAGCGGAATTTTTGATGACGAAGAAGAATATCCCTATCTTTTAGGCAGCGTGGAAGTGCCGGAAGTGATTGCAAAGCAAACGGCATCCGGCGGCAAGGCAGTCGAGGGATTCCGTGGCGGAAATGACAATTGCCTGACGCTGAGAGTCAATGCAGCGGAGGCCGGAGATTACAAGCTTTCGGTGTTTTATTCCAACAATGAGCCTGCACCTGTGATGAAGACGCAGGAAGGGAAAAATTATGTGCATCCCTACAACACGGATCTGGTGGAGCGTTACATGCAGATTTCTGTGAACAACGAGACGCCCAAGACCGTGTATTTCAGAAATACTTTTTGCTGGGATACGTACAGGAATACGATTATAGACGTAAAACTGCAAAATGGGGAGAATGTCATTACCTTTACGAACGACAACTCCTATAAATTCAGCCAGCTGCAGGATGATTTTACGCCGAGGATGGACAAATTTGTAATTGCTCCGGCGAAAATTGCGGGCGCACCGGAAGAAGTTGTAAATCCTCCGGTGAAGAAGGAGAATGCGATTAGCGGAATTGCATCCGACATCAAAAAAGTTTACGGTAGCAAAGGATTTACCTTGCAGGCCAAAGGGCAGGGAGCAATTACTTATACATCCAATGCGCCCAAAGTGGTAACTGTCGGCAATACGGATGGCAAGGTCAGCATCAAAGGCTGTGGGAAAGCAGTCATTACCGTTACTGCTGCCGGAAACAGCGAATATAAACCGGCAACCAAAACGGTTACCGTGACGGTTACGCCGAAGAAGGCGACGCTTAACAGCGTGAAATCCACAGCCAGGAAAACGATCGCTGTCAAGTGGAAGAGGGATGCGAAAGCAGACGGCTATCAGATTCAGTATTCCACCAGCAAAAAATTTAAGGGTGCAAAGACCGTAGATATTAAGAAGAACCGTACGACGAGCACGAAAATCAAAAAGAACCTGAAAGCCGGGAAGAAATATTATGTCCGGGTGCGCGCGTACAAGAAAAATGGCAAGTCCAAGATATGTGGAAACTACAGCAAAGTGAAATATGTGAAGGTAAAAAAATAAAAAAACGCTTGACAAATTGAAAAAAGAGCGATATGATGTTCAAAATCAAAACATTAGCAAGTTAAAGCGATGAAGGAGACTCTTGTCTTCAGAGGCCGACAGGAATATGGCGTCACCGACTGAGAGCGCCATTGGGAAGAGAAGATAAAGGGAACACTCTGGAGCAGACTGGTTGAATGTCTGTCCGGTATTACAAAATATGCAGGCAGAAGGTAGGTCAGTACGTCCATGCACGTTACGCATAAGAGTGGGGAAGGGATTCAGGCATTGCCTGTATAGTTTCATTCTTTCTCAAAGCGGGTGGTACCGCGGATAATCAGTTTATTCGCCCCGGGATACTAAAATTGTATTCCGGGGTTTTTCATGTCCTGGAATACCATATCAGAAAAGGAGTGACCATTATGAGCAACAGTTACAGAGACATCACATTAGACAGGGTAAGCGAGGACGATATCGGAAAGACGGTGCGCGTGGCAGGATGGGTAGAAAATATCCGCGACCACGGCGGAGTTTCCTTTGTCGATTTGAGAGACATGTATGCAGTGATGCAAGTGGTAATCCGCGATGGAAAGCTGTTAGAAGGCATCCGCAGGGAGCAGGCGATTTCTGTCCGGGGACTGATTGAAAAGAGAGATGAGGAGACGTATAATCCCAAAATTCCTACCGGGACGATTGAACTGGACGCCGGAGAAGTTGATATTTTAGGGGAAGTCTATACGACGCTGCCATTTGAAGTTATGACGAGCAAAGAGGTGCGGGAGGATGTGCGCCTCAAGTATCGTTACCTTGATTTGCGCAACCAGAAAGTAAAAGAGAATATCTTGTTTCGCTCGAAAGTGATTGCTTTTCTGCGTGAGAAAATGACTGAGATGGGATTTGTGGAAATTCAGACGCCGATTTTATGCGTGTCTTCACCGGAAGGCGCACGGGATTATATCGTGCCTTCCCGGAAATACAAAGGAAAATTTTATGCGCTGCCCCAGGCGCCCCAGCAATATAAACAGCTTTTGATGGTGTCTGGATTTGATAAATATTTTCAGATTGCCCCCTGTTTCCGTGATGAAGATGCGAGGGCGGACCGTTCCCCGGGAGAATTTTACCAGCTCGATTTTGAGATGAGTTTCGCAACGCAGGAAGATGTGTTCCAGGTTGGGGAGGAAGTGCTTGCGGCAGCATTTGAGAAATTTGCGCCAAAAGGAAGCAGTGTGACGCAGACGCCGTTCCCCATTATCAGTTACAAACAGGCAATGCTGGAGTTTGGCACGGACAAACCCGATTTGCGCAATCCCCTGCGCATTGTGGACGTGACAGAATTTTTCCAGAAATGCAGTTTTAAGCCATTCCTGGGAAAGACGGTGCGGGCAATCCGTGTACATGCGGAAATGTCCAAAGGATTTCATGAGAAACTTCTGAAATTTGCCACCGGAATCGGCATGGGCGGACTTGGCTACCTGGAAGTCATGGAAGATGGCAGTTATAAGGGGCCGATTGACAAATTCATTCCCGCAGAGCTGAAAGAGGAATTCCGGACGCTTGCAGGGCTTGAGACGGGAGATACGATTTTCTTCATGGCGGATAAGGAGGCGCGCGCCGCTTACTATGCAGGCATGATCCGCACGGAGCTTGGGGAGAAACTGGATTTGCTGGAGAAAAATGCATATCGTTTCTGCTACGTCAACGATTTTCCAATGTTCGAGCGGGATCCGCAGACGAAAGAGATTGGATTTACGCACAACCCGTTTTCGATGCCGCAGGGCGGTCTTGAGGCTCTCAATGAGAAGGAGCCGCTTGATATCCTGGCATATCAATACGACATTGTCTGCAACGGCGTGGAGCTTTCGTCGGGAGCCGTGCGCAACCATGATTTGCAGATTATGGAGAAGTCGTTTGAGATTGCCGGCTATGACAGGGAAGTGTTGAAGAACAAATTTGGAGCGTTGTACAACGCATTTCAGTTTGGCGCGCCGCCTCACGCAGGGATGGCGCCGGGCATTGACCGTATGTTGATGCTGCTGAAGGGAGAAGAGAATATCCGTGAGGTGATTGCCTTCCCCATGAACGGAAACGCGCAGGATCTGATGTGTGGCGCGCCAAATGAGGTGACCGAACAGCAGCTTCGCGAAGTGCATATCAAGGTGCGGGATTAGGGAAAATAGATGATGATGTGAGAATAGATGCAGAAATTCAGAGATAGAGACGTATCGTAAATGTGTGGTAAATGAAAATGGAGAATCAGGAGGAATAAGATGGCAGGAGAAACCGGGAAAAATGTAATTTCGGATGAGACGATGGAGTATGTAGGCATCCTTGCCAAACTGGATTTGTCCGAAGAAGAAAGACAGGCGGCAAAGAAAGATATGGAGCGAATGCTGGATTATATTGACACACTCAATGAGTTAAATACAGAGGGGATTGAGCCGATGTCCCATGTCTTTTCCATGAACAATGTGTTCCGTGAGGATGTGGTGGAAAATGAGGACGGCGGCGAAGAGACGCTTGCAAATGCGCCGGAGCGCAGGGACAGGGCTTTTGTCGTGCCCAAAACGGTTGATTAGCGCCGCGTGCCGCAAAGGCAAATGCGCAGCAAAAGGAGGTAAGGAATGAGTCTTTTATCATTGACAGCCGTAGAGCTGGGGAAAAAAATCAAAGCCGGGGAAATATCGGTGGAAGAGGCAGTGAAGACGTCGCTGGCTGCAATCGAAAAAAAAGAGCCGCTGATCAACAGTTTTGTGACAGTGGATGGGGAAAATGCGCTGAAACGTGCCGCAGAAGTTCAGAAACAAATTGATGATGGAAAATTGACAGGGCCGCTTGCCGGGGTTCCGGTGGCAATCAAGGATAATCTCTGTACGAAGGGATTGCTCACGACATGCAGCTCAAAGATTTTATATAACTTTATCCCCACGTATACGGCGGAGGCTGTAAGAAACCTTGAGAAGGCGGGCGCAGTCGTCCTTGGCAAGACGAATATGGATGAATTTGCCATGGGAAGCACCACTGAGACTTCCGCTTATGGGGCGACCAAAAACCCATGGAACACAGGGCATGTCCCGGGCGGTTCATCCGGCGGTAGCTGTGCGGCAGTCGCGGCGGAGGAAGTCTGTTATGCGCTTGGATTCCAGATAGAATATGAGGAGGAGAACAGATGGCGCATAGCGGGAGTGCCGGCTATGCTGAAGGATTCCG
>CAJUOE010000205.1 GCA_910587895.1 uncultured Lachnospiraceae bacterium
AACTTTTTCAGCGTCCTGCGCTGGGAAGGCGTATAATCCTTGTCCGCATAATATTTGAGCACCGCGATCTTGCAGATATCAATGGTATCCTCGCCCTTTTCATATTCCCTGCAGATAATATCAATGACACTCCTGCTGATCTTCCGCTCCTCTGCCACATATTCCCTGGACATATAAGCCAGATATGCCTGCTGCAGCCGGAAATACGGCCCTTCCGCATAATAGTCCTCAAACACCGGAACCTCTGCAAAAATCTCCTCCGCAAACAGCATCTGCGTCAGGATCCGTTCACCCAGCTTATGGGTATGGACCTCATACTCCTTGGCCTCCCGCCAGAGCAGCTTCATATCCGTGGTCGCCCCGCAGTAATAATTGGCAATAAAGGTGGAAAATGCGTTGCCGAAATCCTGTACAGGCATATGGGCAAAGGCGTCAATTTTAACTGCGGCTGCAAAAGCAGCCATGACTGTGGAACCAAAGCTGTTGACCACGCCCTGTACCATCAGAATCCCCAGATTCATTACGGACTGCTGTACGCAGGTCAGCAAGGAAAATTCGGAAATTTCTTTCATGCAGCCTCGTCTCAGGCGGCATTCCCCCTTTTTCAATTTCAGGCATGGAACACGTATCAGGCAATAGAGGGCGATGCCGATTCCGGAAATGTACTGTGCCGCTACGGTTGCTTTAGCCGCTCCGGCGACGCCCCACTTAAGCCCAATAACAAACCATAAATCAAGCGCAATGTTCAACAGGGCGGAGACTGCAAGGAATACAAGCGGCACGATGGAGTTGCCGATTGCACGCAGCAATGAGGCGAAGTAATTATAAAGGAAGGTGGCAAAGATGCCGCAGAAAATTACCAGCAGATAACTGCGCATTTCCGGCCATATTTCGTCCGGTACCTGTAGGAAAATGTGGATGCCGTCAAGGGAAACAAATGTGAGGATATTCAATATAATTGTGAGGGCAAAAATGAGGATAAAGGATGCGAAGATGCTATCCTTAAGCCCCTGTTCATTTCCTTCTCCGAACCGCATGGAAAACAGCGTGCCGCTTCCCATGCACAATCCCAAAAGAATCGAAGTCAAAAAAGTCATCAACGTGAAAGAAGAGCCTACGGCTGCCAGTGCCTCTCCGCCGAGAAACCGGCCGACAATCAGTGTGTCGGCGATATTATAACATTGCTGTAACAAATTACCCAGTATCATTGGCAGGGCAAAACGCATCATGGATTTCATGGCGGGTCCCTGCGTCATATCTATGTTCATGGAAGTACCTCCGGATATCTTTCGTATATTATATTCAGAAAATATATTGCCAACAGTAACAATATATTGGGTTTTGAGAGTTGTGTCAAGGTGAAGGTATATAAATGAGCGGTATGCTCCGATATATCTACTATGGAATATACTGGGGTATGATGGGGGATAAAATATGTACAATGTCGGAATATGTGATGATGAGGAAGATATCTGTTCGTCTTTGGAAAAAATGATTTTGCAGTATGCTGAAAAAAATATGATTTCCATAAAAATTAATGTCTGGTATTCGGGGGAAGGGCTTTGTGATTATCTTCAAGAAAAGCATCCGGTAGATATTTTGTTTTTGGACATCAAATTATTTAGGATGACAGGTATTGAGGTAGGAGATTTTATCCGCAACGAACTGGAAGATAGAGAAATGCAAATTATATATATTTCAAGGGAATCGTCTTATGCACAGAAATTGTTTAAGACTCAACCGTTAGATTTTTTGATAAAACCCATTGTACAAAAAGATATAAATAGGACGTTGGGACTTGCGATAAAAATACTAAAGAAGAAAATGAATAGATTCTGGTTTCAAAATGGACGAGATTTTCATTATGTAGCATTTGATGATATCCTATATTTTTCCAGTGAGGGAAGAAAAATTAAATTATTTTTAACTTGTGGAAAAAGAGAGTTTTATGGAAAACTGGGGGAAATAGAAAACAGACTTTCTGATAGTTTTCTGTCAATTCATCATTCTTACATAGTGAATTTGAAACATATAGTTCTTTATAATTATGAAAGTGTTGAATTAACAAATGGAATTGTTCTGCCGATAAGCAGGGCAAATAGAAAAGTGGTCAGAGAACATATGTTTAGAGAAAGAAAAATAATGGATGGTATATGATGGGCTTATATTAAGAGTGATAATTTTGTCATTTTTATGTACCAGTTTTGACATGAAATGGCACAGGTGGTAATTTTTACTGTATTATAGGATAAGGAAAGGAGGGCGGTTAGAAGGCTGTACGGAAAATCATATAAATTTCAAAAATAAGGACAGCTATGTAAAATGTACTACAGAAAATAATTTTAGGAGGTAATATTAATGAGGATGAAAAAAATGACAAGAATATTGGCAGTATGTATGATGGCTATACTTTTGGTAGGAACAACAATGGGTGTTCATGCGCAGTCTGTGACAGAAACGGAACCTAATGACACGATGGAGACAGCAGAATTGATCTCTCCAAACAGACAAACCCCACAGGAATTTTTGAAGGCAAATAACAGTAATACCTATGTGGTTAAAGGAAGTGTTTCTGACAGTAACGAAGACTGGTTCAAGATATATTTGGATGATACAAAGGATAGCTATTTCTCTATTTATTCTGGATTATTATATTTTCGATTATATGATGCTAATGGGATCCCTGTTACAGAAGAGATATACGAGACAGAGGCTGCGTCAAAATATCATGTATATGATTTTAATTATTTATCCACGGGATATTATTATATCTGTTTGAGGGGTTCAAGCAAAGTTGACTCATATCAATTTTTATTTGGCAATCCCATTTATCGTGCTGCAAGTATTATGAGGGAGGGAAGAAAAATTTCTTTGTCCTCTAGCAGCGGGAAACAAAGTGATGTAATAAAATTCGATGTGGAAGAATATCCGGGCGCTCAGGTATATAATCTTCAAGTTGGCGCTCTTTCAAGCTATGCCAGCAAGGTTGAGGTGAAGTATGAGGGTTCTTCAAATACGATTACCAAAACATCTTCTGCAGCATGGGGAGATATTGATATCCCTTTAAGTTACAATTATGGATTAAGCCAAAACTATACTTTTACATATACATATAAAAATGTAAAGACATTTACGCCGACCTATGATTTTTATTATGTATATCCAATTTTACCGTAGGAGGGATATGAATGATTGCATCGAAGGACATGAACATTCGTCAGCAGTGTAAGCTGTCAAAACTGCAAATGGAACAGGATGCGTTGCGGATAATGCTCTCTTCTGATAAAGAGAAACCAAAACAATCCAATATGGGAAAAGATTCGTATGTCCGGCAGAAAGAAGAAACGTACGGTTATGCGAATTATACGAGTTCAGGAGCTTTGTCCCTGAGCGGTAATAGAATGACAAAGGAAGAGATGTGGGACTATCTGGCACGTTTTGAAAGTATTTCCAGCGAATTTACGGTAAAGGGACAGTCATACAACTTTGGAGATGTTGAGAAGATGGGCGCGGATGTGTTAGAAGAAATGAAGGCAGTCGATAATGTCTTAACTTTGCAGTCTGGAAATTATTATGGCGTTACGACAAATGACGGCGGAAATGAGACCGCATGGGGAATGACTGTAGGGAAGTCGAAAGGCATGAGAGTTGCCGGCTCTGAATCCATTTATGCAATTGAACGTGACATCAGATTGATAGAGCTTGGCGACTGGGTTACTTTTTTTCAGTTTAACACGAACCGTGGGAATGCCTGTGCGGCGGGAATATATATCAGCCTTAGTGAGAGCAAAGTCAGAGAGATCATGGGAAAGCTTGGGTTTGAGCCGGGGATGTGCAACATTAAAATTGATGGAAAAGATAATGAATTTTTTTACAGCAATGATGGAAGGCTTTATCCAAAATATCATTATGACGGCGCATATCTGGGAATGACACAAGGAGACAATTCAAGGGTTTATGAACCTGGCGATGAATTTAATTACAATGGGAATCTTTATACGATGGACGAGAATGGGCATATTAATGTCCCTTATGGAGAGGATATTTTTCATTGCCTGAGTCGTCCGAAAGGTAAATATGCAATAAAATAAAAGAAACGCATGGAACGCAAAGATTTACAAAAGTTCCGTTTCTCTGTTGAGAAACTACACAATATGAAACAGGCTAAAGCCTAACAAAAACAAGGGTATGCCGGATTGCTCCGACATACCCTTAAGTTCTCATATATATTGATTTTACAGCATTTCTTCTTAGCCGAAGTATCTCTTAAGAAGACCCTCGAATGCCTTGCCGTGTCTTGCCTCATCCCTTGCCATCTCATGAACGGTGTCATGGATTGCGTCAAGGTTCTGTGCTTTTGCACGTTTTGCAAGGTCAAACTTGCCAGCGGTTGCACCGTTCTCAGCCTCAACACGCATCTCAAGGTTCTTCTTGGTGCTGTCAGTAACGACTTCGCCTAACAACTCGGCAAATTTTGCAGCATGTTCTGCCTCTTCGTAAGCAGCTTTCTCCCAGTATAATCCGATTTCCGGATAACCTTCTCTGTGAGCAACTCTTGCCATAGCAAGATACATACCAACTTCCGTACACTCACCGTTGAAGTTCGCTCTTAAGTCTGCCATGATATCTTCGGAAACACCCTGTGCAACGCCTACTACATGTTCAGCAGCCCATGTCTTCTCGCCGCTCTGCTCGGTGAACTTGGATGCAGGTGCATTACACTGCGGACATTTCTCCGGTGCTGCATCTCCCTCATGAACATAACCACATACACTACATACATATTTTTTCATAATAATACTTCCTTTCTTTTATATAAATTTTTGATGTTTAAAATCAGTAATCGTTACTGTTATTATAAAATATCATACATGCTGTCATATGTCAACAGCAATTTTTATTTTTTCAGGCAATTCCTGCATTTCCCAAAAAAGTAAGTGACGTGCCCGTCTATCTCCCCATCAAATCCCGAGTTGGCAAGTGTGTTGATATGGTCGATGTTTTCGATTTCCAAATCCAGGACATTGCCGCATCTGGTACAGAATATATGGTAATGGGGCGATATGTTTCCGTCAAAACGGTCGGGGCCTATGCCCGTTGAGAGCTTGCGGATTTCGCCTAGTTTTGTCAGGAGAGATAAGTTCCGGTATACTGTGCCAAGACTGATGTTGGGAAATTCCTTCCTTACATTTAAATAAACAGTCTCAGCCGTAGGATGGTCGCAGCGGTTAGCCAGAAAATCCCTGATACAATCTCTCTGACGGCTGTGCTTGATCAATGTTCTATCCTCCATATAAATAATAGTAATCATTATTGTTTACAAAATAAATATAATCCCGCAGACCTGAAATGTCAAGTACAGCGGGATAATTTTTATTGCCATTTTCTGTAATTAAAATCCGAGCGCCCTGCTTTGAATCCAGACCATAGGCGTTACTCTTACAGTTAGCTCAATCCAGGCGCCCTCACGGCACATGAAAGGTTCTGCTTAGTGCTGCTTTGTTCCCAACCTGACACGGTTCACAGATTTCCATTGCGTAAGACCCAAACGTCATCACCACTTATAAAAGGCAGCCCCACAATCATAAATCCGGGGCAGAGCATCACCCCAACTATAGCGGATTGTTGGTACAGGGCACCGCTAACGCCCCGGCTGCTCGGAGATTTAAGTATAGCGTGTTTTTGAAAAAAAGTCAACTGCCGGGCAAACAGTTTATGGCTGATTCGCGTTCCTGTCGCTTTCTTTCCCTTAAATTTTTAAAAAAGCTGCTCAACATGAGGGAACATTCTTCTTCCAGGACGCCGCGCTCTATCTCTACCTGATGGTTAAAAGCGGAAATCTGCAACAGGTTTAAAATGGAGCCGGCGCAGCCTGCCTTGGGATTCATGCTGCCGATGACAACTTTATCCATTCTTGCCTGAACGATGGCTCCGGCGCACATCTGGCAGGGCTCTAAGGTCACGTACATGGTGCAGCCCTCAAGCCGCCAGTCGCCAAGTTTTTTGCTGGCCTTTTTGATAGCGGACAATTCGGCATGAGCCAGCGTATTTTTGTCAATATTTCTGCGGTTGTAGCCGCGGGCAATGATTTTCCCTTCATATTCAATGACGCAGCCGATGGGTACTTCCTCTATTTTTTCGGCCTTTTTTGCCTGCCGGATGGCTTCTTTCATAAATTTTTCTTTATGTTCCATGTGTACTCCTGTGTGGGTTGTGATAAAATAAGCGTGGTAGGTGTTTATGGATAACAGTATAAATCACAGCAAAGGATTATGCAAATGAAGATGAAATATGAAACTGACCGCCTGGTGTTACAGATCCTAACAGATGCAGCAGCGGACAGGGTTCTGCAGTTTTATCAGGATAACCGGGAAGTTTTTGAGCCATATGAGGTAGAGCGGTCGCAGAATTTTTATACAGGGCAGTATCAGAAGACATTGCTGCAATGCGAGTATAACCTGGCGGTAAAACAATCGGCGGTTCGTTTCTGGGTGTTTGAAAAGAAGGAGCCGGAACGGGTGATCGGCACAGTGTCTTTACAGGGGATTCGACGGGATTTTTACTGCTCGGCTACGTTGGGCTATAAATTTGACCGGGAATTCTGGGGGCGCGGCTATGCAGGGGAGAGTGTCAGGAAGTGTCTGGAGATTGCCTTTATGGAAATGAACCTGCATCGGATTGAGGCGTATACATTGCCGGAAAATAAGCCTTCCCGAAATCTGCTGGAACGGTTGGGATTTGCGTGGGAAGGCACAAAAAGGCAGAGCGTAAAGCTGCATGGACGCTGGAGAGACCACGAAGTGTACGCTCTGCTGGCAGAGGAGGCAAAGCTCCTTTTGGGATTCTTATGACAGTAAGCTGAACGTTATCCTTTGGACATTATTCAGGTAGGCCTGTTTTCGGCAGGCTCAGACAGTTCGTTCAGATAGCGGTACCAGTAACCAAATTCACCGGTATTGATGGATGATTGTTTCTCACTGCGAAATTCCGGAAAACCGAACAATGCGGCCATGACGCGCTCCGGATTCTGGAATACGCCCGGGACGCCGATAAACCATTTTTTCACACCGAATTCTTCCGTCATGCCAAGAATGAAGTAGCGGTAGTTGAAGAATCCGTGGAGAAGGAAACTGTTGTTGCCCAGATACCAGAACTGTTTGGGGAGCTGCCGTAAATCTTTTAATTCCATGCGTACGCAAAGCGTGTTTTCATCTCCGGCAAAGGGCGTCATGACCGGATAATTTTCCAGAATAAAACGCCAGCGCAGATCCCAGTCTTCCGGCGCGTCAGCCTGGGAATTCAGGGGAGGCTGTTCGGTGCCGGGAAGTTTCGGCGGTTTCGGATTTTGTTTTGCGGTATGTGCTTCTTTTCCTGTTACCGTATGAAAACCGGCGGTTCTGTCAAAGGAACGCGGCAGAGCCTCCAATGCTTTCAAAGCGTCGGCTGTTTTTTGGGGAGATTCCGTTATGTCCTGTTGGGCACCATCTGTTTCTTCCTGTCTGGAAGAGGATTCTTCCGGTGATGGACTGGAAACATCCTGTTTTACAGTGGGAGCAGGCGTTGGCTGTTCCTGTGCCGGGGTTGCGGATTTTTCAGCCATGTCAGGCGTAGTGTCGCTGTCTTGTACCGGAGCAGGGCCTGTCGGATTTTGGGCGAGAGAAGGATTTTCGGGTTCTTTTGCCGGTGCATGATCGGCTGTTTCCTGTGTTGGGGCAGGATTTTCCGCTGCCTGCAAAGCCTGCGGGTTTCTGTCAGATTGGGGACTGTCCGTTTCTGTCTCCGTGATATCAACAAAATTTTCCAAATGGAACTCATCGTCGTCCCATTGGCTGACCAGCATCATTCCTTCGGTGAGCGGAATATAGATGCCCTTCACGTTATCCAGCTTGTAGCCGCTGTCTTTTAAGTTTTTGGCGTCCAGAATTGTTTTGAAATCGCCGTTTCCTCTGGTAAGGCTGAAATTTCCAAGTAAAATTCCTGCAAGCTGTGATTCTCTTTGGACATAAAAATATACCGGGACAGGTGACAGGCTGCATCCCGTGTTTTTCATATGTATTTCGAGCAGGCATCGCTGTTCCCTTTTTTCAACTTTGGCGAACCCTGTATTTCGACTTTTTGTTCCCTGTTCATATAAATAAAGATAAGTAATCATTCGATGGAATTCAGACATTTTATATACTCCCATAGATGTTTCTATATCCTATGAGAATAACCGCAAAAATATGCTATGGCAAAAATAAAGTGTGCAGCCGGATTTTACCGGATATGCACACTTTATCTTGCGTCCCGTTATGTATGACAGGGAAATTATATTTTCTGATTATTTCTCAAATGTTACAGATACGGACTGTCCGCCTTCTTCCAGGGTCATAACCAGCTTGTTGTCTTTGTACTCGCATGTTGTCTTGCCTTCATAGTCAAGCGTGAGGGTGGGCTCTTCGTAGCTCCATTTTCCTTCTCCGGATTCTCCGCCGAATACGCTGCCAGCCTCAATCGTGAATGTGCCGTCGTCCTTGATGGACAAATTCATTTTTACATCGTCTGCGCTCATGCCTGTCATAGTGGCATATTCTTCAATATTAGCGGTCTGTCCCATTGCCTCAACAGTAGTCATTTTCCAGTCGCCAACGACCGGGGCGTCACTCTTTGCAGCACCACCGCCGCCGCATCCTGCCAGAACCATTACCATCATAACTGCAAGCATGAGAATTGAAATATGTTTTTTCATCTTGTCTCCTCCATTTTCCTTCTTAAAAAGATTATGTTGATATGTTATAATTATGAACAGCGTTTGTTCACAAACGTTACTCTATCATTTTTTTATTCAAATTGCAAGTTAAAATTTTTTTTGGTATAATATTCAGGTAACAAATTATCAAATAAAATAACGGAGGAAGTGAAAGTATGGGAAATACGAATTTATCAGCAGCAGAAGCATTGGAGAAGTTAAAAGAGGGCAATCAGCGTTATCTGGAGGCGAAGACGAATCCGGGAGACGTATCGGTACAGATTCGAAAGAAGACGTGCGAGGAAGGTCAGTTACCATACGCGATTGTCATCACCTGCTCTGATTCCAGAGTGATTCCGGAGAGTATCTTTTCAGCTGGAATCGGTGAACTGTTTGTAATTCGTGTGGCAGGAAATGTCATGGACAAACATCAGCTTGGCAGTGTTGAGTATGCAGCGGGACATTTAAAGAGCGCGCTGGTAGTTGTGCTGGGACATACCCACTGTGGAGCGGTAGGTGCAGCGCTCACTTCAGAGCCAAGCGGCTACGTGAAATTTATAACAGACGAAATTCGCAAGGCAATTGGCGACGAGAAGGATGAGACGCGTGCAAGCTGCCTGAATGTAGAGCGAAGCGTTTCGATTATCAAAGACAGCCTGGACATTCAGGAACTTGAAGCACAGGGCGGTCTTAAGGTATGCGGAGCTATGTACCATATTGACAGCGGTAAGGTTGAATTTTTAGATTAATTTATAGTGAACGACAAAATATAACAGTCCGGGCATCAGGATGCGGAAGATTATAACCGCTTTCTGGTGCCCGGATTTGTTTGTTTCATTTCACTTTTTGACCGTTCTTATACACGCCGACCAAATTCAGGTCTTTGTCCAACAGCAGGAAATCCGCGGCTTTTCCCGGTGCAAGAGTTCCGTAATGAGCGTCTATGCCAATTGCGCGCGCCGGATTGATGGTAGCGCATGGGATGGCGTCTTCCAGAGGAATTCCCATGGAGACCGCGCAGCGCAGACAGTCTGATAAATTTGTGACAGAGCCGGCCAGCGTGCCGTCTTTTAATGTGGCATGTTTGTCATTTACCGTTACGTCAAGGCCACCCAGCGTATAGTTTCCGTCCGAGAGCCCTGTTGCGCGCATACTGTCGCTGATGAGGACAATCCGGTGACTGCCGAACATGGCAAATGCAGCCCGGATGACCTGGCGCCGTCAGAGACCGTGCAGCTTGACAAGGAGATGGTGCTGTCCTTTGTGACAGTCCACGGATCTACGAATTCCCACACAGCGATCCTGGCAAGGATGATGGAGATTCCGGCACTTGTGGGGACAAAGCTTCCGCTGGACGATTCGGTAGATGGAAAGACGGGCATCGTGGATGGAAGTACGGGCGTCATTTATGTGGATCCTGACGAGCAGACGCTGGCAAAGATGAAGGAAAGAAAGGAAGAGGAGCTTCACAAAAAGGAACTGCTCCAGACATTAAAAGGAAGGGAAAATGTAACCCTTGACGGGCAGAAGTGTAAGAACCAGTTTAATGTCTACAAATCAAGGGAAAAGAAAAAGGGGAACAAATCGGATAACCG
>CAJUOE010000206.1 GCA_910587895.1 uncultured Lachnospiraceae bacterium
ATAATTAAGATAACTATTCGTAATCTGATGCGGTGGAATTTGGCGCAGGATTTGCCGTATCAAAGGATAAGATCAGGAGGATTTTTTACATGAGCGATGAGAACAATACGTTTGGAAATGATAATCAGCAGGAAGGTTTCGGTCAGCAGCCGGAAGTGAACCGTCAGGATAATTATAATCAGGAGCCTGTGGACAGTGGCGCGCAGGGATATGGACAGCCGAATGGCAGCGCCTATGGGGGACAGGGCCAGCAGGATCCTTACGGACAACCGAATGGCAATGCCTATGGGGGACAGAACCAGCAGGGATATGGACAGCCGAATGGCAGCGCCTATGGAGGACAGAACCAGCAGACGCCGCTTTCCGGATATGCGGAGCCGGTTTACCACAACCAATACAATAATTACAATCAGGAAGAGAGCCAGGGATTTGGAATTGCGTCCATGATCTGCGGCATCTTAGCGCTGGTTACCTGTTGCTGCTGGTGTCCATGCGCACCGCTTGCAGTCGTGTCCATTGTATTGGGAATTATACAGCTTAGTAAGGGAACGGCAAAGGGCATATCGATTGCAGGCATTGTATGTTCTGCAATTGGATTGATTATGATGATTGTTTTCCTTGTAGCGGGAATTTTTATGAACAGCAGTGAGGGATACCAGGATTTCCTGCATGAATACAATGAAATTTTGGAAGATTTGCAGGAAGATACCTATACGGATTATCAGCATCATCTTTAAAATTTGGGCGAGAATATGTGCGAACCATACAGGGCTGCGGTACTGAGATTTTAGTGCCGTAGCCTTAATTATTATCTTATAGGAAGACATTGTCACGCTAAAGCGCGAAAGTGTCTTCCTATAAGATAATAATTAATATGCGCACTCGCACAAGAGGTATATATTGCTTCGCAATTGTGCTCGGCGCGTTAAAGTGTGCAAGCCAATCTCCTATAGTGGGGGTGAGGGGGTTAAGTGGGCTTGCACACTTTGTTCAAGAAATTAAGAAAAATAATTTCCCATGGACAGAACGCCGCCCTGATGCGTTTTATCTATGTAAACGTTTACAGATAATAATTACAGATTGCCACGGCATCCTTACAGATGGTGGCCGGGTCAGGGAGGAGTGAGGAATATGCAGATGGAACAGGCGGAAAGGTTATATCATAAATATTTTGCCGCGGTATACAGCGTCTGTTTTCTCTATATGAAGAATCAGGCAGACGCCTGCGACATGGTTCAGGAGACGTTCTTACGTCTGCTGCAAAGAAATTTTACATGGCAGGACGAGGAGAAAGCCAAAGCGTGGCTGATTGTGACAGCCTCGAACTGCTGCAAGAGCCAGCTGAGGAAGAGCTGGCGGAAGAAACAGGTTGCCTTTGACGCCGCTTTGCATGACAAAGGGAAAGAAGAATCGGATAACCTGCTGCTGCGGATGGTGGAGGAATTGGAAGAAAAGTACCGTCTGCCGGTGTACCTGCATTATTTTGAAGGATACAGGGGCGCGGAGATTGCCAGAATGCTCCATGTCAACGATTCGACCGTGAGGAGCCGCCTGGCAAAGGCACGCAAGATACTGCGGCTTGCGCTGGAAGCAGACGAGAGGACAGAAAGAAAGAAAAAAGAACAGGATGAAGAACCGGGGGAATGTCCGGAAGAAAATATGAGAAAGGCGTGGTGAATATGAGGTGGGATTACAGAGAAATGCAAAAAGAGATACTTCCCGGCAGGGAAACGCAGGACTGGCTCTGGGAAGAGATTGAAAAGAAAGCTGCAACTGAAAACAGGAAATCCGTCATCCTGCCTTGGTTCAAGGCGGCAGCCAGCGTTGCGGCGGCAGTGCTTGTGCTGGTTGTCCTGTTCCCACAGACGAGTTGGGCGGAGCAGATAACGGGATTTCTCAAAGAATTTTTCTATATGGATGCAGATGTAGAGCAAAGCATTGTGCCAAATGTCTATGAGGACGAAGGAAAGTACGGACATGTCAGAATGCAGATCGGCGAACTGCTGTCGGATGGCGCCTGCGTATATTTCAACATTTGTTATGAGGCGACGGATGCGGATGGGGAGAAGTGGCTGGCAGAGCAAGAATTTGACGGGGAAAATATTCGATTTGTGAATATTAACAATGAGGAAGCCAAATCCAGCGGATGCGAGTGGGAACTCCGGGAGCAGGAGGAACTGGCAACGGAAAAGGCAAGGTATTTTACGTTCTATTATCGTGATGTCAGTGGAAATTTCTATCTGAAGGACACAGCCCGGACATTGTTTTATCCGATGTATAACAGCCAGGGTATCGGAAAGATAGACATTACCACCAACCTGGATACTGTATCCTACCGATTGGAAGGCGAAGGCTCGCCCAGCAGGTATTATGAGCCCAGGTATCTGGTGGTGTCGAAACTGAGCTATGCAGTTCTTGGTAAAGATAAGGGAATCTCTATTAAATATATCGACAAAGATGGAGTGCTGCAGTATCAGATGTCGAAAGGATTTGAGGAGGAACTTGACCAAAGGTGGGAGGATGGAAGAAAATACGGCATGGAGACGGTATTTATCATGCAGGACGGTTCCAGGCTGGACGCCAGTGTTGGAAACGGAATGGGAGGCGACCCGATCGGCGTTCCCGAAGTTGACTATGTCGTTACTTCCGGCTGTTTCAATAATGATGAGGACGACTGGCGGAAGAATGCAACCCTTAAAGATCCGGAAGCGGTGGCTGCGCTGGAGCTTGACGGCATCCACTACGATTTGGTAAAAGAGGAAATTACAGAATAATAGAGCTTTAAGCGCGATTGGCAGCAGATGGAGATGAAATTAGCCTGTCCTCCCTTGACAAAAGGGAAGGGCAGGCTTTATATTAATAAAAAGACAATGTAGGAGAAAAATATATGCTTTTGTATCATGGAAGCAATGTGACTGTTTCGGAACCCAGGTTGATTCCTCAGAATCGTTTTCTGGATTTTGGATTTGGATTTTATACGACGACAAACAAAAGTCAGGCGATTGCCTTTGCGGATAAAGTATTTAAACGCCGGAAGACAGGGAGCAGAGTAGTAAGTATTTATGAATTTGACGAAGAATCTGCTTTTGCGGAATGTTCTGTTTTAAAATTTATAAATCCAGATGAATCATGGCTTAATTTTGTTATGGAGAACAGGATAGGCAGTTATAAAGCAGAAAATTATGATTATATTTATGGACCGGTAGCAAATGATGATGTCTATACGACGTTTACCCTGTATACTTCCGGTATTCTGACAAAAGAGCAGACTTTAGCAGCATTGAAGATTAAAAAATTATATAACCAATTGGTAGTAACTTCAGAAAAGGCGCTTGCATTCCTGAAATTTTCCGGGATTGTGCCAGAAGAGGAGATGTAATGGATCAGAAGAAATTTGAAGCGGTAATGATACTTCTCGTGCCGCAGATTATACATTTGCTTGTTGAAAATAACGGATATGATGAAGTAACGGCGTCAAAAAATTTCTATCGCTCGGATCTGTATGCCTTTTTGGAACAGGAGGATACGAAATTATGGCATTTGAGTCCACTGGCGTTATATCATATGTTTTCAGAAGAACAGAATACAGGAAGCATTCTATTTCCAGAGGAGGCATAGCGTGAGCAAAGAAGGTGATTTTTTAATATATTGCATAGAGCAGTACAAATCTGCGAAGAACCTGACGGGAAAGCAGGTTTCGGAATTATTTGAGCAATATGGAATATGGGATTATCTGTATTCCTGTTATGGGGCATTGCATACTACCGGCGAGAACTATATTATAGCGGATATTGATTCTTTTATTGAAACTGAAAAACAGCAGGTTAATCAGAAATCTTATGTGGGATGATAAAATAATTGTTTTCTGGGATAAAAGCCTGTCCTCCCTTGACAAAAGGGAAGGGCAGGCTTTATAATTTTAAACAGTCGCACGAAAGGAGAATCGCAATGTATAACAAGGTCGAGACGAATTTAAACTTTGTGGAACGTGAAAAACAGACAGAGCAATTCTGGAAAGAACATGATATTTTCAGGAAGAGTATGGAAAACCGCAAGGAGGGCGAGACATATACGTTCTATGACGGGCCGCCCACGGCAAATGGAAAGCCGCATATTGGGCATGTACTGACACGTGTCATCAAGGACATGATACCGAGATACCAGACCATGAAAGGCAAGATGGTTCCCCGCAAGGCAGGATGGGATACGCATGGGCTTCCGGTAGAGCTTGAGGTGGAGAAACTGCTTGGGCTTGACGGCAAAGAGCAGATTGAAGAGTATGGACTGGAGCCATTTATTGATAAATGTAAAGAAAGCGTCTGGAAATACAAGGGCATGTGGGAGGATTTCTCCGGCACCGTTGGATTCTGGGCGGATATGGATAATCCTTATGTTACCTATCACAATGACTTTATCGAGTCTGAATGGTGGGCGCTCAAGGAAATCTGGAATAAGAAGTTACTGTACAAGGGCTTTAAGATTGTGCCTTACTGTCCGCGCTGCGGGACGCCGCTCTCCGCACAGGAGGTAGCGCAGGGCTATAAGACCGTCAAGGAGCGTTCTGCGATTGTCCGTTTCAAGGCAGTCGGGGAAGATGCTTATTTCCTTGCATGGACGACCACGCCATGGACGCTGCCCTCCAACCTTGCGCTCTGCGTACATCCGCAGGAGACTTACTGCAAGGTAAAGGCAGTAGACGGTTATACCTATTATATGGCAGAGGCGCTTTTGGACAAGGTAATGTCCACGCTGCTCAGTAAGGAGCAGCAGGCGGCCGGAGAGAAAACATACGAGGTTTTAGAGACTTACAAAGGAAAAGACCTGGAATACAGGGAGTATGAACCGCTTTTCGCCTGTGCCGGGGAGGCAGCGGCGAAAGCGCATAAGAAAGCGCATTTTGTGACCTGCGACACGTACGTTACGATGACGGATGGTACCGGTATCGTCCATATCGCGCCGGCATTCGGTGAGGACGACTCCATTGTGGGCAGGAATTATGATTTGCCGTTCGTGCAGTTTGTAAACGGCAAGGGAGAGCTGACCGAGGGTACGCCCTATGCAGGCGTCTTCTGCAAAAAGGCGGATTTGATGATTTTGCAGGATCTGGAGGATCAGAAGTTATTGTTCGACGCGCCGAAGTTCGAGCATGAATACCCGCACTGCTGGCGCTGCGATACCCCGCTCATCTACTATGCGAGGGAATCGTGGTTTATCAAGATGACGGCGGTGAAGGAAGACCTTATCCGCAACAACAATACCATCAACTGGATTCCGGAGAGCATTGGCAAGGGACGTTTCGGCGACTGGCTGGAGAATGTGCAGGACTGGGGCATTTCCAGGAACCGTTACTGGGGAACGCCGTTAAATATCTGGGAATGCGAGTGCGGGCATATGCATTCCATCGGCAGCATTGCAGAGCTGAAGGAAATGTCCGATAACTGTCCGCAAGAGATTGAGCTGCATCGCCCCTATATCGACGCAGTGACAATTAAGTGTCCGAAATGTGGTAAGGAGATGCACCGTGTGCCGGAGGTTATCGACTGCTGGTTCGATTCCGGGGCAATGCCGTTCGCACAGCATCACTATCCATTTGAGAATAAAGAAATTTTTGAGCAGCAGTTTCCGGCGCAGTTTATCTCGGAGGCTGTGGATCAGACCCGCGGCTGGTTTTATTCGCTGCTTGCGGAGTCTACCCTTCTGTTTAACAAAGCCCCCTATGAAAATGTCATTGTGCTGGGGCACGTGCAGGACGAGAACGGACAGAAGATGAGCAAGTCCAAAGGAAATGCCGTAGACCCCTTTGACGCGCTTGAGACTTACGGTGCAGACGCCATCCGCTGGTATTTCTATGTGAATTCCGCGCCATGGCTGCCGAATCGTTTCCACGGAAAGGCCGTGCAGGAGGGACAGCGTAAATTTATGGGAACGCTGTGGAACACGTACGCATTTTTCATCCTCTATGCAAATATAGATAAATTTGACGCTACCGCATATAAACTGGAATATGATAAATTATCCGTGATGGACAAATGGCTCCTGTCCAAGCTGAACACGCTTGTGACAGAGGTTGACAATGATTTGGGAAATTATCGCATTCCTGAGGCAGCCAGGGCGTTACAGGAATTTGTGGAAGACATGAGCAACTGGTATGTAAGAAGGAGCCGGGAGCGTTTCTGGGCAAAGGGCATGGAGCAGGATAAGATTAACGCTTACATGACGTTGTATACGGCGCTTGTGACCGTGAGCCAGCTGGCAGCGCCCATGATTCCGTTTATGGCGGAAGATATCTACCGCAACCTGGTGTGCAGCATTGACAAATCTGCACCGGAGAGTGTTCATCTGTGCGATTTCCCTGTGGCGGATGCGTCTATGGTGGACAAAGAACTGGAAAAGAATATGGACGCTGTGCTTAAAGTTGTGGTGATGGGACGCGCCTGCCGCAACAGCGCCAATATCAAGAACCGCCAGCCGATTGGGACGATGTTTGTCAAGGCGCCCTTTGATCTGCCGGAATTTTTCCAGGAGATTATTGCAGACGAATTGAATGTCAAGAGCGTGACGTTTACGGACGACGTCAGCAGTTTTACGGATTATACGTTTAAGCCGCAGCTTCGCACGGTAGGGCCGAAATATGGAAAATACTTAAAACAGATTCAGCAGGCGCTTTCAGAGCTTGACGGCAATCAGGCATATGCTGAACTTAAGGCGAAGGGCAGTATTACCCTTGACAGCGTAAATGCAGAAGTTGTATTATGTGAAGAGGATCTTCTTATTACCATGACGCAGCAGGAAGGATATGTGACGGAAGGTGATAACGAGGTCACTGTGGTACTTGATACCAATCTGACACCGGAGCTTTTGGAAGAAGGCCTTGTGCGTGAGCTGATCAGCAAGATTCAGACCATGCGTAAGGAAGCCGGCTTTGAGGTGCTGGATAAAATTACCGTTTCTTATCAGGCAGGAGAGAAGATTGAATCCGTCTTTCGCAAGTATAGCGCTCAGATACAGTCAGATGTGCTTGCTGAGGGCATAGACAGCGCAGGAGTAAAAGGATACGAGAAAGAATGGAATATCAATGGAGAGCACGTGGTACTCGGAGTAGAAAAAATATAACAAACAGGGACAAAGGATTGTCGAGACAGAAAAGGTCTGGTTTGTCTATCAGGCGTGTACCGGAGAAAAAGGAGATGGCTATGAAAAGAATAATTGACAAGAAAAAATTTATTCAGGAAATCAAGAACAACGTTAAGAATCTTTACCGCAAGACTTTGGAGGAGGCTTCCCAGCAGGAGGTATACCAGGCGGTGTCCAATGCAGTCAAGAATGTAATTATTGACCAGTGGCTTGCCACACAGAAGACGTTTGAGAAGGAAGATCCCAAGATTTTGTACTATATGTCGATGGAGTTTCTGATGGGCAGGGCGCTTGGAAACAACCTGATTAATATGACCGCTTATCAGGAGGTTAAGGAAGCGCTGGATGAAATCGGTTTTGATTTGAATGTGATTGAAGACCAGGAGCCGGATCCGGCATTGGGAAATGGTGGTCTTGGAAGGCTGGCAGCCTGCTTTATGGAATCTCTGTCAACGCTGGGTTATCCCGCTTACGGATGCGGTATTCGTTACCGTTACGGCCTGTTCCGCCAGAAAATCGAAAATGGATTCCAGGTGGAAGAGCCGGATAACTGGCTGAAAGATGGCTATCCCTTTGAGCTGCGCCGTCCGGAGCATACGTTTGAGGTGAAATTCGGCGGTTATGTGCGCTCTGAGGTAGTTGGAAACGGAAGGACCAGGTTTATCCATGAGGGTTATCAGTCGGTGCGCGCCGTACCTTATGATATGCCGGTTCTCGGATATAATAACAATATGGTAAACGTGTTGATTGCATGGGATGCGGAGCCGGAAGAATATTTTGAGCTGGATGCATTTGACAAGGGAGATTACAAGAAAGCAGTAGAACAGGAGAATCTTGCACGTAACCTTGTGGATGTGCTGTACCCTAATGACAACCATATCCAGGGCAAAGAGCTTCGCTTAAAACAGCAGTATTTCTTCGTGTCAGCGAGCGTACAGCGTGCAATTGCGCGTTATAAAAAACACCATACGGATTTACACAAACTTCCGGAGAAGGTGGCAATCCAGTTGAACGATACTCATCCGACCGTAGCGGTGGCAGAGCTGATGCGTATCCTTCTGGACGAGGAAGGCATGGACTGGGATGAGGCATGGGAGATTACCACGCATACCTGTGCATACACGAACCACACGATCATGTCTGAGGCGCTGGAGAAATGGCCGATTGAGATTTTCTCAAGGCTGCTGCCCAGAATTTATCAGATTGTGGAAGAAATTAACCGCCGCTTTATACTGGATATTGAGAAGAAGTTCCCGGGAGACCACAACAAAGTGCAGAAGATGGCGATTATCTACGACGGACAGGTGAAGATGGCGCATCTTGCAATTGCCGCAGGCTGTTCTGTCAACGGTGTGGCAAGGCTGCATACGGAAATCCTCAAGAATCAGGAACTGCATGATTTCTATCAGATGTATCCGGAGAAATTCAACAACAAGACCAACGGCATTACGCAGAGAAGATTCCTCTATCATGGCAATCCGCTGCTCGCCGGATGGGTCAACAAATATATTGGCAACGACTGGGTAACCAACCTGCCGCATCTGGAGAAACTTGCCGTATATGCGGATGACGAGAAGGCACAGCAGGAATTCATGAACATCAAATATCAGAATAAGCTGCGTCTTGCCGACTATATCTGGAAACATAACGGAGTGAAGGTAGACCCGCGTTCTATTTTTGACGTGCAGGTAAAACGACTCCATGAGTATAAGCGCCAGCTCCTTAACATCCTGCATGTGATGTACCTTTACAATAAGATTAAGGAACATCCGGAGATGGAATTCTATCCGAGGACATTTATTTTCGGTGCGAAGGCAGCCGCAGGTTATCGGATTGCAAAACTGACGATCAAGCTGATTAACAGCGTGGCAGAGGTTGTAAATAACGACGCCTCCATCGACGGCAAGATTAAGGTGGTATTTATTGAGGATTATAAGGTTTCGACTGCGGAGTGGATTTTTGCAGCAGCAGACGTGTCCGAGCAGATTTCCACGGCAAGCAAAGAGGCGTCCGGAACCGGTAACATGAAGTTCATGTTAAACGGTGCGGTAACTTTGGGCACCATGGACGGCGCGAACGTGGAGATTGTAGAAGAAGTTGGCGAGGAGAACGCATTTATCTTTGGAATGAGCTCTGAGGAGGTCATTGAACATGAGAAGAAACGCGATTATGACCCGATGCAGATTTTCAATAATGACCAGGATGTCCGACAGGTATTGATGCAGCTCATCAATGGAATGTATTCGAAAAACGATTCCGAGCTGTTCCGTCCGCTGTACAATTCTCTGTTAAATACGAATGAGACGCAGTTTGCCGATACCTACTTTATCCTGAAGGATTTCCGCTCCTATGTGGAGGCGCAGGAGAAGGTGGAGAAGGCATACCGTGACGAGAAAGGCTGGGCGAAGATGGCAATGCTCAACGTAGCCCATTCCGGCAAGTTTACGTCTGACCGTACGATTCAGGAGTATGTAGACGATATCTGGCATCTGGATAAGGTAAAGGTTGAGATGCCTTCGGATTTGACCTGAGTTCCCTATCGGTTCCAAGGAAGTAAACCGAAGTTGGGAGGAGCCCTGAGGTCTCTTATTGGTTCCGATAAGGTATAAATAGAAATAAGATAAGGCTGCTGTAAAAATATCGCAGGGCAGAAAGCTGCCTGAGGTTATTTTGCAGCAGCCTCAAGTATTTGATATGACAGGATAGATGAAATGAATGGGATGAAGATAAAGAATTCGCTGCTTTTGCTCCTTACCGCCACAATCTGGGGCGTGGCGTTTGTGGCACAGAGTGTCGGCATGGATTACGTAGGTCCCCTGACGTTTAACTGCGTGCGCAGCCTGCTTGGGGGAATCGTCCTGATTCCGTGCATTTGGCTGCTCGGCAGATTGGATGGGAAACAGGCGGTGCAGGAGCGCCGGACAGCGGAAGACAAGAAAAAGGAACAGAAGGATTTGCTGGCTGGCGGAATTCTGTGTGGGATTCTGTTGTGCCTGGCAAGTAATTTCCAGCAGATGGGAATCATGTATACCTCCGTGGGAAAGGCAGGTTTTATCACCGCATGTTATATTATTATCGTTCCCATACTGGGGATTTTCCTCAATCGCAAGTGTGGGATTAATGTGTGGTTTGGCGTGCTGTTTGCGCTGTTGGGTCTGTATTTTCTGTGTGTAAAAGGAAATACCTCCACGGTGGAAATGGAGCGGCTGATTTCTTGGCTTCCGGTTGGCAAAGGGGAGATCCTGCTCATGATTTGCGCCTTGCTGTTTTCCCTGCACATTCTGATCATTGATTATTTTACCGTGCGGGTGGATGGCGTGAAAATGTCCTGCATCCAGTTTTTTGTGTGCGGCGTATTATCCGGGGCGGGGATGTTTCTGGTGGAAGAGCCGCGGATGGCGGAGATCCTTACCGCATGGCAGCCGATTCTGTATGCAGGAATCATGTCCTGCGGCGTAGCGTATACGCTGCAGATTGTGTGGCAGAAAGGGATGAATCCCACGGTGGCGTCCCTGATACTCAGCCTGGAGTCGGTGATTTCCGTGCTGGCAGGCATGGTATTGCTGTCACAGAAAATGTCGAGGTGGGAAATTTCAGGCTGTGTGCTGATGTTTATTGCTATCGTGCTGGCACAGCTGCCGCAGAGAGAGAAAGGTAATGTGTATGAAGAATAGAAGGAATGAAAATTTATCAAAAAGAAAAGCTCCGTTGTTGCTGGCAGTCCTGTTATTTTGCGGTATGGTTTCGGCAGGATGTGGGAACAATCAGGAAATTCTGGAGAACCAGAAGGCTTACCGTCAGGTGGGCATCAACAAGATGAATGAGGGCAATTATGCAGAGGCCGTGGATGCTTTTCAGAAGGCGCTTGACCAGTCGCAGGCAGTGATTGGCGATATGGAGCTGGATATCTGTTATTACAAGGCGACTGCGCAATACAACAATGGAGACGCCAAAGGAGCGATTGCAACCTGTGACGCGCTGATTGATTATGATGATAAGGACGCCAAGGCATATTTCATCCGGGGATGCGTGCATCTCAAGGAGGGAGACAGCGAAAATGCAAGGCAGGACTATGCAAAAGCATTGGAGTTAAGCGGCAGGAATTACCCGCTCTATCTGTCGGTCTATGAGAACCTTTCCGGAGCCGGATTTACCAGCGAGGCGGAAGAGCTTGTGGCAAAGGCGCTTGATCTGGGAGGCGATTCTGCGGAAGACCACCGCGAACGGGGGCATATTTACCTGATTCGCCAGGAATATGACAATGCAAGGAAAGAGCTGGATCAGGCAATCAAGGCGGGAGACACCAAGGCGCTTTTGTACCTGGCGCAGGTCTATGATGCGCAGGAGGATGACAAGAAGGCGCAGTCTTTGTATGAGAGCTATCTGAAACAGGACGATTCCGATACGGATACGATGATTGCATTGGGAGAAATGCAGCTGGAGGCAGGAAAATACAAGCGGGCTTTGGAGCTTTTTCAGCAGGCGCTTAAGGCGAATGACAAAGAAAACGAGAAGAATTTAAGACGCAATGAGATTATCTGTTATGAGAATCTTCTGGATTTCGCCAATGCAAAAGAGAAAATGGCGTCTTATGCGAAAGATTATCCGGAGGATGAAGAGGCACAGCGGGAAAATCAGTTCTTACAGACAAGATAAAGCACTGCGCAGTTTAATTTTACAGACGGGATAAAGGAGACATTATGAAGAGAAGATTAAACGCAATTTGCTGCGTGATTCTGGCAGTGAGCATGGTGTTTGGCATGAATCAGGCGGCATATGCGAATGGATTACAGATGCAGGAGGATACCTCTGAGCTTGGGGAAGGGAACATAGAGGCAGGAGATGCGCAGGCAGGGGAAGGGAGCATAGAGACAGGGACTATGCAGGCAGAGGAAAGCCTGGGGGCGCTTGTTTCGCCTGGCAATGGCAGTGGACAGCCCAAGATTACCCCCAATGCGTTAAACAGGCTTGGTGACGGAAAATGGTATTATTTTGACGCCAGTGGCAGAAAGATTACCAAAAAGGGATGGAGGGCGTTATCGTCTGCAAAATATATACAGATTGGCGCATCCGGCTACGTGACTGCCAAAATGGAAAAAAGCGGGGGCACCTTCAAATATCATATCTATAATTATAAGGCAGGCCGCTGGGAGAAACAGAGAGATACCTGGAATACGGTCAAAGAGAAACAATACTATTTTAACAAAAACGGTAACTGCACCAAAATTTATAATACAAAGACCAGGAAATGCCAGCGTTACAAAAATGGCAGGATGCATACCGTCAAAAAGGATGTAAGCGCCCTTCATAATGGGAAGTTATATTATTTCGACGCCAAAGGCGTCCGAAATACAAAAAAGGGCTGGAAGAAAGCGTCTGGTATCAGATACATACAGGTTGGGACATCGGGCTATGCAACTGCCAAAATCCAAAAAAATGGACAAATCTACCGGTATTATAAATACAATGCCCACAAAAAGAAATGGTACGGACAGAAGAAGGGCTGGATTACGGTAGATAAAAAGAAGTTTTATTTTGGAAGTTCTGGGACATGCACGCGGCTGTACAATATCTCTACCAGAAAATGCTACACTTACAAAAACGGCAAACGTAGCCTGTCCAGAAATGACATACGGAAAGTTGGCAAAACCGAGTATTATTTTGGCGCCAACGGCGTGCGGGTAAGCAATGCAGGCATGTACCTGACCTGCCACAACAAACTGGTTTACGTGAAATCAAATGGGGTCGTGGCAAAGAGGATTTCCGGGCAGGTGCTGGAGTATGCGATGGCAGACGGCAAAGTCGCAAGCTGCCGGGTCAGGGACGGCGTCTATATGTGTTATTACAACGGATATATGGAGCCAAGGAGAAAGATTGATACGAGTAAAATGATGGTGGCTTTGACGTATGACGATGGGCCGTCCCAGTATACGCCGGAAATCTTAAGCATCCTGCGCCAGTATGGCAGCGTTGCCACCTTTTTTGTGGTCGGGAGCCGTGTGTCCGGTTATGCGGATACGGTTCGTAGCGCCTATGATATGGGATGCGAAATTGGAAACCACACTTACAGCCATCAAACGTTGACAAAGGTGGGGGTTCCTACGATCCAGAGCCAGATTGGCGCGACCAACAGCGCAGTCCAGAACATTACCGGCACATCTCCGGCGCTTATGCGTCCGCCCGGAGGAGGGCATAATCCCACGGTAAGGAGTGCGGTGGGGATGCCTGTGATTATGTGGTCCATTGATACGCTTGACTGGAAGACAAGAAATGCTGCATCTACGCAGGCGGCTATTTTGAATAAGGTGCGGGATGGGGATATCGTTCTGATGCATGACCTCTATAGCCAGACTGCGGCCGCATCGAGAGTGGTGATACCGGAGCTGGTACGGAGAGGTTACCAGCTTGTGACGGTCAGCGAGCTTTCCGATTGTCGCGGTGCGATGACAAACGGAGGGGTATACAGCGCATTCCGTTAGAATATAGTATATTTTATGATCCTGCCGGTTTACAGTTTCCGGCAGGATTGTCTTTCCATCAGCTGGCACGGAAGTTGGATTTTCATGGCGGTTGCCGGATGCTGCCTTAAAATATTAAATACGATGTTAGCCCCGAAACTTCCCATATCATAGGCTGGCGCATGGATTGTCGTAAGCGGCGGCGAGGTAAAAGAAGATAAACTCGTATCGTCAAATCCGATGATCGAGATGTCCTGCGGAACCCGGATGCCTTTGTCGCTTAAGGCGTGCAGCGCGCCAAATGCAATGGGGTCGCTGCTTGCGATGAGCGCCGTGGGTACGTCGTCCGATTCCAGCAGCTTTTGCATCATCTGATAGCCGGACTCAATGGTGAACGATTCTTCCTGTATATATGGTTTGTAGAGAATATGGTATTTCTCGCAATATTTGATGAAGAGGTTCTTGCGCGTATCCGGGAACAACGTCTGGTCGGCGAGGTATTCCTTTCCACCGAGAAAACCGATCTTGCGGTGTCCCAGAGAAGTCAGGTAATCCATGCCGGTATTGATGGCGTGCTCAAAATCCAGGGTAATTGTTGAGGTGTTGATATCATTGATTGGCATGTCAAGAAAGATGATGGCGGAAGTCATTTCACGGAAACGCCTGATTTCCCCCGTGCTGAATTTGCCTACACAGATAAGGGCGTCTACGTTCTTCAGGGAATCCATGTAATTGACGTCTGCCTTGTAGGTGCGCACGACATGGATGCAGTTCTGCATACAGAAATCCTCAATTCCCTGCCTGATTAACAGATAGTAATTGTCCTCCATCTCCTGCTGGGGAGAGAACCACTGAACAATGCCCAGCGTGTAGACCGATTTGCCGGAAGCACGTGATTTCTTTTTATAATTCAGGGAATGTGCGGTGTCCAGTACCTTCTGCCGTGTCTCGGGAGAAACGTTCAAGGTATTGTCGTTGTTGAGAATTCTGGATACAGTGGCGGAAGATACTCCTGCGGACACTGCAATGTCTTTGATCGTTGCCATAATTACCTCCATGCTGCTATATATCTTAAAAAAATTGTTGAATTATGTTTTCCATAAATCAGTATATCAAAAATAGAAAAAAAAGGGAATAAAATTTAGTAAATTTACTAAAATTTTTATTTACTAAATAGATTGACGCTTTACTAAAGAAGCTTTATAATGTGCGTATAAGGCAGAGAAGATGGAAAAAGATGTATATGGGCTTTTAACATCTGACGTGCGAAATGAGCCTGAAAAGGCAGTAAAAAGTTGTAAAGGCGGGGAATTTATTATGAACACAAAAATGTTAAAAGAAACAATAGTTTCCAGTGATTTTCAGGAGCGTCTGAAGGAAATTTATGTCGATGCCGGGGTCATTGCATATCAGACAGAGCGCTATCAGAGGGCAGTTGACAAATATGTTGAGCTGTACGGCGAACAGGACGTGGAGATTTACAGTGCGCCGGGCAGGAGCGAGGTTGGAGGAAACCATACTGACCATCAGCACGGAGAGGTATTGGCGGCGTCCATCAACCTGGATGCGATTGCAGTTGCGAGCAAATCGGAGGAAAATGTCATCCGACTGTTATCAGACGGATATCCTATGATTATCGTAGACCTGAGTGATCTTGAGGCGAGGAAGAACGAGGAGGGAACTTCCGCGGGACTGATTCGCGGCATGGTGTATGGACTTAAGAAAAATGGCCACAAGGTGGGCGGATTCCAGGCATTTGTCACCAGCGATGTGTTAAACGGCGCCGGAATGTCCAGTTCCGCGGCCTTCGAGGTACTGGTGGGAACGATTCTTAGCGGGCTGTACAATGATATGTCGATTGATGCCGTGGAAATTGCACAGGTAGCGCAGTATTCGGAAAACGTATATTTTGGCAAGCCATGCGGCCTGATGGATCAGATGGCGTGCTCAGTAGGAGGCCTGATACATATTGATTTTGCAGATCCGAAGAATCCTGTGGTAGAGAAAGTGGACGTTGATTTCAGCGCATATCACCACAGCCTCTGCATCACAGACACCAAGGGATCTCATGCGGATTTGACGGATGAATACGCGGCAATTCCGCAGGAAATGAAGAAAGTAGCAGAATTTTTCGGCAAAGAATTTTTGCGGGAAGTGAAACCGGAGGAATTCTATAAAAGTATTGCAAAGATTCGTCAGAAATGCGGCGACCGTCCGGTTCTTCGCGCACTGCATTTCTTTGAGGAGGAGAAACGCGTGGAATGGGAAGTTGCGGCTCTGCGCGACGGCAATTTCCAGGGATTTTTGGAGAATGTAAAGGAATCCGGTAATTCCTCATTTAAATATCTGCAAAATATTTACAGTAACAAGGATGTACAGAACCAGAGTGTTTCCATGGGGCTTGCAGTCAGCGACAGCATCTTGGCAGGGCATGGCGTAAGCCGTGTGCATGGAGGCGGATTTGCCGGCACGATTCAGGCGTTTGTGGCGGATGATTTTGTGGAGACGTATCGTGATATGCTGGACAGCGTATATGGAGAAGGTTCCTGTCATGTATTGAAGGTAAGGCCTTTTGGCGGAATAAAAATCTTGACCTGAGGGGGACAAATGACCAGAGGTCTCTTTGAGCAACCAAAAAAGTGGATCAGAGGAGGAATTTGACATGATAAACGAGGCAGTCAGAAAGTTAGTATGCTATGGGTTGGAGAATGGGCTGATTACACAGGAAGACGAAATCTTCACCACAAATCAGCTGCTGGAAACTTTGCAGATAGAGGAATATGAGGATCCGGGGGAAACTTACCGGAATGTTGAGCTTGAGCCGGTATTGAAAGAATTGCTGGATTACGCATATGAGAATGGCGTATTGGAGGAGAACGGCGTTGTCTACCGTGACCTCTTTGACACAAAGCTGATGGCAAAACTGATGCCGCGCCCGAGTGAAGTGATTGCAAAATTCTGGAACATATACGAGAAAGAGGGCGCGAAAGCAGCAACGGATTTCTATTACAAACTGAGCCAGGACAGCGATTATATCCGCCGTTACCGGATTGTCAGGGACGTCAAATGGAAATCGCAGACGCCTTACGGGGAGATGGATATCACGATTAACCTCTCCAAGCCGGAGAAAGACCCCAAAGCGATTGCAGCAGCGAAAAATGCCAAGCAGAGCGGTTATCCGAAATGCCTGCTCTGTGTGGAGAACGAGGGATATGCGGGACGCATTAACCATCCGGCAAGACAGAATCACCGCATCATTCCGGTGACAATCCAAGGCAGCCGCTGGGGATTCCAGTATTCCCCGTATGTATATTACAATGAGCACTGTATCGTGTTTAATTTCAAGCACATTCCGATGAAGATTGAGCACGGTACGTTCTGCAAGCTGTTTGATTTTGTAAAGCAGTTTCCACATTATATTGTGGGATCCAATGCAGATCTTCCGATTGTGGGAGGCTCCATTTTGAGCCACGACCATTTTCAGGGCGGAAGTTACGAATTTGCCATGGCAAAGGCGCCGATTGAGCGCACGTTTACTGTGCCGGGCTTTGAGGATGTCAAAGCGGGTGTCGTAAAATGGCCGATGTCGGTGATTCGTATTTCCTCTGCAGACAGTGACCGGCTGATTGCGCTGGCCGACAAAATTCTTACATCCTGGCGCGGATATACGGATGAAGACGCCTTTATCTATGCCGAGACAGACGGGGAGCCGCACAATACAATTACGCCGATTGCCAGAAAACGCGGAGATGACTTTGAGCTTGATCTGGTACTGCGCAACAATATTACGACAGACGAGCATCCGATGGGCGTTTATCATCCCCACGCGGAGCTCCACCATATCAAGAAAGAAAATATTGGCTTAATTGAAGTTATGGGACTGGCAGTGCTTCCGGCGCGTCTGAAACAGGAGATGGAGACGCTTGCCGACGCCATCGTAAATGGCAAGGATATCCGTGCCGACGAGAGCATTGAGAAACATGCAGACTGGGTGGAAGAATTCATGCCGAGATATGAGAGCGTGACCAAAAAGAACGTCATGGACGTCCTGCAAAATGAGATTGCACAGGTGTTCAGCAAGGTATTGGAACATGCTGGCGTATACAAGCGGGATGAAATGGGGCAGAAAGCTTTTGATAAATTTATTGCATCCCTGAAATAAAGTATGGTAAAATGCCTGAGATGAGAAATAATAGTCTTATCTCAGGCATATTTTTGCTTTCATGAAAGGAGGCCGCATATGGCAGAACCGTTCAAAATAGAAGAGACAGAAGAAAGAGTAATCCTCGTGGGCGTCAGTTTCCGTGAGGGAGATGACACAGAGGATTCGATGATAGAGTTAGGAGAGCTCGTGCAGACAGCGGGCGCTAATGTCGTCGGGCAGACTGTGCAGAGCCGGGAGAATATACATCCGGGAACGTATGTGGGCAGCGGAAAACTGGAGGAAATCCGGGAAATGGTATCGGAGCTTGCGGCAACCGGAGTTGTCTGCGACGATGAGCTTACGCCCGCCCAGCTTCGGAATATGGAGGAAGCGCTGGGGTGTAAGGTAATGGATCGTACGCTGGTAATTCTCGATATCTTTGCCGCAAGGGCGTCCACAAGCGAAGGAAAAATTCAGGTGGAGCTGGCGCAGCTGCGCTACCGCCTGAGCCGCCTGACCGGGCTTGGCACCTCATTGTCCCGGCTTGGCGGTGGGATTGGCACGAGAGGACCCGGGGAAAAGAAACTGGAGATGGACCGCCGCCTGATTAAGACGCGCATTTCCCAGCTCAAGCGGGAGCTGGAGGAAGTGCGCAGGCACCGTGAGGTGACCAGAGGGCAGCGCAGCCGTACCCATACGAAGGTAGCGGCAATCGTAGGTTACACAAATGCCGGGAAATCCACGCTTTTAAACCGCCTTACGGATGCAGGAGTCCTGGAGGAAGATAAGCTGTTTGCCACCCTGGATCCCACGACGCGCAATTTAAAGCTGGACAGTGGACAGGAAATCCTGCTTACAGATACGGTAGGATTTATCCGCAAGCTGCCGCATCATTTGATTGAGGCGTTCCGCAGCACCCTGGAGGAGGCGAAATACGCCGATTTCATCATCCATGTGGTAGACGCCTCTAATCCCCAGCGTGAAAAACAGATGCACATCGTCTATGAAACCTTACAGAATCTGGGCGTTAGCGGGAAAAAGGTTATCACGCTGTTTAACAAGCAGGACAAGCTGGAGCAGGAAGAGGCCCTCACAGACTTCAAGGCAGATTATACGCTTAAGATTTCAGCCGCCTTAGGAGACGGTCTGGAAGAAGTAAAGGAAACCCTGGAGGAGATTCTGCGCGAAGATAAACAGCTTTTGGAAGAGGTTTTTCCTTACGATATGGCAGGGCAGATCGCCGCCATCCGCAAATACGGGGAACTTTTGGAGGAGGAATACCGCGAGGATGGGATTTATGTGCGGGCGTTTGTGCCGGTGGAGGTGTATCGGAAAGTTATGGCTGCTGTGAAGTAGGTATGTGACTTTGAGGAGTTGCGGAAATACTATGATGCAGGCGACTGGTTCAATTTCGACATTTTTGGAATGAAAATGGCGTCGCTGCTGCTGGCGGTGGCAGTGCTGGGGATGATCTTACGGTGGAAATCACTGGGGCAGACTATGATGAGAATGCGACGCCTGGGTTGGGAACACGAAGTACCGTAGGATGAAAAAGAGTGATGCGGATTTTGCCGCGCATATCAGTCATAGAGGGAGTGTGTTTTATGTTTATGTTGATAATTATGATGACGCCGTAGTGCCAGCTTTGCATATCAATCTGTCCTCTGAGCTCTGGACTTTAGTGGATGAGGGAGACAATGGGGAAAACGGAAAACCAGATAACGGAAAGCCGGATGACGGCAATTTCAATAATGAGAACGTGACGGTGGCTAAGACCTTTATCTCCGGCATACAGGCAGAGACCATGGGCTTTACGGTCAAGTGGAACCAGCAGACGACTGCTTCGGGCTACCAGGTGCAGTATTCCACCAATAAAAAATTTATGTCAGGAGCTAAGACAAAGACGATAACAGTGAAATAGAAAAAGGCAACGTCGAAGATAGTTTCCAAATTGAAAGCGAAGAAAAAGTATTATGTGAAAATTCGCACTTACAAGACCATGAAAATCAATGGGAAATCAAAGAAGGTTTATTCCGACTGGTCTAAGGTGAGGGCGGTTACCACGAAAAAATAAGCAGTTCCCAATATCTTATCCGGTGAACAAATTCACCGCCCCTGCATAGAATAAAAGAAAAACCATGGAGGAACTATGGCTGCAACAATAATTTTGGACGCAGGTCACGGCGGATATTGGTTGCGCAAGTGAGATTGGAGAACGGTCAAAAGCTGCCGGCATCAGTAAATATATTTTGCTGGTATTTTATTTATCAGAAGGTTTTATTGGGAAATATTGTTGACGATATAAATATTGAAAACATTCAATGGTAAGATGGCATGGAGAAAGGAGGTAGCAGTGAAAACATCAATTGCAATAAATGTTAAAAAGGTAGTTGCATAGAAATCTGCAAGAAAGGAGAGTGTTGTGAGTATTAGCGGAATTGGGTCTGTTCAGACCTATATTTATAATTCGCAGACAGGAAAGCTGTCAACTAAAGATGGTTCCACGGATGAATTTGTGGACTATTTTAATGGAACATTATCTGGAGAATCTTCAGAAATCCTCAATGGATTTGATCTTCAGAAAAAATGTGATATTAATAGTTTAACTGATGTAAAGAATGGATTTACAAAGCCTTGGTTTAATCCAGATATAAATGAATACGAAATTACATGTGAAATTGTCAGTGGAGAGGAAGCCAGTTATAGCGTAAATGGAAACAAAATCCTTACCGTATATACAGCATTAGATTATTTACCAGAGGAAGTCAACGAATGGAGCGCAAAAAGTCCATTTAAGACACATCAGTCAAAAGCATACGACCCTGTAACTAACAGCATGAATATTGCAGTGGGTGATGTATTTGATTTGGGAAATGGTTATAAGTTGAGGGTGTGTGAAGACTGCGTGAAGGCAGTTGGTTATGGAACAGGAAGTGCTGTCAATGATGAAAAAATACGACATTTGGAATATGGACTGAGTTCTCTAATCCATTTTGCAGACCAGCAATGGTTTTCATCAACTATCAGGCAGCAGCATACACCTATGTTGTTGAGTTTTTTAAGGGAATTGGGCATAGATACAAGTAGGGAATTCACCCTCAATGGTACAAAGTGTATTGTAAAAAACGGAGAGATTCAGGAATCGGGGAATAAATGGGTAGTTCCGAGTTCTGTCCATAATAAAGCATTACAGCGTTATGAAGAATGGCTTTCCCAACCCCTGTCTGCCCATAAAGAAAGTTCTTTAAAAGCATAAGAGTTTTTCGTTTTTTATCTGCTTGGACCTAATCGGAAAGCAGTTTCAGTTCTGAATGACAGAAGGACTGTAAAAATAAGAAATTTACGGAAGTGGTGTGAACCTGTCCTGGGACGGTAGCACCATTTCCTTTATCTTAAGATATTATCTATCTAAAGTGTTACTGGTTGTTTGTATCCATAGGCTTTGGGAAGAAATAAAAAAGATTTGTTATAAATACGTTAAATGCCATATTTTTATATTCGATATAGAGAACTAATATATTTACTCCAAAAAGGCTATGATGGTTGCATAATCAGGTTAAGGGGCGTGTCAACGGTTGATTGGAAATATAGTATCTAAGCGCATAAAAGAATTGTGTCTGAAAAAGAATATGAGCCAGTATGAACTGGCAAAGAGGGCGGGCATGACGCAATCCTCAATATCAACATTGATAAATGAAGGGAATGTGCCCAGAATCACTACACTGGAGAAAGTGTGTGAGGGATTTGGTATAACCTTAGCCCAGTTTTTTGCAGTGGATGATAAATACCCGGATTTGTCAGAAGAACAGATAAAGGTTCTCAATACATGGGAAAAGTTATCCATAAAAGAAAAAGCAGCCATAGAAAAGATTGTGAACAGCATTATAGATATGCGGTGAAAGAGCAGCCTTTGTCGGGCTGTTTTTTTGTAGGTATATTATATTCCCGGATGGAGGGATGGATTGGGGAGGAAAAAGTAAAGGTCAGGTTTAAGTTATAAAGAATGCATATGGATTTATCAGGTTAAAGGAAAAGGAGATAATAAGGATATCAAAAAATTTTCAGATATTTTCTTGGAAATGGAAGACGAGGACAATAAGATCCATGAGATTTATGAGAGGTTTGCCAACAGTTGGGAATATGATTTAAAATGAGCTTTTGTTTCGGTTGGGATTTAAATATGCATGGTCGTTGTTTATGGAATGTTCAAAAAAGAAGAAAGAATTAAGCTAAAAGATATTCAAATATAATTTTTCTGGTAAATAAGGATAAATTTCAGATTGAAAAACGGGGAAACCCAAAAAAAAGAATATTGAAATAAGTTTTTGCATATGCTATAATGCCAATAGGCAAAAAGAAATCACAAGTCCATGCGGACAAGAAGTGAATCCCCAAACCGTGTTGCAGCACGGTTTGGGGATTCTTCTTTTCTTTTATAGTGGCAAAGTACCCACTAGGTTAGTTGTTGCTCTTATCGTCACTGTCTAACCATTTGATGATGTAGTGGCAGG
>CAJUOE010000207.1 GCA_910587895.1 uncultured Lachnospiraceae bacterium
CCGCTTTACATGAGTTAAAGACAGTGTTTCGGGGAAGTGCCATAATCGGCACATTCCCCATGCCTATTTAATCAATTTTTCCTACAAAACGATAGTAAATCTCAATGTCCCTCACTGTCCTACCGTTCCCGTCTTTCCATGACTGGTGGACTACGATTTTCTCAATCAGTTCATTCAAGAGCGGGGCGGTAAGCTCGTCAATGGCACTGTATTTCTGGATTAAGTCAATCCAGCGTTTTGCATCGTCCGTTTCCTCTTTCGTTTCTTCAAGCCTTGCAGAGATGGTCTTGACCGTTTCATCAAGCTGTTGCTGCTCCGTGCGGTATTTGACGGAGAGCATGGAATAATTTTCTTCGTCAAGAAGCCCTTTTACCCTGTCCTCGTACATCTTCGCAAAAAGGCTGTTCAGCTCCTGCCTGCGTTTCTGTGCCTTTTTCAGCTCTTTTTCGGCACGGGCATTCTCTGACTGCCGCTGTTTCTCGCTGCCTTGCAGCAGCCGTTCCAGAATGGCGTCCTCATTCTCTTTTACCGCCATCAGCCAGTATTGTAACCTTCCGAGAACAAACGCATACAAAATCTTGTAAGGCGTGTAATGGAGCGTGCAGAAGTTCCTGCCATACGCCGCATACTGGGTACAGCGGTAAAAACGCCCCTTGTCCTTTGTGTTTGCCGAGCCGAGCGTCCATCCGCATTCCCCGCACCTTATAAGCCCTGCGAATATCTGCGGCTCATCGTCTTTACGGCTCCGTCGCCTTGAATTTACATGCGTCTGCACCAAATCCCACAAATCCTGCGTGACAATCGGCTCATGCGTATTTTCCACCACGAACCACTCATCCTCGCTATGCTTGATATTCTTTTTGGATTTATAGGACATCTTTGTCAGCTTGTAATGGACGGTATGCCCAAGGTATATCTGGTTGGCGAGGATATTGCTGACGGTCTGTATGCACCAGCGGTATTTTACTTCTTCAGGCTTCCCCTCAAACATGGACGCCTTATACCCGTTCCGTTTATAAAGCCACCATGTTGGGACTGGCACTTTATCTTTGGCGAGGGCGTGGCAGATTTTCTTTGCCCCATACCCATGTGCCGCAAGCTCAAAAATACGCTCCACAATCCACTTCGTTTCCTCATCAATAATGAGCCTGTTCTTTTCCGTCGGATGCAGCTTATACCCTAAAGGCGTGACTGGGGCGATGTATTCCCCATTTTTAAACTTGGCTTTCATCGCATTTTTTACCTTGCGGCTCGTTTCCTTTGCCTGCCATTCGTTGACGATATTCTTGAATGGGGCGATGTCGTTGTCCTCCCTTATCGTGTCAACGCCGTCATGGATTGCGATGTACCTTACGCCCTTGCTCGGAAAATAAAGCTCCGTGTACTGCCCCGTGAGGATATAGTTCCTGCCAAGCCTTGACAAATCCTTTGTGACAACGCAGTTGATTTTCCCGTCCTCTATGTCTTCAATCATGCGTTTAAAGCTTGGTCGCTCGAAATTCGTACCAGTAAAATCTTTTTCATATCCACACTCCTCTGCTTTTTTACATAGTATAACAAGCAAATGTCCGCGAAATGTTACAGCGGGCAGATTTTTGCTCATGATAATAAAATCCTCGCAAAGCGTGGATTCTATCATTTAAAAACAAAAATTTCTTCAATAGGTGCTTCTACAGCCCTGGAAATATCAATTGCCAGCTTTAATGACGGATTATATTGCGCTTTTTCCAGACGCATAATTGTTTCCCGGCGCACACCTACTTTTTCTGCCAGCTACTCCTGTGTCAGATCTTTCATTTGCCGGTACTTTTTTAATCTGCATTCAAATTCTGCCATATCCTATTCCTCGCCTCCCTCTGCCTAATCGTCACGGTCATACCGGAACAGCAAATATTCAGAAAGGAAAATCCCCAGGCCCAATGCAAGTGAAAGAATAATAATCGCAGCAATCAGGGTGTACTCAAGGTTTCCAAAAAGTTTCCCCTGACAAAGAATGATCAGTGCGGCAAGCATAACCCCAAAAGTAATCCTATACGCTTTCAGCTTAGCGCGGGCAATGTTCTCACGGAAACGCTCATCCATAAATGTTTGTGACATCTTTCCTTCATAGTAAAAACCAAAAAAACCGAAGAACAGGAAAAACGCAAACGGAAAAACTGTACCATCCACAGGATATGTCCAGAAACCGGCAAACCCCAAAAATCCCAATACTCCCAAACACCCCAGCTTTGGATTTATTTTACGGGTGACACCTGATTCTACTGCTTGTCTCTGCTTTTTTCCTGCATGGATAAAAAACATGACAAACAGTGAACACACAAAGTATCCCACAACCAATCCAAATTTTCTTTTTATTTGTTTTCATCTTAATCCTCCTATTATTGAGATATATTTATCTCTTTATGTGATAAATATATTACTTTTTCCCTTTATGTCAATAGAAAAGAGATAAATATGTCGCATTATTTATCCAAAGCAATAGAATCCACGCTTGGTGAGCCTTCTATTGCATGAATGAATAACGGGATGCACCGTTGCCTGCACCCCGCCTCTTTCATCCTATATTCATTTAGGTAATGTCCCTTATATTTCTAACTATAAAAACAGTGTAAATGAGTAGTGACAACTTTACAGACAAATTCATTGACCCTATTTAGGTTTATTGCAATTATAGTTATTTGTTCGCAAGATAAATGTAAGCATCCTCAAGCGTTGCTTCACAAGAACTGCATTCTATTTTTGGTGGCGTTTCACTGATTAATTTCATTTGTAATTCGTCCCCTACATACTGCTTCGATGAAACATGATATTTTTTTTCCAGTTCCCTTGCAGTCCCTTCATCTTTTGTTTTATAAATCCAAATATGACCTCTTGCCTGTTCCAATAATTCTCTCATGTTCCCTGAATAAAGGAATTTCCCATTTTTCATAACTGCAAGCTGATTGCAGGTGGCTACCAAATCTTCCACTACATGGGTAGAAAACAAAACGGTACGCCCTTCAGAAAAATCA
Source organism: uncultured Lachnospiraceae bacterium (assembly GCA_910587895.1). GTDB lineage: Bacteria > Bacillota > Clostridia > Lachnospirales > Lachnospiraceae > Petralouisia. The sequence continues at coordinate 3,012 of CAJUOE010000207.1, forward strand.
ACCAACAGATTTCGGATACGGATACGTTCTTCAGGGTCTAATCCAGTTGTTGGTTCATCAACAATTAAAAATTCTGGCTCATTTAAAAGCGCCTGAATAAGCCCAACTCTCCGTTTCATGCCGCCCGACAATTGTTTCATCTTCTTTCTGCGATGCCCTGACAGGCTTGTCTTTTCAAGATAATATTTGATGCGTTCTTTATATGTTTGTCTGGGTATGCCAGATAAGTCCCCCATATATTCCAGACATTCTTGTACTGACAGGTTTGGATATAGGTCTATCTCCTGCGGCAGATATCCTATCTTTCTCTGTATTTTTTCAAAATTCCCCTCGCTGTAAAGCATTCCGTCTAAGGTTACTGTACCACTGGTTGGTAATAACACAGTTGTAAGCACCCGCATAAGCGTTGTTTTTCCTGCCCCGTTTTCCCCTAGCAACCCAAAGATTCCCTTTGGGATTTCCAAATCAGCATGATTAATTACTGTTACGTTATTTCGGAATGTTACTGTTAAATCCTCTATCTTAATTCCCATAATCTTAACCTCTTTTCTTGATGATTTTAGGCAATGCCACTACTGCCATGATTCCAATACAAATACAAACAACTTTCCCGTATATCCAGCTAAAATCACTGCTGTTCTCTAACTTTCTAAAGGCATAGGAGAATAGGTTCCATGCTTTAAAGGTTCTGTCACCGATGCTCGAATTTGTAATCAGCCACAGCACCATGCAGCCCCCGATTCCAACCCACATATTCCGAAACAGGCAGGAAAATAGATTTGATAAAAGCCCCCAGAAGCCAAGCGTGACAGCGATAGCGGCAAAATATACAAAGAACTGGCATATTTCATTTTCTATACCACTTTGCCCCATTCCATTTATGTTTGGATTTTGGAATGGAAAAAACAATCCATAGGAGGTGGCTGCGACAGCCAGTAAGAACATTTCCTGTATCACAATCCGTCTGTAAATAGAATTCATTCTTTTTTTCATGGGGCATAGCCGCCAGATTTCCGACCGCTTGCTGGCAATTTCCTGCGTATAGGTATCTGCACAGAATGTGAAAGCAAGGATTGCCATTGGAGCTTCTAACGCAATCCCTATTTCATCAGAATAAGTTATCCCTCTGACAAGGCTTAAGATTACGACAAAAAATATTGCATAAGCCTGCTTTTGGAATGTCAGGGAGATTTTCATTTCACGCATCAATATACCCGCCTCCTTTTCCATATCTGCATGGAAAGAAAGATGATGCAGATTGCGGCTAAGATGAGGAAACTCTGATTCAGCAATGCCATTGGCGGAGGGGCAGTATCAAAAAAACCTCCTGGGAACCGCACCATAATCGCTAACGGTCTGCCATAATATCCATAGATGCCTTCCGCATTCCTGCTTCCCATATTGGAATACACGATATAAAGAAACAAAAGCGGCACTGCTGGCAGCGGGCTTTTAAACAGCAATGAAATCAGGCTGTAAACGCTTACAATCATCAGCATATTTGGCAGAATATATAAAACGCTTGCCAATAAAAAGTCCTTCAAATGAACTTCAAAACCGCTGTTTCTCGTTGATACAAAACAAATACCAAAAAATATAAGATTTAGGACTGCACATATGATCAGGCATACTGAAAAACCGCCTCCCACTTTGCCTGACAGATATTTTCCTGCGCTGACAGGCTTTGTATGAAGAAGCTCATAGGTATTCCTCCTCGTATCCTGCATAAATAAAACAGACAATAAAACGGTTGCGAAAAATCCCATAAACAGCCCAGCAAAATCAGCAAATTTTCTGGAAAAGTAGTACGAAAATGCCCTGTTTTCCAGCTTTTCTGAAATATAAGAATTGATTTCTTCACGGGTTCCTTTATGGTAGGCTGTATTCTCATACTCATAATATGCATTGTAAAAGCCATACCCTTCCAGATGGTCGCAGGCTGTCTTAAAATCCATTCCTTTCATTTCCTCAATCACAGATTGCGCCTTCTCATTGTCCATCTCGAATTCGGAAGTTAAGACTTCCTTTATCCGTTCTTCCCACATCTCCCGCCGTAGCTCTTTCTCCGTCGGCACATATCCGCAGGAAACATCTCCATCCCGATAGTTTTGCGGATAATCATTTACAATGGTTTCCCCTTCCCTGAGATAATGGATGTTCAGATAGGGGCTTACACTTTGAAATACCATAAAAACACCAATAATAATGCCAACCCAGAGCAGAGGGTTCTTTATATAATTTTTTACCTCTCTTTTCAAAATTGACCGCATAACTTTGCCTCCTTCATTTTTTAATAATTCTATTGTAAAAGAAAAATCACAACAGAAAGACAATAAAAAGAAAAACGCCGGATTACTTACGCAATCCGACGGAATATTGCTGTCACCACAGCCCCTCTCTGTTCATCATTTCCTAAAACTAATTTTCCTCCATGTTTTTCACAATACAGCCTGCTGATATACATTCCCAGCCCCGCATGTTTCAGGCTGTCCTTTACATTCTGCCCATAGAACGCTTCCGTAATTTTTTCTGCATCTTCCCGAAAACCATCGCCGTCATCCATGACACAGATACTTAATCTTTCATATCCAGCCTTTACCATAATTATAATCTGCCGTTTCCCATGACGCAGGGCATTAGACAGAAGATTTTCCGTTACTTCTAAAATAATTTCCTTATCCCCGTAAAATTCTTCCTTTGATTCAGACATTTGTAACATACATTGTTTCCCATACTCTTTTTCCAAAATGGCAAGTTCTCCCTGAATATCCTTCTCTAATTGTCTGGCAGAAATATTCTCTGGGGTCAGTTGCCGATTTTCTAAACTGCTCAATTTCCGCATTGTTTCTACAAAGGCATCCATGCGTTCAATCTGGCGTCCGCTCTCTGACAGCATTTCCATTGCCTGTTCCATATCTATATCTTCGCTTGGCAAATATTCCATCAGCATTTCCTGATACCCTTTCAAAACGGACAATGGGGCGCGTATATCGTGCGAAATAGCCGCCCGCAGCATCTTTTCCTCCTCAACTGTCCGCCATAATGCCTGATTATTTCTGGCAAGCTGTTCCCGCATCTTCTCAAATTCCCTGCAAAGTTCGCCCATCTCGTCCTTATTCTCATAGGAAATGCAAAAATCCAAATGATTCTCGGCAATCTTTTCTGATGCCTGTACCAGTTCTTCCATCGGCTTTCTTAACTTGTTTTGGTAAAAGAGGAAAACTGCCACGCAGCTTCCTGCTATAGACAGTATCAGCACGGCATAAGTCTGTAAAAAATCGCAAAGCTCTGACATAAAATAGTCTGACTGTGTCATCTCATAAGAACTCGGCCTTGGAATATCCGCCACATAATCAGGTCCTTCATTTTCTACTGCTTCAAAATATGCTTCTTCATCCACATAATTCCACCAGATATGCATTTGTGTCCGTTTGGCAATTCTGGCAATAACTGCCGAAAGAAGGAAACCGCAAAATAAGGCAGCCACCATATATAAAAAAATTGTTTTTCTTACGGAAAGATTTCTTATTTTATCCATCGGTATCCCATCCCCCATACGGTTTCAATATATTCTGTTTCTGTAAATTGCTGGAACTTTTTTCTGATTCGGCGGATTAGTTCTGTAATTACCCTGCTGTCACCTTCTGCATCATATCCGCAGACCTTCTCGTAAATCCTGTCTTTATCAAAGACCATCCCTGGATTCATGGACAAAAATTCAATAATCCCATATTCTAATCTTGTTAGTTCCAGATAATCTGTGTGAATCTGCACGGTCTTTGCATTATAATCAATAGACAGTTCTCCTTGAAAGCAGCATTCTGTCTTTTCTTTGCGCCGTGTTTCCCGTTTCAGGTGCGCTGTAATCCTTGCATCAAGCTCTTTCAGGCTAAATGGCTTTAAAATGTAGTCGTCACCTCCTGAAGAAAGCCCATTTATAACGTCTTGTTCGTCTACCCGCGCGGTCAGAAACAGAATCGGGCAGGCGACTTTATCCCGTATTCTCCTGCATACCTCTCTCCCGTCAATTTTCGGCATATTTACATCCAGTAATATAATATCTGGCTGTAGCTTTATTTTATTTAACCCTTCCAATCCATTCTCTGCCGTAATGATTTCATACTTTTTAATTTCCAGAAATTTTTTCAGCATTTTAAGAAGTTCGGTATCATCATCAATAATCAATATCTTATAAGCCATTTCTGCTCCTTTTCCTTGATATGGTTGCCTTTTTGAATTGTATTCCTATTATGTGCGTAAATTATCGGCAATAGGATGTCCCTTTGCCAGTCAACATTTAAAATTGATTATACTACACAAATCCCAACAAATACACAACGAACTCTTTGTTTTAATTAGAAAGAGTATCCAAATTCCGTGATACATACGCTTTTGACTGCTAGTAGTCTTCTTTTTCCTGCCTGCACCGGGCAGCATCGGTTAATCGCTCCGCGATTCCCCGATGTCCGGCTTTCGCCGGACATCACGCAGAAAAAGAAGAGCGTACCTTTGGCAGGCTAGCCTGCCACGGCATCACTCTTCTTTTTCTCCTATGCTGCCCTTCTCAATGCTCGAGCATATTTTCAATAAATATCCCATACCCCTTCGTGGAGTCCTGGACAAAGACGTGGGTGACGGCGCCAATCACTGCGCCATTCTGAATGATTGGCGAACCTGACATACCCTGAATCACGCCTCCGGTGAGATTTAAAAGCTCCGCATCGTTGACCTGAAACAAAATGCCTTTGTTTTCACTGTTATAATCCAATTCCTGTATATCAATCGTATAAGCCTTCTGCTCTCCGGATACCGAAGAGATAATCGTGGCTTCTCCTTTTTGGATATTCTGTTTGAGCGCAATGGGATAATACGTGTTCTCTACATTCTCCTCGGGTGTACGTTCCAGTTTTCCATAAATCCCCACATCGCTGTTTTCTTCCACCGTGCCCAGCTTATACTGGTCCAGATAGGTGATGACGCCGGAAATCTCGCCTGGACTTCCTTTTTCTCCTCTGGTAATCCCTGCAATTTCTGCCTCATACAGGATACCCTCGCCAAGGCTGACCTTTAATCCGGTATCAATATCGCTCACCGGATGGCCGAGCGCTCCATAATTCCCCTCATCATCATAAAACGTAAGCGTACCGACGCCTGCAAGGTCATCCCTTACCCAGATTCCCAGCTTATATTCATTTTCCTCAGTCTCGACAGGTTCAACCTTCAGATGAATATATTCTCCATCTCGCAAAATACCCAGTATCACAGGTTCCCCCTGACACTGGTTAATCTTTGTAATCAGTCCTTCTTTATTTTCCACAATCTCATCATTGATGGTTTTGACATAATCGCCGCTTTTTACAAGGTTAGCTGCCGGCTCATGGTTCATGCCGTCATTTCCGACGATCGCTCCCGTACCGACAATCATCACGCCGTCAGTCTTAACATAAATCCCGACCGGCGCACCGCAGGGAACGACCTGTTCTTTGTCTATGACCTCCACCGACACATCCTTGATGTGAAACAAACCCAACAATTTGCAGGACATATAATACTTCCCCTGCTCCCCGGATTTCAGGGAAAAGCTATGGTTCAAATCCAGTGTTATTTTTTCTTTCTCTACCGCAGGGGACTGGTTTCCAAATACTTCCATACCCTCCTGCTGTAACTCTCCGGTAACAGGCACATGAAAATCGAAACTTTCCGTCTCGCCCATTTCAATATGAATCGTATCCGGTATGGCCTCTGCAAAAACAGTATACGTAAAAAATATGCCAAAGCAGAAACCGGCAATTAAGCTTGCACGGGCAATCCATCTCTGATACCGCATCTTTTTTCTTGTCTGTTCTTTCAACTTCTCACACACCCTCTCAAAAAATTTCAAGATGACCTGAAATCTTTTTTAGTATGTGAAATTATGCGGTTTTCACTCTGGATATTTATGTAATATCGCAAGTTTTTTCATTTCTTTTGCGCTCTCCAGCACCGTATCGGTAATCTTCACACCTCCTAACATTCGCGCAAGCTCTGTCACGCTTTCCTCTTCATTCAACAACTCAATACTGGAAAAAGTCGCCTTTTTTTCCACATTTTTACTGATCAGAAAATGGCTGTCCGCCATCGCTGCAATCTGCGGCAGATGCGTAATGCAGATCACCTGATGCCTTCTTCCAATGACATTCATCTTTTCCGCCACCATCTGCGCCGTCCTGCCGCTGATTCCCGCGTCAATCTCGTCAAAGATTAAGGTCTCTATCTGGTCGCTCTCTGCCAGAATTGTCTTGATTGCCAGCATAATCCGGCTAAGTTCTCCGCCGGACGCCACCTTGCTCAAAGGTTTTAACGGTTCGCCCGGATTGGTGGAAATCAAGAACTCCGCCTCATCCGTTCCATTGGCAGTATATTTTCCGGCATCCGAAAATTCCATCACAAACTTTACATCCAAAAAATTCAGATCCACCAAAGCATCTTTTACCTGCTTTGTCAGCTTTTTGGCTGATTTCTGGCGAATTTGCGATACTTCCTTCGAAATGGCAGAAAGCTTTTCTTCCGTTTCGCGAAGTTCCTGCTGAACCTCTTGCAGATAATGCTCGTAATCATTAAGCTGTGCCAGGCGAGCTTCCTTCTCCTCTACCTGTCGCAGCACGGCCTCTATGCTGCCGCCAAACTTGTCCTTAAGGTGATTTATCGTGTCCAGGCGTTTCTCCGTCTCATAGAATGTTTCCTCGTCAAATTCCGCGTCTGACATATAGCCGGACAATTCCCGGTTAAAATCATTCAGAAGATTATCAATCTCTTCCAATTGACCGCATAGCTCTCCCAGCTGTGGGTCGTACTCGGATGCAGATTGCAATTCGTGCAATGCACGCCCGATCTGCTCCGTTGCACTTGATTCCCCTCCGGTCATCTCATGGGCATTTCCGGCTGCCTCCATAATTTTACGATTGTTCGCCATCTTTCGATAGGATAATTCCAATTCTTCATCTTCCCCGGGTACAGGATTTGCCGCCCGTATCTCCTGTATCTCATATTCCAGAAACGAGAGCTCACGCGCTCTGCCCTCTCCATCCTGCAACGCCTTCTGTTGTTTTTCCAGTGCATTTTGATACGCCTGATAACATTTTTTGAGGCTTTCCTTTTTTCCATTCAGTTTTTCCCCAGCAAATTCATCCAGAATTTCCAGATGTTTCCTTTTGTGGAGCAGGGATTGGTGCTCGTGCTGTCCATGGATATCAATCAGCAGGGAGGCGACATTCCTCATACAGGAGGCGGAAACGGTTTCTGAATTGATTTTCCCCACGCTCCTCGTGGCGGTAATCTTCCGCGACATGATGATTTCACCATTTTCTGGATAGATATCCATCTCTTTTAGCTGCTTTACCTGTTCTTCATTCTCCACCCGAAACACCAACTCCACCAGGGCGTATTCCGCCTGGTCGCGCAGCATCTCTTTCGGCGCCTTTTCCCCCAGGGCAAGGTTGATGGATCCGATGATGATAGATTTTCCCGCTCCGGTCTCACCGGAAAGGATGTTCAATCCATCTGAAAATTCCACTTCCGCCTCTTCCAAAAGCGCCAGATTCTTTACGTGTAGACTTTCTAACATACATTCTCCTTCTACTCTCTCATTTGACAAATAATCAAAATACCTTCTTCCACGGACGTTTTATACGCCCGCCTCTACAATCCTTCTCAGACGTTCCATCAGCCGCCCGGTATCTTCCACGGTACGTACCGCGCACATAATCGTGTCGTCGCCTGCGATACTGCCGACAATCTCATGACAGTCCATCGCATCCAGCGCCGCTGCAACCGCCATCGCCATGCCGGACGCCGTCTTAATCACCAGAATATTCTGCGCCATGTCCATGGAAACAAACCCATCCCTGAAAATGCGGAAATATTTCTCTCTCATGTCTGTCCCATTTTCGTTAAAAGGAATATATTTCTGGCGTCCGCCCTTTGTGGCAACTTTCATAAGTTTCAATTCCCGGATATCCCGGGAAACCGTCGCCTGCGTCACGTGAAAGCCTTCCCGCTCCAAGCAGTCCGACAATTCTTCCTGCGTCTCTATATTATTTTTCGCAATAATTTCCAAAATTTTTGCGTGACGTTTCGATTTCATTTTATCCTCCAAAAATACGGATTTTATATTCAGCCTCACATGATAAGCTTTATCTTTTTATTTCTGATTTTCTCTTACAGGCTGTATCCCTGTAATTTTTCCCTGAGTTTCTCCAGAAAACTCAGACGGCTCAGTTTCAAAATTCTCGTACAGGACTTTGATTTCTTTACCATGATCTGCTCGCCTGCTGCAAGCGCGCCAACCGGAGCGCCGTCAAAACTGACTTCCGCCTTTTCTTCCTGTCCCTGGTTCCTTGCCAGCACTTCAACCGTAATCTCATCCTCCGCACTAAGAACAATGCTCTTGGCATTGAGCGTATGGGGGCTGATCGGCGTCACGAGAAGAAGCTGCGCCCTGGGGTCTACAATGGGTCCTCCCGCCGACATGCTGTAAGCTGTGGATCCGGTCGGCGTGGCGATAATGATGCCATCCGCACTGTATGTATTGAGGTATTCCCCATTTACGGACACGACAATATCCATCACCTGAAGCGCACCGCAACGGTGAATGACAATATCATTGAGCGCAATCCGCTCCTCCATGCTCCCATCCTCGCGGACAAATCCGCCCGATAACAGCATCCTTTTCTCCACAAGATAATCTTCACCTGAAAGCAGCCTGTGAATGGCGTCAATTGCCTTATCTTCCTCCAGCTCGCAGAGGTAACCGACATGCCCGGTGTTAATGCCAATCAGAGGTATGTTATATTCTGCCATATTGCGCGCCGCCCGAAGCAGGGTTCCGTCTCCGCCAACGACCAGGATGCATTCCGTATCGTCTGGAATCCTGCTTATATCAAACATCGTCCCCTCGTCTTCCCGGTTTACCTGATAATCGCATGTCCCGCCATGTTCCAGAATGAATGCATGGAGTTCTTTCGTAAGCTTTAACTGCTGATCCCTTCTGGGGTTCACAATGATATAAAAATGTTTCATTTGCAGACTGCTCCTCCCTGTTTCAATGTTTGATGCGCCTCTTTTACCACTTTGGACACATCCACAGAAACTTCGTCATGCATGGTACCCTTTTTGATATAAATAAGATATTCTATATTTCCTTCCGGTCCCTTAATGGGGGAAAATTCGAGATTATGGACACCAAATCCAAGCTCCTGCGCAAAGGAAATTACCTTCGTGATGACTTCTTCATGCACTGCGGGGTCGCGAACCACGCCCTTCTTTCCAACTTTTTCCCGCCCCGCCTCAAACTGCGGCTTAATCAGACATACCATCTCTCCCTGCGGTGACAATAATGCTTTCGCCGCCGGAAGTACCTTTTCCAGGGAAATGAAGGAGACATCCACCGAGGCAAAATCCAGCACATCTTCCACATCATCCGGCGTTACATAGCGGATATTCGTCTTTTCCATGCAGACTACCCGCTCGTCCTGGCGCAGCGTCCAGGCAAACTGCCCATATCCGACATCCACGGCATAGACTTTCCGCGCACCGGTTTGCAGCATACAATCCGTAAACCCACCGGTTGACGCGCCAATGTCCATGCAGATTTTATCCTGCAGGCTGATGCCAAAACTCTGTATGGCTTTTTCCAGTTTCAGACCGCCGCGGCTTACATATTTAAGCGTATTTCCACGGACTTCAATCTCGGATTTAACGTCAAAAGAGCTGCCGGCCTTGTCTTCCCGCTGACCGCATACAAATACGTTTCCCTCCATAATCATCGTTTTTGCCTTTTCCCGGGAGGGAGCCAGCCCACGCTGCACCAGCAGCACATCCAAACGTTCTTTCATGTAATAACCTTTCTTTTATACGCGGCCACAATCCGTTTCACCACGGATTCCGCGTCCAGACCAAGTTCCTTTTTGAGGATGTCAACATTTCCATGCTCCACATAGACATCCGGCACGGCAATATTTTCAACCTTCGGCATCTGCCCTGCATGGTTTTCATTGAAATACTGCACAACATGTTCCCCAAAACCGCCGCTTTTTACATTTTCCTCCATTGTCACAAAGAAGTCATGGTTTTTAAGGAGTTCGTCGAGAAGTTCTGCATCCAGCGGTTTTACAAAACGGACGTTAATGAGGGAACAGAAATATCCCATGGATTTGAGCATATCATACACCTGCCGGGCAGTCTCCACCATGCTCCCCACGGCAAGCAGCGCAATCTCCTGCTCCCGGTAAATCGTCTCGCTCTTCCCATAGACAATCTTCTCCCGAAATTCCTTCCATCCGTCGTACGCCTTTCCCCTGGGGTAGCGGATCGCAATCGGATGCCCGAAATTCACGGCAAACTTCAACATATCGGAAAGCTCCCACTTGTTCTTGGGCGCCAAAATGCTCATATTCGGTATCGTAGACAGATAAGACAAATCAAAAATGCCCTGATGCGTCTCCCCATCACTGCCCACAAGGCCTGCACGGTCAATGGCAAATACCACCGGTAAATCCTGAATGCAGACGTCATGGAGCATCTGGTCGTAAGCGCGCTGTAAGAAGGAAGAATAAACTGCCACCACCGGTTTCAGCCCTGCCGCCGCCAGCCCTGCCGCAAACGTCACCGCATGTCCCTCGGCAATCCCCACGTCAAAGAAACGCTCCGGAAACATATTGTGAAACCGTTTCAATCCGGTTCCGTCCTTCATTGCCGCTGTAACCGCCACAACCTTCTCATCACGGTCTCCCAGCTTGCGCATCACGGTTGAGAAAATATCCGTGTAATTTGCGCATATCCTCTTCTTTGACGGAAGCCCGGTCTCAATCTCAAACGGCTCCGCGCCATGAAAACGCGCCGGATGGCGTTCTGCCGGAAGGTAGCCCTTGCCCTTCTTCGTCAGGACATGGACGATAACGGCGCCATTGACCTTGGACGCCTCCCGGAAAGTGCGCACCATCGCGCCGATATTATGACCGTCTACCGGCCCCAGATAGGTAATTCCCATATTCTCAAACAACATCCCCGGTATCACAAGCTGTTTGATTCCGCTCTTCGTGCGCCGAATCCGCGTGACAATGCGTTCCCCCACAACCGGAATCTTATTGAGAGAGTTCGCAACCCCCTCCTTCAATCCCTGATATGCATCCGCAGTCCGCAAATTTCCCAAATGTCTGGAAAATCCCCCTACATTCTCGGAAATGGACATGTTGTTGTCATTCAACACAATGATAAAATTTGTCTTCAGGCGCGAGGCGTTATTCAGAGCCTCGTACGCCATGCCGCCGGTCATTGCCCCGTCTCCAATCACAGAAACTACTTTGTAAGAACCGCCCGTAATTTCCCTTGCCTCGGCATAGCCCAGCCCCGCTGAAATCGAGGTGGAGCTGTGCCCCGTATCGAAACAGTCACAGGCGCTTTCCCCTCGCTTGGGAAACCCACTCATGCCCCCGTATTTTCGCAAATGATCAAAGCCTTCCTGCCTCCCGGTAAGAATTTTGTGGGTATAGGACTGGTGTCCCACATCCCAGACAATCTTGTCCTGCGGCAGCTGGAATACCAGGTGCAGCGCCATTGTCAGCTCTACCGTACCCAGATTTGACGCCAGATGCCCGCCGTTTTCTGAAATTTTCTCAATCAGAAACGCACGGATTTCTTCTGCCAGTTCCGGTAACTGGCCTCTGTCCAGTTTCTTAATATCATTGGGAGCTTTTATCATGTCCATAACCATAGGATTGTCCTCTCTTGTCAACTCTTTCTATGAATCAGGTCCAGCATGAGCCAGGTGAGGAATTCATTTTTCACGACCAGTGCGTCCATCAACGCTACACTGTGTTCTGACAATTGTTCCACATCCTTCCCGGCCTGCTCAACGCCGAACAAAGTTACCCAGGTAGTCTTGTGATTTTTCTCATCGCTGCCTACCGGTTTGCCAAGTTTCTCTGTCGTACTGACTACGTCTAAAATATCATCCTGTATCTGGAAGGCAAGCCCCAGCTCGCCTGCGGCCTGCTCCACCCGTTCCTGTTCACTTAAGGTCGCTCCGGCAAGAATCGCCCCAATCAGCATCGAGGACTCCAAAAGCGCCCCTGTCTTAAGATGGTAGATAAATTTGAGCACATCTTCCGTCACCGGCTCTCCTTCCGATTCCACGTCCACGCACTGCCCGCCCAGCATTCCATGGATTCCTGCTTTTGCCGCCAGCACGGACAACGCCTTTCCCACCTGCGCATTTCCCGGCTCAAGCTCAAAAGCCTTCGCCGCCGTCTCAAATGCATAATTCAGCAATCCGTCTCCTGCAAGGATTCCCATCGCCTCTCCATACTGCGCATGCGTCGTCTTCTTTCCCCTACGGTATTCATCATTGTCCATGGCCGGAAGGTCGTCATGCACAAGCGAATACGTATGTATCATCTCAATCGCAGCCATAAACGGCTCAATTACTTCAGACCGCCCGCCAAACATCCGGTATGTCTCCCACATTAACAGGGGGCGCAGCCGTTTGCCTCCCGCCTGCACGCTGTAGTTCATGGCCTCAATCACCGTCTTCTGCCTGCCCTCTTCCCGGGGCAGATATTTCTCAATGATGGCCTGAACCTGTGCGATGCGCGCTGTCATCTCTTCGCTAAAATCTTTATTCATCAAATGCCTCCAGTTCTCCCTGCTGATTCAGCAGGAGCATTTTCTTTTCTACGCTGTCAATCTTTTCGTTGCAGAGCTTCAGCCTGCGGATTCCCCTCTCATAAAGGGAAAATGATTCCTCCAGCGTCACTTCGCGATCTTGCATTTTCTCTATGATAGACGAAAGCTCCTGAAACATATCCTCCAGGGAAACTTCCTGTTTCTCTTCCTTTTCCATGACCTGTCTCCTTTATTATATGGTAACTGTTTACGCCCACGCCATTCACAAAACCGCACCTACGTGCCTGCACCCAAGCTACCAGACGGGCAAAGTTCCACAATTTCAGCTTTCACCCTGCCGTTTCGCATATGGATATTTAAAGAATCCCCTACTTTCAGCCCGTCCACACCGCGCACGCCCCTGCCATCCTTATCGGAGATAAACGCATACCCCTGGCTCAGTTTTCTGGCTGGTGAAAGCGCATCCAGCTTACCGGCGCAGACCTCCAGTTCATGTCTGGCTGCGGTAAGGCGCTGCTGCATCAAAAGCTCCAGCCGTTCCGCAAAGTCTGCCGCCAGCTGGCGTTTTTCATTGACCTGGTTTGCAGGGCTTATCCATTGAAAATTTCTCTGAAACTGTTCCAGCATTTCCCGGCAACGCTCCAGTCTTTCACTCATCCTGCGGTTCAGTTCCATCTGCACGGATAAAAGCTGTGCCTGAACCTCGCGGATGTCAAAGACTGCGAGCTCCGCTGCCGCGGAAGGCGTCGGCGCACGCAAATCCGCTACATAATCGGCAATCGTAACGTCTGTCTCGTGCCCCACCGCCGAGATTACCGGCACAGAGCATTCAAAAATGGCGCGTGCCACAATCTCCTCATTAAACGCCCATAAATCTTCGATGGAGCCGCCGCCCCTGCCGACGATCATCACATCCACACCGAGCCTTTCCAGCGCATGGATGCCACCAACAATGCTTGCTGCCGCTCCTTCGCCCTGCACGAGCGCAGGATAAAGAATCGTCTGCACATAAGGATTCCTGCGGCTTGTGATGTTCTGGATATCACGGATTGCCGCCCCGGTGGGCGCTGTCACAATCCCCAGGGTCTTAATATACCTGGGAATGGGCTGCTTGTATTCCTCCGCAAACATCCCCATTTCCTCCAGCTCCTGTTTGAGGGCCTCAAAACGCTGGTACAAAAGCCCAGCGCCATCCAGTATAATTTCCCTGGCGTAAAGCTGGTATTTCCCGTCCCTTTCATAAACCGATATGGAACCCAGCACGACCACGTTGTCCCCGTTTTTCATGCGAAATGAAAGACCTGCCCGGCTGCCCGCAAACAGGACTGCCTGCAGCGCGCCCGTCTCGTCTTTGAGCGTAAAATAAATATGCCCCGACGTATGGTATTTGCAGTTTGAGACTTCGCCCTTCACATAAATGCGGTTCATCATGAAATCCTGGGCGAACATATTCTTAATGTAGGCGTTTACCTGTCCTACGGTATATACATTCTTTGTCATACTAATTTTGCAAGAATTCCATTGACAAAAGATGACGAATCATCCGTGCCGTAGCTCTTTGCCAGTTCTACCGCCTCGTTAATCGCCACTCCTGCCGGAACATCCTCCTCAAATTTTATCTCGTACACGGCGAGCCGGATTAAGGTTAAATCCACCCTGCCCATACGGCTGGTCTTCCAGCCCTGCGCCACCTCATTGACCATCGCGTCAATCTCTGCAAGATGTTCTAAAATATCTTCGTATTTGCGCCTGATATACGCGGTATCTTTGTTCTCTTCCTGTCCCAGCTCTTCCAAAAATAACTGGCGCTGCTCCATAAGCTCGTCCTTCTCATAAAATTCTGTACGAAACAACAGCTTAAAAATCTGTTCCCTGATTTCCCTGCGGCTCATGCTGCCTCCTTATTTCCATTGTATTTACTTAAAAAGGGTGTCCTAAAGACACCCTTATTTGCTTTCGTCTTTACTTTTAAATGTTCCTATTTGCGCTTTTGTGTATTCACACCGGCAATGCGCACATTGATATTGCTCACTTCCAGCCCGGTCATGTTCTCAATGGCAGATTTCACTTTTTCCTGTACCTTTACCGATACCTCGGGAATTGCATAACCAAAACAAATATTCAATGCTACGTCTACCTTAACCACAGTTCCCTGGACATCCACCTTGATTCCCTTGGATAAGTTCTTCATGCCCAGCTTGCTGACCAGTTCATTGGTGATATTGCCCGCCATGGAACTGACGCCTTCTACTTCTGTTGCGGCAAGCCCTGCGATGATGGCAACCACTTCGTCCGCAATCCGTACCTCTCCCAGATTATCATCTTTTATCATATATGCTTTCCTGTCTTCTGCCATGATTACGCCTCCTAAAATTATTCGTTCTATTATTATAGCAGAATATCCATTTTTTGCAAAGGTATTCTGATTTATTTCCCAACAATCTCCCCGGTATTGATATACTCATACGGCGTTGCCTGATATACGTAATAATTAAGCCAGTTGGAATAAAGCGTATTGGCATGGGCGCGCCACTGCAGATTGGGGCGGATATTACAGTCATCTGCCACATAATAATTCTTCGGCATCTGAATCGCAAGCCCTTTCTCCTTATCCCTCATATATTCCGTATGTAAGGTAATCCGGTCATATTCCGGGTGTCCCATCACGAAAATCTTCTTCCCGGTATTGTCCATCAAAAGGAAAACGCCGGCCTCCTCGGACTCCGCCAGAATCGTAAGCTCCGGCACTTTCTCAATATCCTCCCTGCGAACCTCCGTATGCCTGGAATGCGGCGCAAGGAAATAATCGTCAAATCCCCGCACCAGGGGAACTTTGCGGTTGCTGACCTTATGCTCAAAGAGCCCGAACATCTTCTCATCCAGCTTATGCTTGGGAATCTTATAGTGGTAATAAAGCCCTGCCTGCGCGCCCCAGCAAAGATGCAGCGTAGAAGTCACATTTGTCTTCGTCCACGCGCAGATGCGCTTGAATTCTTCCCAGTAATCCACATCCTCATATTCCATCTGCTCCACCGGGGCTCCGGTAATGATAAACCCGTCAAATTTACGGTTCTTAACCTCATCAAACGTATTGTAAAATTTATTCAGGTGGCTGCTGCTGGTATTGCGCGATTCATGGCTGCTCACCACCACGAAGGTCACGTCCACCTGCAGGGGCGTATTGGACAGCTCACGCAAAATCTGAAGCTCCGTATCTTCTTTCAAAGGCATCAGGTTCAGGATTCCCACCTCAATCGGACGGATGTCCTGATGCATTGCCCGGTTCTCATCCATTGTAAATACATTCTCCCGCTCCAGTTTTTCCCTCGCCGGTAATCCGCTTTGCACTTTGATTGGCATAAGTCATTCCTTCTTTCTTCTACAATCTGTTTTTATTCACTATAACCTTATTTGAGCATTTCAAGCAGCTCTTCCTCGGAAATCACCCGGATCCCAAGTTCCTGCGCCTTAACAAGCTTGCTTCCTGCGCTCTCTCCCGCCAGGAGCATCGACGTTTTCTTCGAGACCGAGCCGGACACTTTACCGCCCTGTGCCTCAATCATTGATGCCGCTTCCTTTCGTCCCAGCGTTGGAAGGGTGCCGGTAATTACAAACGTCATATTTTCAAACTTATTGCCCACAGGCTGCTCCTTTGACTGCATGTTGACGCCATATGCTTTCATGCGCTCTATGATCCTGCGGTTCTCCTCTTTGGCAAAGAAATCCAGGATGCAGCCTGCGCTGACCTCTCCGATATCGTTGACGCTCTGCAAGGATTCACTGTCCGCCTGCATCAGGGCGTCGATGGACTGAAATTGCCTCAGAATCGTCCTGGCGGCTGCTTTTCCAACATTGGGAATCCCGAACCCCGTAAGAAGACGGCTGGCATCATTTTCTTTGGACTTCTCAATCGCGTCAAGCAATTTATCGGTATTTTTCTCTTTTCCAATAATGCCCTGCTCAATAAGCTCTTCCCTGTGTTCTTGCAGCGTATAGATATCCGCCACATTTTTGAGATACCCCAGCCGCACCAGCTCTTCGACATAAACAGTTCCGAACCCTTTGATATCCATGGCGTCACGCCCCACAAAATTGATAATATGACGCTCTAACTGTGCCGGACAATTGGGGGACGTACACCGGATATCCGCCGTGTCCTTCTCCCTCTGGGTCTTTGCGCCGCATACCGGGCAAAACTCCGGCAGATGATAGGGCTCTGCGCCCTGCGGGCGTTTCTCTTTCAATACCCTGCGTACTTTGGGAATGATTTCGCCTGATTTATAGACCTGGATCCGGTCGCCGATGCGAATGTCCAGCTCATCAATAAAATCCTGGTTGTGAAGCGTAGCCCGGGACACGCTCGTCCCACACAGGCGCACGGGCTCAAAGATGGCTGTCGGCGTAATCCTTCCCGTCCGCCCTACGGATAATTCAATGTCTAAAAGCGTCGTTTCCTTTTCCTCCGGCGGATATTTGTATGCAACTGCCCAGCGCGGCACTTTGGAGGTTGCACCGAGTTTTTCCCTGTCGGCAAAAGAATTCAGTTTTACGACCGCGCCATCGATATCGTATCCGAGCGTTCCGCGGTTGTCGCCGATATCACAGATGGCGTCCCAGACTTCCTCTTTCGTCCGGCAGACGCGGTAGCCCTCAATGACTGGAATTTTATTCTTTTTCAGGTACTCATATCCCTGTGTGTGGGTGGAAAGCTCCATCCCCCGCATCTGCTGGATATTAAACACAAACATGGAAAGCCCGCGCTCCTTCGTAACCTTGCTGTCCAGCTGGCGCAAAGTCCCGGCTGCGCAATTTCTTGGATTGGCAAACAGTTTCTTCCCGTTTAATTCCTGCACCTCATTCACGCGCGCAAAATCTTCGTTTTTCATATAGACTTCCCCGCGGATTTCCAGGTAATCCACAGGCTCTTTCAGTTTCTTCTTCACATCCGGAATCACCCTGGCATTGGCTGTCACGTCTTCGCCAAACGTAATCCCGTCCCCACGCGTCAAAGCCAGCGCCAGCTCGCCCTGTTCATAGCGAAGCGCCATCGACAGCCCGTCAATCTTTTTTTCCACTACAAATTCCGGCTCGTCCAGCTGCTGTATCATCTCCTCCACAAAGTCTTCCACTTCCTCCCTGGAAAACACGTCCTGAAGGCTCAACATAGGAACATTGTGGCGCACCAGCACCCCGGCCTCGCGTTTTGCCGTGCCTCCGACTTTCTGCGTCGGAGAGTCTTCAGACACAAGCTCCGGATATTCCTGTTCCAGTTTCTTTAACTCCTGCATCTTCTTATCATATTCATAATCGCTGATTTCGGGGTTGTCCTGATTATAGTAACGCTCAATATGGTATTCCAGCTCCTGTTTCAGCTCTTTGATTCTTGCCTCTGCCTGATTTCTATCCATGACCTGCCCTTTCTCGTCTTTACCTTTTCCCGTCTTTAGCCGCTACTGCCACTTCGGGTACACCGTCTCACTGGAAGAATCCTTGATCTGCTTTTGTAGCTCCTGCCATTCTTCCTCCGTCACTTTGCGGTACTCGCCTATCTTCAAATCGCCAAGTTTGATATTCATGATACGCACACGTTTCAAATCTACGACATGATAGCCGAATGTTTCACACATCCTGCGGATCTGGCGGTTCATGCCCTGTGTCAGGATGATGCGGAAAGTCCTTTTCCCAACCTTTTCCACCTGACACGGCCTTGTTGTCGCCTCCAAATCTTTCAGGTATACGCCATCTGCCATTGCCTTTATAAACTTCTCTGTTACCTCACGGTTTACCTTCACAATATATTCTTTCTCGTGGTAATTCCCGCTGCGCATTATTTTGTTGACCAGATCACCCTGATTCGTCATCAAAAGCAGCCCATGCGATCTCTTATCCAGGCGGCCAATCGGATAAATGCGCCGGGGATATTTGATATAATCCACAATATTATCTTTTTCCCGTTTCTCCGCTGTACACACAATTCCCTCCGGCTTGTTGACGACAAGAAGAATCGCCTCATCCTCTTTTGATATGACTTTCCTGCCGTACATCACAACGTCCCCGGGAAATACCCTGTCTCCCATCGCCGCCTCTCTGCCGTTGATCGTCACGTGTCCTTCCTCAATCTTACGGTCTGCCTCACGCCTCGAGCAGACGCCCGCCTGGCTGAGGTATTTGTTGATTCTCACTGATTCTTCCATCGTTTTCCCCCACTTTACAAAGTACGGTTTCCCATTCTACAGGAACCGTTTCAAACGCTCAATATTTTCTTCCTCAAAATCCATCAGTTCTTCCGAAAGTTCATTTGCAAAGCTGCCGCTTTTCTTGTTATTATGCTTTGCTTTCATGAGTTCCGTGATGCCTCTGGTATTTCCCTGGATCATCATATCCGCCACATGATTTGTACTGATATTTAAGAGCGTATTCGCCTGAATCGCTCCCCACAGCATCGCCTTTTGCACACCGGAATCCCGCGACATCATTCCGTGTTCCCACAACCCGGCCTCCGCCCTCCGCTCAAAATCACGAAAACGGTTCCGTTCCGCCGTCAGCTCATATGCCAGCTCCTGATTGTAAATCTTCCCCATCAGCGCGTCTATGGCATTCACTGCCATGGATGCATTTTTTCTGGTTTCCTTTAACACATTGATTTCCTCATAATTGCGCATAAGTTCCTCCTGAATAATTTTATTATTAGGTTGAAACATTTTGCGCCTTTTTATGCGGAAAAAAGGAACTGCCTATGCAGGCAATTCCTTTCTCTCATTGTCATAGACATTAGTTGCTCAACAATAAATCTGTTCTGATATATCCTGTATTACCATTCCATTCTACTTTCGTCCAGCCCTCTGCGTAACTCAAGATTACCTTGATGCTGTCACCAACTGCGGTGGTTCCTACAAGCTCTGAAGTCTCATCCATAGATTTGCGCACATTGTAGCCATCGTTTGCCGTCAGCACCGTTCCTTCTGGCACGTAATTCACGCCCGTACTGCCATCATCCTGTGAACCATCGTCTGCCTGCTGTCCATCGTCCGCCTGCCCGTCGTCTGCCTGCTGGCTGTCATCCGTCTGTTGTCCGTCGTCTGCCTGTCCGTCATCCGTATTCTCTTCCGGCTGCTCCTCTGGCTGTTGCGGCTCTTCCTCGGGCTGCTGTTCCTCTTGATTATTTTCCGGCGGGGTATAATTATCTTTCCAGTTCGCAATGGCTTCCGCCACTTCATTCAGTTTCTTCTGCAAATCTTCATTTGCAGCCACCTTTGCATCATACTCTCTCTGCACTTCCTGCTGGAGCTTTTTCACCGCATCGCTGTTTTCAAATGTTTCCATCAGCGTGAGAATGTTTTTCTTCGTCTTCTGCTCCTGCAGCTCACGGTTGAAAGAGCTGTAACGGTTATTGATATACAAATTGCCCTTCTTATCTGTCTGGACATAGAAAACGTTCATTCCCGGAAGCGTATCGGCCATTCCTGCAAATTTCATATCATATACAACGGAGACGATATAAGCTCCTTCTTTTGCTCCGTCCGTCACGGTACAGGAAACAGCGCCATAGCTCTCTACATGCTCGTTCATCATCTTGATATAGTCTTTCTCCATATCGGAAAGCTTTTTGGCAATGCCGGAAAGTTTCTCCAGGTCTCCTGCTGCATAGGAGTTATAATAGGTAGATATCAATTCCGTAATCTCCGGATGCTCGTCCACCTTTTCACTGGAACTGTCTGCCTCTGAATTATCTGTATTAGCAGCATCCTCAGATGCATCTTTGTTCTGGTCTTCCGTCTGCGTAACGGCTTTGTCATCCTTCGCGTTCTCTCCGCCCGATTTACACGACGTCGTAAGCGCCAATGCAGCAACCAGGGCTACCATCAACACTCCCCCGGACAGATACCTTACATTGTTCTTGCAAAATGTTACAATCTTGTCTATGCTGAATCCATTTTCAGGTCTTTTATCCAAATTCGCCATTTTCTCTCCTTATCTAATGATACGCCTCCACCCGGAAACGCTATCTCTATGTATGACAGGTTCTGCCAGCTTTCCGGCAGAATCATTAATTTCTATAGTTTCAATACACCCAGAGGGAATCGAACCCCCAGCCCCAGAACCGGAATCTGGTGTTTTATCCGTTAAACTATGGGTGCCTTTCCTATTAATACGAACTAAGCTATTATAGCACACTTTTTTTTAAAAATCAAAAGAAATTTTGTCAAATAATAATTTTTCTTTTATTTCCTGTGCAATCTCCTGCGGAGCACGGCCATCGGTTGCGACCACTACCTCTCCCGCCGCCTGATAATACGGCATTCTCTTTGCCATCAGTTCCCGAATATACGTTACATTCATATTTCCATTTAAGACCGGACGTCCATTGTCATCCTGCACCCGCGCAAACACAGTCTCCGGCTCCGCCGTTAAGAGCACTACCGCCCCATATTCCTGCATCAGCCTGACATTTTCCTGCCGCAGAGCCATTCCGCCGCCACAGGAAATAATTTTATGCGTCTCCTCTTCAAACTCCCGCAAAAGCCCGGTTTCCATCTCCCGAAACGCCTGCTCTCCCTGCTTTTCAAATATCTCAGCGATGCTCCTGTTCTGCTGCCGGACAATCCAGGCGTCCGTATCCACTTCTTCATATCCGAGTAATTTGGCCAGTTCCCGGGAAACCGTCGTCTTCCCCGTCCCCATGAATCCAATCAAAAATATATTGCTTTTTCCCATCTGTCAATCCATGCTTTCTGATAATTTATCCAACATCCACATCACGTCTTTTACCGGCATCTGTCCCGGAGCCGAGACTTTCCCGTCGCTGGCAAATGTCATGCAGGAACCGAATGCCTGTCCGCTGATCCTGGAAACCGCTCCGAGCCCGCCCATCGCCATCGTCACCAAGGGATACTGCGGATATTCTTCCTTCATCTGAGCCGTTACCTCCAGAAGCCGTACGACATCCAAAGGGCTGTGGGGCATGACTGCAAGCTTTCCGATGTCTGCGCCCGCCCATCGTATCTCCACAAAATCCTGTTTCATCTGCTCCATTTCCGGCGTATGGGAAAAATAATGCTGGGAGCCAATCACACATTGTCCCAGGCCATGCAATATATGCATCACAGATGGAGCATCCGTAAGCCGGCAGGCTTCCACATCCAGCAGATCTGCATATCCGCTCTGCGCCGTCCGCTCCAGAAGTTCCAGATACATATCCTCAGAAATATCCAGCTCTCCTCCCTGCGGCTTGCTGCGAAACGTACACAGTAAAATAACGTCGCCACAGATTTCCTGCAGGTTACAAAGCACCTGTCTCGTCTGCTCCCACTGGGAAATATCCGCAAACCAGTCCATGCGCCATTCCAGCACCTCAGTTCCCAGGCTTACCGCTGATTTTGCCGCTTTATAGATTTCCTCTTCCTTACGCTCTACCACCGGGACACAAACCAGAGGCCTTCCTGTCCCAAACGTCTGTTGTTTGATTTGCATGTTCCTACTTCCTGTATTCCTTATCAAATATATTCCTATTATAACAGATCCCCCTGCCATTTCAAGCAGGAGAATGAATTTTGCCGTTAAGCATCCTATGTATGAACATCCTCATATTCCATCCATCTCCCTTTTCTCATAAAATACTAAAGTAAGCCTATCGTTAATAGCCTTTGTCTCGCCTGTCTGCCGATACCCCATTTTCTCATACAAATGACAGTTTTTGGGTTCCTGCAAAATTGTGTCCAATTCCCAATTTCCGTCCCCATGTATTTCTTCACATAACCGGATGGCCTTTTGTGCAATGCCTTTCCCTTGAAATTCCGGCAATATAAATATGGGGGAAATTCTCTTGTTTTTTCCGTTTTCCTTTTCGTCAATAATGCGGATGGCTCCGACTTTTTGTTCTCCAATACAGATGAAATAATAAAACGTAAAGTCCTGTTTCAAGCGCGCTTCTACTTTATCCATGTTTTCATTTGCCGGGCTGGTGTCAAAATCCTGATATTTCTCTAATAATTCTTTAAAGGTTTCGACCTGCATAGCGTGCAATTCTTTTGCATCGTCAACATTCGCCCTTAATAATGTTACTCCCATATGCAACCTCCGTCTGAAACCAAATCAATCCTTAAGCCCATTTATATGTCATGGAATATGTTTCAACTTAATTCAAATTTTTCCTCTTCATCTTATCTATATTTGTTAATGCCTGAATATCTGCCAAAATCCAATCCTTACATTCATCATAATATATCTGCTCTTTTCGTTTCTTAAATATTCTAAAAGGCTTGTTTCCCGAGTTATCATATATATGGCATATATCACAAATTTTCACCAAATCTTTTACCAACATTAATGCCCTGTCATATCTTGCAATAATCTTTTCTTCTGGAACATCATGTCCACCAGATGCCACCCTTGACCTCACACGCCAAATATTAATGACCGGATCTGCCGTAAGAATATAATAACATCGAATAAAATATCCCCTGTCTTTCGCTCTCTCAAGCAACCTTAAATTTCGCTCTGTTGACAGCACTGTTTCAAAACAAAACTCTGTCATTTGTTCTATATGCTTTTCCCGTTGTTTCTCAGCTAATTCTGCTGCTTCTAAATCATCACACTGTAAATTTTTCTTTATCTCATCAGCATTAATATAATCTATTGGCGGTTTTAGCAATTCCGTAAATGTACTCTTTCCCGAACCATTTGGTCCCGCAAATACAATTACTTCAGGCTTTCGGTGCAATTCGTTCACTATAACGTTCCTTTCGCATTCTTTTACCAATCTCTACTCTTGTTCCATCATTATTTTCATGATATATCGTTTGTGTTTCCCTGTCATATACAACTATGGGAACATCTAATGCTTTTTTCTTCTCCAGTTCAATTCTTACCGCTGCATTTGCCCGCTTTACAACAACATCATCAGAAATATATTCCTCACGTCTCATTTTCCATCACCTCTATTCATTTTTACATATTTTATCATATTACCAAATATATTCCTACTATAACAATTTCTCCTGCCATTTCAAGCAGGAAAATCACATTTCAAGCCACTGGATAAACGCTGTCTTATCCGTACTGTTGTATCCGTTTTTTTGATAGAAATCAAGCGTTTCCTTTTTCCGGCTTCCCGTCAGCAACATCATCTTATAACAGTTACACTGCTGCGCGATATGCCTTGCATATTCCAGACATTCCGATGCCAGTCCCCGTCCTCTGAAATCAGTATGAGTAACCACGTTTTCCACAAAAGCATAGGGACGTACATTTCTTGTCAAATTAGGAATAATCACACATACGCAGGAAGAGGCAATTCTGCCGTCAACCTCATTCACAATCAGGTGATGGTTGTCATCTTCCAAAATCTGTTTCCATGTATTTGCCAGATGAACTGACTGCTCCGGGATCGTTTCCTCATGCAGGCATAAATACAGTTCTAATATTTCCGTTAAATCTTCTGCATTTGCTTCGCGTACCATGATTCCTCCCTATCATACGAAATTGTATGTATTCGCTTACGTTTGAGTCATTTCTATTATAGCAGATCCTTCAATCATTTCAAGTTCTCAGGACACCTTTCCATTTGCCACAGTGACCCAGAATATGACTATCACAGCTAATTCTAACATCCATCAATCAAAACCGTCTTTCCACAAAAAGCAAATCCATATTTATGGATCTTTTCTTTTGGCATTCCTTTCTCTACAAGACCTGTTTCATACTTCATAGTTTCGATCTGCTGCAATGCTGCTTTTACCGTATCCTGCAAATCCCTTTCTTCATCTCTGTCCTGCACCTTAAATTCCAATATTATTGCATCATCCTCTGCCTGCCTCGGCTCTAACACCACATCATACCTGCCAAAACCGCTTTCCCTGTTGGAGGTCAATATATAACGATCGTTTAAATCCACCATCATTCCAAGAACAAATCCATGATAAAACCGTTCCGGTTCTTCTTCTGATGGTTTTTTTCCTAACGGGTATCGCCCGCATGAAAATTCGCTCTGCGAATGGCGGGCGAGCAGGCAATCAATCTGCTCCTCAGATTGGTTACAATAATCAAAATAGCTAAATGTTGCCAAAGCAACCTTATTCATAAAGTAATTCATTGCCTTTATGTCATTTTTTAACAAACCCTTGATAAAATCATTGTACTCTTCTTTATATCTGCCAAACCAGCCTCGTACCATATTTTCAAACATGACTTTAACTTCCCTGTTCGTCAAGACCAGCCTATAATCCCAGCCTCCTGTATGCTCCACGTATTCCACTCCTAACACCCTTAAATATCCGCTGGCAAGCAGCAGGCTCCAAACTGCATTTTCATTATCTGACAACTGGTTGTAAACGATCTGCTCGTCAATTTCCATCTGCAAGCACCCACCTTGCAACAATTTCTCAAAATCCTGTTTCGTACTTTTGCCGCCTTCCCGGAGTAATTTTCCTATAAGGCTGTTTGAGCTCGTATTCGCCCAATAGGCTCCCAATTTTTTTTATCCAGATAATTGATAATGGACCATGGATTATAGATATCTGTCCTGTTTCCAAAAGCAAATCCGTCATACCATCGTTTCACCTCCACTTTTCGATCAGACAGGCCATATTCATCCAGAGCAGAAAACACTTCCTGCTCCGTAAACCCAAAACATTCCGCGTATTTCTCAGATGTGGTCGTCACTACTTCCAGATGATTCAGGTCAGAGAAAATTGATTCCTTGCTCACTCTTGTTACACCCGTCATAATTGCACGTTCCAAATATGGATTTGTCTTAAAAGCTGCATTGAACATACTCCTGATAAACGAAACCAGTTCATCCCAAAATCCATGAATATACGCTTCCTGCATAGGGGTATCATATTCATCCAACAAGATAATAACTTTTTTTCCATAATACTGAGAAAGGAATTTTGACATTCTATGGATTGCCATAGTAACGGAAACTTCTGGCATATCCATACAAACACTGCGATAATACGTCTGGTAGTGTAAATAAGTTTGTGTTTTTGGAAATAAATGGCTCCTTTTTGGTAAGAATTAGGATATGCAAATTATTTTAGCAAGGATATTACTTCCGGAAGACTATGGAATTATAGCTATTGTGACTATATTTTTATTAATATCAGATGTTTTTATAAAAA
>CAJUOE010000208.1 GCA_910587895.1 uncultured Lachnospiraceae bacterium
CAGACATTACAAGGATAAATCCAACACATCAACTGCTACGATTGGCATTGTAACGGCTGATAAATCAATGAGCCGGGAACATATCCGGATCGAGGTGAAAAAAGATGCCAAAGGTGGCTATAAACATTATCTTTCTGACAATAATAGTAAAAATCATACGTTATATAATAGCAATTACTTAGAGAATGGGGAAATTGTCATACTCAATAATAATGATGAAATTATTATTGGCCGTACAGTTCTCCGGTTTAATGAATAAAAATAGTCTATGCTATGGATATAACGATCGGCAAACCTTGGGCGGTCAGCGAAAAAGGAGGCAGATTGAATAACGAAGATTCTGTCTTTCCTTTACCGGAAACGGCAAATTCCAATCAAAAGTTGTTTTTGGTATGTGATGGTGTTGGGGGCGCAGAAAAAGGGGAGATTGCAAGTTCTTTGGCTTGTGAAGCTTTTCAGACTTTTTTTTCAATTTTTCGCGAAGGTGAGCCGAATGTAGATTTTGTAAATAAAGCGATTCGTTATACTGAAGCACGTTTTGATGGTTATATGGCAATTCATCCGGAGACCAAAGGAATGGCTACTACGTTGACTATGATTTTTGTAGGTGTGACAGGCATAACCTTGGCGCACGTGGGGGACAGTCGGATTTACCATTTCCGGAAGGGAGAAATCTTGTACCAGACAGAAGATCATTCATTGGTCAATTCGTTGGTGAAATTGGGGAAAATCACTCGCGAAGAAGCTATGCGTCATCCGCAGCGGAATGTAATCATACGGGCTATCCAAGGGACCACTCATCCAACGGAGATTGATGTCGTACTTTTGAACGATATCAAGGCGGGTGACTATTTGTTCATGTGTTCGGATGGAGTACTTGAACGTCTTAATAATAAAGACCTTTCTAATATATTCAAGTATTCCAGTGGTTCGGAAGAGATTAAAAATGCAATCATGTCCGCTTGCAGCGGGAAAACACGTGATAACTTTTCTTTTTATATCATACCTATACAAAATGTGTTAGATTCCACAGGATTTAAGCAAAATATTCTTTCTTTCCTTTATTCTTTTATATAAATAACGTAATTTTGGCAGATTAATAGAATTCGCATAGTATAGTTATGAATTTGCCAAACGGACATATTCTTCAGAATGGAAAATATCGGATCACTCATGTAATTGGTCAGGGCGGCTTTGGTATAACATACAAAGGCGTTTGGTGTACGGAAGTGAAGGGTTCGTTAGGAACTGTGCAAACAGAGGTGCCTATTTGTATAAAAGAATATTTTTTTAAAGACTATTGTTACAGGGAATCAGAATCATTTGCTGTCAAGGTGCATTCCGAGACAGGAAGAATTCTTTTCGATAAATTCAAAGAGAAACTGATTAAGGAAGCCAAGATACTTTCTGAAGTCCAACATCCCCATATAGTGAATGTGCTGGAAGTTTTCGAAGAAAACGGTACGGGTTATATTGCCATGGAATATATTTCTGGTTGTTCACTCAAACGCCTTGTATAAGGAAATTCTGGACTTCGCAAAAAGTGTATGCAATTGGAAAATGGCGCACTAGCGTGAAAAGTGCTTCTAGCCGCTCATGCCAGAGGGCATTTCGCGGGGAAGTACTATGTTTCACGCCGAAAAACGCCAAAAAAGGGCGTTTTTCCCACGGATTTGAGATTCCGCAGAGCGGAATCATGGAGGTTAGAGTGAAAAGAGCTTCTAAAGCTCAGCAGCGTAGGCTGTTTTGTGTGATTGGCTTATGTAAACTAAAATAAGCAAAGTATACCGTAAAAATGACAATGTATACCATAATGGCTGTGGTTACGCATATGGGTATTGTCCCCGCGCGAGACGATATGATATACTAAGCCATGATTTTGTATTTTTATTCATATATAATACATAATACACACAAGCGGGGGGACAGAAGATGGAAAACAGTGGTGCATTTAACGGTGCAAAGGCAATGAACAAGATAGCGATCGCCTGCCATACGGTGATCGTGGCGGTGTTGGAGATCGCGTATCTGATTGAAGTGCTGAAAGGGAGCAGAACCATAGGATATTATGCGGTGTTTTCTATGATTGCGGTTTTGCCGGTGGCGGTTGAATTTTTCCTTTATCGGCGAAAACCGGAGGATATGCGCCTGAA
Source organism: uncultured Lachnospiraceae bacterium (assembly GCA_910587895.1). Lineage (GTDB taxonomy): Bacteria > Bacillota > Clostridia > Lachnospirales > Lachnospiraceae > Petralouisia. Next base: position 2,154 of record CAJUOE010000208.1, read on the forward strand.
ATATGTGATAGGCGTGATGTACAGTCTGTTTTATGTTTTCGTGGTGTTTACCACGGTGAGTATGGTGGCGTTCACTTATATCATACCGCTCTATATGGTGCTGGTTCTCTATTCGGACGTGAAGCTTTGCGCGTGGGTGTCAGGCTTCGGTCTTGTTTCTAATCTGGTGTTTCTGGGATGGCAGGGAGCGATGGGGGCCCTGGACGGAGCGGATATGGCAAGCTATGAGATCCGGGTGGCGCTTCTGTTGCTTGTGGCGATTTTCCTCTGTCTTTCCACAAAGACACTGGAAAAAATCAATACCGGAAAGTTGGAGGAACTGGATCGGGAGAAGGATAATGTTTCCGACCTGCTCGACAAGGTGATGCGGATCTCGGGGCAGATGTCCGACGGCATTCTGGACGTAGCGGGACAGATGCGGGAACTTGGGAGCGCGGTATCGGAGACGAGAAACGCGATGCAGGAAGTTTCTTCCGGCACCAATGAGACGGCAGAGTCCGTTCAGAACCAGCTTGGGAAGACGGAAGAGATTCAGAACCACATCGGTCAGATGGCGGATGTGATGGAGACGATCACGCAGCGCATGGCGGAGACGAAGGACAGCGTGCGGCTCGGCAGGGAGAATCTGCAGACGCTGACAATGCAGATGACGCATTCCGAGAAAGCGGGAACCCATGCCGTGGAGGAAATGAAGGAACTGGCGGAACATACCGCCAATATGCAGACCATTATAGATATGATTACAAACGTGGCAAGCCAGACCAGCCTGCTTGCTTTAAACGCGAGCATTGAGGCGGCGCGCGCCGGGGAAGCCGGAAGAGGTTTTGCAGTGGTGGCGACGGAGATTTCCAATCTGGCGAACCAAACCCAGAGTGCAACGGTGGATATTACAGACGTGATCCGCAGCGTTTCGGATAAACTGAGGATCGCTGCCGGCACGGTGGAAGAACTGATGGAGAGTAACCGCAGGCAGAGCGAATCCGCGGTGCAGGCGGCTGACAGCTTCGAGAAGATCGCGACGGATACCGAGCAGGTGGATGAACAGAGCAGACGGCTTGACAGATCCGTGAAGCAGCTTGCGGAGGCCAACCGGGTGATCGTGGAGAGCATTCAGACGATCTCGGCGATTATGCAGGAAGTGTCCGCACATTCGCAGGAGACATTCCGGGTGAGCGAGAACAATACGAAGATTGTGGAAGAAGTAGACAGACTGGTGGAAGGTTTGAGCGATCAGGCAAAGCAGCTTAACCGGAGCAGGAATTGAAGTGTAACTATTTTCCCAACCTTTACCCGCTTTTTACGGACTTAGCAGCAAATGCAAAGTCCTGAACTGTTACATTGAAACTTCAAGGAATTTAAGATATACTAGATATACCGATAAGATTAATGATAGAAAAAGGCGGAGGGTAAAATGGGATTTTTAAAGAATCAGTTTTCAAGTGTGATCGAGTGGAATGAGAACGGTGCCGGCGTATTGTTTTATAAGTTTCAGAATCAGGAGATTAAGAAGGGATCCCGGCTGATTATCCGTCCGGGGCAGGATGCGATTTTCCTGTATAACGGCAGGGTGGAGGGTATTTTCGTGGAGGACGGCGATTACGATATCGAGTCCGACATCATTCCCTTTCTCACTACGTTAAAGAGTTTCAAGTTCGGTTTCAGCACGCCGCTCCGCGCGGAGGTGCTCTTCATCAACACGAAGGAGCTTCTGGTGAAATGGGGCACGAAAAATGCGATCAATCTGCCCGCGCCCGGGCTTCCCGGCGGTATGCCGATCCGCAATGGAAGATCACGATATGAACGAATATGGTGGTTGTAAACTTGAATATGAGATGGGCAGTTCATCGGACGCAATTCAAGTAATTCGCCATCACCCA
>CAJUOE010000209.1 GCA_910587895.1 uncultured Lachnospiraceae bacterium
ATCAGCACGAGCGCACCGTCCGTAATCTTCACGCCATGGAAGACCTCATAGCGGTCTTTCAGTCCACGCAGGATTGAGATCGTGTCCTCCACCGTCGGCTCTTCCACAAGCACCGGCTGGAACCTCCGTTCAAGCGCAGCGTCCTTCTCAATATATTCCCGATACTCGTCCAGTGTCGTTGCACCAATGCAGTGAAGCTCTCCACGGGCGAGCATGGGTTTTAAGAGCTGACCCGCATCCATGGCTCCATCTGTCTTGCCTGCACCGACAATTGTATGCAGCTCGTCAATGAATAAAATAATCTGTCCATCGCTGCTCTTAATTTCATCAAGGACGGCTTTCAAACGCTCCTCAAACTCTCCCCGGTATTTTGCACCTGCAACCAGCGCGCCCATATCAAGCGCGAACAGGCGCTTGTCTTTCAGTCCTTCCGGCACGTCCCCACGCACGATACGCTGTGCAAGCCCCTCTACCACCGCCGTCTTGCCGACGCCAGGCTCTCCAATGAGCACAGGGTTGTTCTTCGTCTTTCTGGACAGAATACGTACGACATTGCGTATCTCACTGTCACGTCCAATCACCGGATCAAGTTTCTGTTCCCTGGCACGCTCCACCATATCATAACCATACTTTGTCAATGTATCATAAGTTGCCTCCGGATTGTCGGAGACCACATTCTGGTTGCCACGCACCGTCGCAAGCGCCTGCAGAAAACGATCCCTGGTAATCCCATATTCCTTAAAAATTTCTTTCAGAGCCTGATTCGGGTACTTCAGCAGTGTCAGAAACAAATGTTCCACAGACACATACTCATCTCCCATTTTCCTTGCCTCATCCTCCGCGCTGATCAGGACTTTATTCAGATTCTGTCCCATGTAAATCTGCCCGCCGGACACCTTCACACGCTTTGCCAGATGCTCCTTCGCATTCTGCGTGAAATGTTCTCTATTGATTTCCATCTTCTCAATCAGTTTCGGGATCAGGCCATCCTCCTGGAGCAGGAGGGATACCAGCAAATGCTCCTGTTCAATTTCCTGATTTCCATATTCATACGCAAGTTTTTCACAGCCGTTGATGGCTTCAATTGATTTCTGTGTAAATTTTTGAATGTTCATAAGCCTTCCTCCTTTCCATTCTTTTCGAGACCATCATAGCACGATTGTTAGCACTCGTCAATAGTGAGTGCTAATTTTATTTGCCTGCAATTTCATCCCATGTCTTATCGCAATCCGGCAGAACCTGTATTCCATACTCGCATACCGGTAATTTGTTTTTTATATTCTGCGCAATTATAATTGCCTTATCCATATTCTTCGTATACCTGCTCCCACCAAAATGCCTTTGAACCTGTTCCGGTATGTATTTCCCTTTATAATCAAACAGCCCGTTGACTGCCTGCAAATGTGCTACCCGTATCTGCCTGTCCTTCGTCCTCAAAATGTAAACCCCATTATCCGCTGACATATGACCCCCTCCTTACGCACTTTTTCTCTTCTGTCTATAATATTTTTCAAAATCATTTCTCATGGAAATAAAATTCTTCTGCTGGTCTGCAAGGTAGGTATTATGGTTCTTTGCATAATCAGCCATCCACGCATCCAGATCCTTATCCTCCCTGTAAGAATATGCCATCATTGCCAGCAGGGACGCCCGGTTCTCCTGATTCCGCAATCTGGAATCCACCCTGACAGTTTCTTCCAGCAATAAATTTAAAGACTCATTATATAAATCCATATCAACCCGTATGGCCTGTGGCGACATATTCAGATTCTCTGCAAGAAACATCTCCAGGCTCTTTTGCGGTACGCCCGGCTCTTTCTCTTGTAAGAACTCCCGCATTAATCCTTCCAGCATGTCCAATTTGTCCATAATCACCTGCCTGTCTTTCGTACTCAGTTCCTTATCTATTTCATCAAACAACAGCCCCTTTTTATTTCTTTTTATATCTCTGAAATTATCCTTAAATTCTCTGAGAAATTCCGCAAACTTGTCGTCTTCCATTCCCAGTCCGGTAAACCGGTCAAATAAAGTAAGAAATATAAAGGAATCTTTCTTATTAAATATGTCCTTGATATCATCTGTTACGATCATTTCCAGCCTGTGCAGGTTATCCGCAAATCTGTCAAACTCCTCATCTGTTGCATGTTCATTCAGAAATTTACAGGAAGCCCTGGCCTGTGTTTTCCAGTTATCAAAATGATTCATGCACATCATGGTCTCTACGACAATTCTCTCAACCACGCCCTTGGTCTTATCCTTCTCCGAATAATTATTACATTCAATGAAGAATTTGCCTTCTAAAATCTCCCGGACACGACCGGCAAATTTATTAAGGTATGTAAACGCCTTCTGATCCGTATTCATTGCAACATGGTTGTTATATCGCTTGATATAGCCTGATATTTTGTGGCTATCGCAGAGTTCATGAATTACTGTTTCCATCTGGTATTCGTCAAATTTTTCCTTCAGTTCTTCTGGAAGTTTCTCGTATGTTTTATTTTTGATATCAAACTCTGCGTCCTCATAAGTGACAACTTCATTCCCATCCATAACCTTCTTCTTATATGGAATCATAGAATTCCCTATCGAAGATGTAATCTTATAATTCATATCCCGGAACTTCCGCAAAGCCGCCGTCCTGCACCCGCCGTCTACGATATGCAATTTGGAATTCTCCTCTTCTCCCAGAATAATCGGCGGTATGTAATCATCTGTGAGCACTGTGACAATCAACTCATTGATCTGCTCATTATTCCAGACAAAGTTTCTCTGTACATCTGCATTATTGTCAATATCACCCTTACGAACCTTTCTTAAATACATATCCAGCGTATATGTTTGTTTTCTCGGTCTTGCCATTTAAAACCCCTCCTGTCGTCTTGCGTTCCATTCTCTTTCGTGCCATCTATAATAAAACAGAAACATTTCTGTATGACTGGATTGCTGCATAGCAATCGGCATACTGTTTCTCACTTAACTGTAATTCTTCCTTGATTTCACGCGGAAGATAACCGGCCATACTCAGCTCCAGAACGCCCTTCTGCAGCTCTGACAACCTGTCAAGATACAAACGCATTCTCCTGCTATACCCATCTTCACTTTTTTCAAATAATTCCTTCTCAATGGTAAAATCATCCGCGATCATATCCCCAATGGTAGTATCTTCCTCATCGCCAACCGGCGTGTCAATCGGTATCGACACTCTGTCTATCTTACGCTTTTCCCGATTCCGTCTTGTCATTTCCGTCTTAATCCTGTTCGACAGACAAGAATATAAAAATGCATCAAAAGACTGTGAATCCTGATACCGTCTCATTACGTCTACGAACACTTCGTTTGCAAGTGAATAGAAATCATCCATGTCCTTGTCTGACAACCCGCCAAACTTCGATAAGATCTTATCCACCATCCTGTGAAGTTTCCCTGCATTGTTCTCATAATAACTCCATAATATCTGTTCCATATTCCTGCACCTCTTTTGTCTTTGTATTCGTTATTATAGAACGCATGTTCTGTTTTGTCAATATCTTTTTAGAACAAATGTTTGTTTTTGTCATCCAAAGATTTCATTATTTTTGCCAAAAGCACCTGTCACCAAACGTGACAGGTGACAATTGCATTAAGATTGCACTCGGAAAACATGTTTTCCAGATGCAATCTTATGCAATGTGACTCTGCTGCTATTGCAGCAGGTCCTTTTGGCATATAGATTCTAATCAGACCGAAACAAAAACTTTGTTTCACGAATACGTGAACAGACAAGAGGCATTTTCCCAGACCAAAAAGAGAAATACAAATTATGAGGCAAAACCATAAAACAACAATCATCGCAGAGAAAGGAGCATCCATTACAGCAAATGAAAAAAACAGATTACAAAACAAAAATTTATAAAGCAGACCATACCAGATTCGGGGGATTGATTTATCCTTCCGACTTCTACACGGATTACAGAGGGAAAGATTATGCAAACGATTCCGTTATAGCCAGACGCATTGCATATGATGCAAAATTTGACAGCCAGTGCAGGATGAACGCATTGTTCCGACGGTCGCTTCACAGGCAAAAACCATTGGCAGCGACAATACATGAAAAGGAGGCGCAGGATAATGCTTGATAAACAATACAACCTGTATTCTGTTGACACCGGACATTTTTACAGCGGACATGAAAAATACCTGCACGACATGTATTGCAGATATCGCAGCGAGCGCAACGATATCCAGAGTAAGATAGCGAAAACTGAAAACTCCCAAACGAATCCTGAATATCTGCACTGGACAAAACTGATGAAACACAAAACAGAGAAAGCCAGGCAGACAAAAGAAAAATTACTGCAGCTTTTGTCTAATAAAGTCCGCCAAAACAAACTGACGCATGGAAAAGACCATATACGCACGCTGAATGAGGATTCTTTGCATGACACAAACATCATATCCATCTTTGATTCCGCTTTGAGCAGGACGATTGGCATTTCACAGGATGCGCTCACCGATGCGTTGATCGTGGTGCAGGTTTATTATTTTGATATCTTTCAGGATATCTCATTTTACGGATTTACATACAGGGGAGAAAAATATAAATATTTTACTTCTTCCGCCGGGCAAATCCGCCGCAAAAAAACTGTCTTCATCAAGGAATCCGTATGGTGCAGGATTGAAAAGACGATTATGTGCGGCCTTACCATTGATAAAATCAATGCAAAAGGCGGAAATAATGTAAACAAACATCTGGCATATATGGCGCTTTCAAATTCCGCAACCGATGAATGGAAAGAGTTTGACATTGATAAATCCATTGTAATTGAGGATTTTGAGACAAATGTATACGGTACCTTTGACTTTGTAGACGAATCCGATTATTCCATTACGCGAAAGACGGATTATGTGCCCATCCCACATACGGACGGAGCCGGTATGGTACTGCCATCCGTATCGTCCAGAAACTTTATGGTTCGCGCTCCCTGGATTAAGGGATTGCTTGGCGTATTCGATTTCCGAAAATTTGTACAGGTGCATGAATACTCCCCTGTCATCACGGACATCTATGGCAGGGAACATGACATTATCAAAGAAGATATCCAGATTATCTTTACCAGAAGCCAGTTTAAGATGGCAAAATATTATGACTCCTGGGACGAGTACAAGGCTTTCTTCCGCAAATACCATTGCAGCGCAGGTAGATGCAATATGGAAGAAGAGCGAATCAAAAATGCCAAAATTAATTATCAGATGCTGCAGACGCTCACCAGTATTGGCGACGAAGAAATAAATCTGCTTACGGATAAATCCGCCGAACGCATCCGCAACATCTGCTCATCGAAAGAATCCATGATGGACATTCTTGGAATCACGCCGTACAACACCAACATGAGCCCGTTTCAACAGGCAGTTAAAATTTATCCCGCCCTGTTAGACGACACCTATGCCAAAGACGTCATCCGCGAGGCAAAGAACAGCCTTCTGCGAAAATACCGCAGCGGAAAGCTGGAAGTCGATGGCAAATTTACCTTCCTGCTGCCCGATTTCTATGCCGCCTGCGAATACTGGTTCGGACATATCGAAAATCCGCCTGGCTTACTCAGCGACAAAGAGGTATTCTGCTGGCTGTTCAAGCACACGGACAGGCTTGACTGCCTGCGAAGCCCACATCTGTATAAGGAACACGCCATCCGTTATAACGCTGCAAATGAAACATACGGCGAACGCTGCACATTTATACGGGAATGGTTTCCTACCAATGCCGTCTACACGAGCACGCACGATTTAATCAGCAAACTTCTCCAGTTCGATGTTGACGGGGACCGAAGCCTGGTCATTGCAGATGCGGATTTTATCAAAATTGCAGAACGCAATATGGAAGGCATTGTCCCACTCTATTATAACATGCGCAAAGCCGAGCCAACCGAACTCAACCACCAGACCATCTATGATGGATTGATAAAAGCATTCACCAACGGAAATATCGGTCTTTACAGCAACGAAATCTCCAAAATATGGAACCATGATGTATTTATGGAAGGTTCTGGGCGGGAAAAACAGGAGGCCATGGATACCGTGAAATTACTGTGCATGGAAAATAATTTCTGCATCGACGCCGCCAAGACATTATATATGCCAAAACGCCCCGCATGGTTTCATCCGGTTGTATCGAAATACACCAATTGCAAATTGCCAGCATTTTTTGAATTTGCAAAAGATAAAGACAAGTCGCAGCTCAACGCGCGCAACCAAAGCCTGGTCAATAAAATTTACGACAAAATTCCAGACAAGCCCATCAATACACGCGGACTGAAATTAGGACGCATCGACTACCGGAAAATGATGTCAGACAAAAACATCGTCTGTAAGAAAGAGATTTCTGATTTATACGACAAATTAAACAGGCAATACCGTTATATGGTTCATTTGAAAGATGAATATATTGATAACCTCCGCTACATTGCCTGTAAAATCAGGGGCGAATTTGCAAAATTGGGCGTCCCGGAAGAGACAGTTGCCGATATGCTCGTGGAATATCTCTATGGCAGGGAAAAAAGATACAAGCAACTGCTCTGGTTCTGTTACGGGCAATACATTGTCCGTCATCTGGAACAAAATATGGCCGTACCCAAAATCAAATATATCCAATGCGCCGATTGTAATGAATGGTTTGAAGTTCCCCTCAATAACAAACGCACCTGCCGATGCAGCGCCTGCCAGACCATCCATAACCGGGAATATGAAAAACAAAAAAAGAGGCGGCAGCGATTGTCCCCATTTAATGCCGGATAATATTTTCCCGTTATTTGCGGATGAAAAAAACATCACCGGAAAAAAACATCCGTAAATTACGCCAGAAATTTTGTGCCTATATAGAAATGTACAAATATCACACAGCTAAAATCCATCAAATTTTACAGAGGATTGGAGGTAAAAGATTTTGAATATTTCACAGGAATCGTTAATCAACCAGATTGCAGACAGCGAAGATATCAATGCAGCAACCGTAAGGCAGGTTTTAAAATCGGCAGAACATGTTGTCTTCGACTGCCTCTCTTCCATCGCGCCATCGGAAGACATAACCATAAAAATATTTCACGGATTCAGCATCAAGCGGACATTCATACAAAGAAAACATTATTCCAGGGGAATGTTTCAAAATATAGATTGTCCGGAACATGTCAATGTGAAGGCCTGTTCCTCGAAATATTACAATGGGCAGATTAACCAGACATTATTTGGCAGTGATCCAACGACAGCGTTGTCCCTGACCAGATAAGATTACAACGAAACGGAAGGTGGTGATTATCACGGAAATTACAAAACAGGCGCTGTTTCCGTCTCTTATATTTAATAAAGAAATTTCATACAACGACTCGATTACATTGTATCCGGTCAGGATGAAAGACATCATGATTTTCCAACAATACCAGATGGCTTTCACCTTGCGAAAAGACGCAATATTCCGGGAAAAACAACTCATCAAAATGGATTATCTTGACTTCATCCGGTTTGCCTGTCGAAATGCCGGGCTGGCACAGAATTACAACCTGCCGCTGCTGCCATTTTTCTATGATTTTGTCATCGGAATGCTGCAAATAGTATGCGGAGAAAAAGCAGAAATTACCTATAATGCCAGGACCCTGGACATTTTCATCAATGGATTTCAGATAACCAGTCCCGTATTTGACGATATCAGGAAAATTGTCATACTTCAAAACGATATCGACTTTGACATTGATGATTTCACGAATATTGATACCATACGCGCCCTGGAAAAAGCAAAGGAATTTGAGGCAAAGAAACAGAATGAAAAAGCGGATATTGAAGACTATATTGATTCCCTCGTCATTACCATGAACGTCACCGAAGAATATGTCTCCAATATGACCATCCGCAAATTCTGGAGGTACATTAAGCGCATCAACAAACACGATGAATACGAGGCATGTCGAGCCGGACAGATGAGTGGAATGGTGACTTTCAAAGAACCGCTGAAACACTGGATGACAAGCCTGGAAGTGACAGACCAATACAAAGACTTAAAGACAGATGAAAACGAATTGAGAAACAAAATTGAATAATTATTGTTTCCTGAATAATTAAATTTTACAGAAAGGGGTGTTTCCCATCAATAACCAAAAACAGACATACAAGAAACCATGTGAGGTAATTAAGTTAGATAAATACACTGGAAGGATCAATATGCCATCCATCCTGCTCATGAACCGCGCCTCCCATGTCATCGGCAGGATAACACACTATGATAACTGGCATGTCTCCATCGTCGCAGTTGGAATGGACGAAATTGTGTTTGACGTGCATAAGTACACAGACGGAAGGCTCTGCCCTGTCTGGGACGACCTGGTGGACTTAAAGCTCGTGGAAGTCGAAGGGTTCGGCAGGTTTGAGATCTCCGTCAGCTACGCAGACAGGGCGGAAACGGTCAAGTCCGTCCATGGGTTCTCCCTCGAAGTCGAGCTGGCACAAATTAACCTGCACGACTTCCATGTGAACGACGAAGAGGCCACGGACATGAGGTACACGGAATACAGCAAGGTCAATTACGACAAGGACGGAAACTACATCCCCACGACCTTCTACCGTGAGGTATTCCCAGATGACAGCCCTGAAACTGCCGAATTGAAGCGCAGCCACTCCCTGCTCCACCGCGTCCTTGCAGACAAGGCGCCGCATTGGAGCATCGGCTACGTCACGCCCTACATCGCGCTCGGCGAGGACGTGCAGCCGGAGGACTCCTCCACATTCCAGAGGACGTACACCGTGGACGGCACGTCCATCTACGACTTCCTGACTGGCACTGTTGCCGAGGAAAGCAACGTCGCCTTCGTCTTCGACACCATAGGCAGGAAAATCAACTGCTACAGCCTCTGCGACTGCATCAACCAGGAAGATGGAAAGCTGCTGAAGGACAGGGACGGAAATGATGTCACCGGCATCGGCGAGGACACCTTCGTCTTCGTCTCCAAGGACAGGCTCGCCAACGAGACCTCCATCACCTCCAACAAGGACAGGGTGAAGAACTGCTTCCGCATTGAAGGCGGCGACGACGTGATCAACGCCATGGTGGCTGCCGCCAACATGGGCTGCAACAACTACATCTACCAGTTTGCAGACTTCCAGTACAATGACATGTCCGAGGAATTAAGAAAGAAGATACAGGCATACCAGGAAATGATGGATTCCGAAGAGACACAGAAGACATACTATGGGGAAAATGGCATCTACACGAGGCTCTGCAGAGCATATGACGACCTCGGCTATTATGAATCCGCCATGATGCCGGACACAGACAAAGTAAAGGAGCCTGGCACCGCACAGGCACAGTTTGACAAGATATTCGGGGAACTGGACTGCCGCAGGAATAAGAATTCAGCAGTTGCCGTGTCCACCATGGACAGCTACAGCGGGAAATTCCATGCCGGCGTGACGAACAATGTCGCCGCATACGCACAGGTCTTCCTCGACCCCCGGTTCGACCTGGAAGTCATCAAGGACACAACTTCCTATTCCTGTGTCGAGGATGCGGAAACTAAAAAGAAGACCGGAACCTGGACAGGCAAGATAAAGATCACCCAGCACACGGACAGCAAGAATGCCTGGCCCATCGACATTTCCTCTGCCCCGGAGCTTACAGTCACGGTAAATGATGACGAG
>CAJUOE010000210.1 GCA_910587895.1 uncultured Lachnospiraceae bacterium
AGAAGACAGTTGCAGTGACGAAAGCGCTGAAGTCCTCCAAGACAATCAAAGTACCGAATACCGTAAAGATTAAAGGCGGCTCATACAAAGTGACAGAGGTTGCAAAGAATGCGTTTAAAAACAACAAGAAGGTGCAGACGGTAACGATCGGCAAGAACGTGACGAAAATCGGAGCCAGCGCATTCTCCGGCAGCAAGAACCTGAAGAAAGTGACGATCAGCAGTACGGTGCTTAAGACGATAGACAAACAGGCATTCTATAACTGCAAGAAGCTTGCAACGGTGAAGATAACATCCAAGAAGCTGAGTACCGTGGCAGCCAAGTCCTTCAAGGGAACGGCAAAGAAGATCAAGGTTGACGTGCCGAACAATAAGATTAAGGCTTATAAGAAAACCTTTAAAAAGAAATCTGGAATTTCATCCAAAGCAGTATTTAAGTAGAAGGCATTTTAATGCAAGGGGCATACCAGTGTGAAAGCTGGTGTGCCTCTTTTATGCTTTTTTGGGGAATATTGTAAAAAATGTAAAAAACTAAATATATTATTCTTTTTTATGTGCAATTCCTATAGTTTTAGGGGATGAAAAAAAGAGAGTATTGTATAAAAATGATATTATAAACAAATAAACTTGGGAAGATTGGGGCGTTCTGTTGTGGAATATCTACAATTTTTCCCACAAAGAAAGGAGTTATAACGTGAGGAAAGCAATGAGAAACGGATGGAAACGTGTCTGTTCTGTAATCCTGGCGGCGGCAATGGTAATTACCATGTTCCCGACAGGCGCGCAGGCAGCAGCAACATCTTCCTCCGCAAATGCGGATGGAACATTCAGTAACCCGATGATTTATGCAGACGTGCCGGATATCGACATGATTCGTGTAGGGAATGCTTATTACATGGTAAGCACGACCATGCATCTGTCTCCGGGATGTCCCGTCATGAAATCTACGGATCTGGTGAACTGGGAAATCGTCAATTACGTGTACGATATCCTGGGGGACGCGGACGAGATGAACTTAAGAAATGGCAAGAGCATGTATGGCAACGGCCAGTGGGCGAGCAGCCTGAAGTATCAGGGGGGGAAGTATTATGTGGCTTTTAATTCCAATACGACAGGAAGAGCCTATATATACACCACGGATGATATTGAGAGAGGATCCTGGGAGAAGACGGAACTGAACGGATTCTTCCATGATATGTCCCTGTTCTTTGATGACAACGGTAAGGGCTATATCCTCTATGGCGGCGGAGCCATCAAATGTGCGGAGCTGACGGATGATTACAAGTCCGTGAAGACAAATACGGAAAAGACGCTTTTTGACGTTCGGACAGATACTGGGGAAACCCACCTCAACGATGGGGATGGACTGCTGTGCGAAGGAACGCATATCATGAAGAAGGACGGCTATTACTATGTGTTCAATATCAGCTGGCCGAACGGCGTGAAACCTGCAAGGCCAAGGCTTGAGATGTGCCACAGGAGCAAGACTTTCCCGGAAGGCGACTGGGAAGGAAAAGTGATACTGGAGTCAAATTTCTCGAACAACGGTGTGAATGCCGGAGTAGCGCAGGGTGCGATTATCGACACGCCCGATAATAAATGGTATGGTTTCCTGTTCCAGGATCATGGAGCAATCGGTCGTACGCCCGTCCTGACAGACTGCGTCTGGAAAGACGGCTGGCCAATGCTTGGCAAGGACGGCGACGGTAAGACCGTGGAAGCAGTTATGAAACTTCCGTCTGCAGGCAGTGATATAAAATCCCTGGTAAAATCCGATGAATTCTACAATGATGCGGAGCACAGGGAATTTGAGGCACAGACAGCAACAGAGGAGGCACAGAAATTCCTTGCTGCCGGAGAAGGTGCAGGGAACGCAAATCCCAGGGCGGTTACCGGCGATGATGGAACCGACACAGATACCAGCGTCATCCAGCTTATCACCAACGGTGGTGTTGAGACGGGAACGACGGATGGCTGGGAAATTACGCCGGGCGAAAAATCTGGTAAACTGGAAGTGGTTAATACCGATAAAGCCAGCGGCGAGTATAGCCTGTATGTTTCTGAAAGAGGAGCGATGGGCGTAGGAGCCTGCCAGAATCTCAGCGGGAAGATGAAGGTGGGCAAGAAATATACGATTTCCGGTAAACTGAAATATACCACAGGTCCGGCTACGAAGAAATTCTATGTAACCATCCAGCATGGACCGAGATTCGAATATCGGCAGAATATGATTACGATCAATGCAGAAAAAGGAAAATGGGTAGAATTCAGCGGTGACTGGACAGCGGCAGATAAAGGTGAATTTGCGTTTGATCCGGATCAGGTTCACGTATTTGTGGAGACGCCGTGGGCAGCAAGTATTGATGAGGAGAATGATCTGATGGATTATTACCTGGACGATTTCTCCATGACAACACC
>CAJUOE010000211.1 GCA_910587895.1 uncultured Lachnospiraceae bacterium
ATTTTGTAAGTGTACATTGAATTTATTCTAAAATTAGTGTATGATAACAAAATGTGAACAGTAACCCAGATAAGGGAATCAAGCTGTATGACTGTGCATGGTTGGGAGAAGGTCATGGGATATACAGGAAGATTTCCGTAAAAAATGAGGAAGATGGAGAATTATATGGAACAGAGCACATATCATGAATTAGCTGAGATTGTATCCAAGGAGAGAATCAAAATAGAAGAGCCTATGAGCAGGCATACGACGTTTAGGGTTGGGGGACCGGCAGAGCTATTTGTGATGCCGGGAACATTTGACGAGGTGAGGGGAACGGTTGAGTTTTGCAGGAAGAATCGGGTCCCTTATTATATTGTAGGAAATGGCAGTAATCTTCTGGTTTCTGACGAGGGTTACCAGGGAGTGATTATTCAGCTTGGCAAGGAGCTTGGCGAAATCCGGATTGAGGGAGATAGTGTGACGGCCCAGGCAGGTGCAAGGCTTTCTGTAATCGCAAATCAGGCGATGGAGGCAGAACTTACAGGCTTTGAGTTTGCGTCTGGAATACCAGGTACGCTTGGCGGCGCCTGCGTTATGAATGCAGGGGCCTATGGCGGTGAGATGCGGGAGGTACTGACTGAGATTACGGCATTGACGCCAGAGGGAGACGTGATTCGGATTCCAAAGGAGCAGATGGAGCTGGGATACCGAACCAGCATCGTCAGCCGCAAAGAATATATTGTGTTAGAAGCGTGTATGCAGCTAAAAAAAGGCAATCGACAGGAAATTCAGGCACAGATGGAGGAGCTTAGGGAGATGAGAGTCAGCAAACAGCCTTTAGAATATCCAAGCGCGGGGAGTACCTTTAAAAGACCAGAGGGATATTTTGCGGGAAAATTGATTCAAGATGCGGGACTTCGTGGATTTACCGTCGGAGGGGCCCAGGTGTCTGAAAAGCATTGCGGATTTGTGATTAACAGAGGCGGCGCAACGGCAAAGGATGTGGCAAAGCTTATGAGCCGCGTATCCGAAATCGTAGAAGAAAAGTTTGGAGTTAAACTGGAACCGGAAGTGAAGAGGCTGGGAGTATTCTAAAGATGAGATGTGTGATTGTTACAGGAATGTCAGGAGCGGGCAAGAGTACGGCGCTTAAGATGCTGGAGGACGTGGGGTATTTCTGCGTGGATAACCTTCCCGTTCCCTTGATTCCAAAGA
Source organism: uncultured Lachnospiraceae bacterium (assembly GCA_910587895.1). Taxonomy (GTDB): domain Bacteria; phylum Bacillota; class Clostridia; order Lachnospirales; family Lachnospiraceae; genus Petralouisia. Next base: position 1,198 of record CAJUOE010000211.1, read on the forward strand.
TGGCGGCGGTTGGGAAGAAAAAGGACTGTTCCAGTCCAAAGCGGAAGGAGATGGATAAATGGAATCCATGCGGGATATTGACCGGGCAATGGAACGGGAGATCGCAAAGGGGAGCTGCCCGTTAAAGTTTGTGGGGATAGAGTTTGGCGATTCCCCCTATCAGGAGATTGCGTCAAAAGAAAAGCTGCTGGAGGTATTGTCCTATCTGCTGCGGACAGGCGATTATGGGAAATTTGCCGTAAATGGGACGGGGAGCAATGTTTATATGAACATCAGGGGTAGGAAGCCGGATTTTCAGCGAACTTATTCCATATTTGACCGGAACTGCATTTTTTCCGCAATCAGTCATTACGGAAAGAAAATAAAGCCGGATTTTGACGGGCATACTTATCTGGAAACAGTGCAGTGTTTCTTTAAGCTGCCGGACGGGGAACAGGAGAAATACAGGGTGACATATTACGGGCAGGAAACCTTTGTTTTCCCCATGTCGGATAAATATATCCTCGGACTTTATACGCACTGTATCTCGGCAAGGCGGGCGGCATCGGCAGGCATGGATATTCCCGGCACAGGCTTTTCAGAAAAAGAACAGGGCATTGTCAGCCTTGCGGGTGTGCGTGACGTGCTGTTCCAGTGCCTTTTGTTTGACACTGTAAAATATGGGGAAGGCGTGTTATGCGCTGACCTTTGCACAATCTACTGTTTAAAATAGAATCAATAGCTTTTGGACTTTTTGTCCAGAAGTGAGTTAGGAGGTGCGCTATGGCGGAAAAATATATTACGGAAGAACAGCGGGCAAAATGCCGGAAAGTGGCGGATGCGTTTGCGGAACTGTATGAGCTGGCAGATGTAATGGTGGCGGATGCCGGGAGGTTCGGCTTTGTCCGTCTGCAATGGTTCAGTGAGGGAGAAGGCTTTGATTCGGCAATGGCATTTTCGGACAGCATGGAACTGTTTGAGGAACTCTGGCGGATATGGTATGAACATGAGGTCTTAACGCCTGTTTTGGGTACGCCGCTTGCGGAGCTTGACTATGACGAGATATTCAGGTCGCTTTCCAAAGACAGGCAGGAGGAAATCTTGGAAAAGAAGAAATATTTTATTTCCCGGTGTGAAGATGCTTTCGCTTAGGTGGCAGATATTTTTTACAATTTCGGGGCGTTTTCTGTTAAAATAGACCGTATCAGGGTAAAGGAGTGGTGTGTTTGGGAAACAGGAAGCGCCTGAAAAGGGCAGACAGGACATATAAAGACTTAAAGCAGAAGCAGAAAGCAGGAATAGCAGACGGTATGTTTGAAAAGACCTGTGATTATTACAGGGAGCATGGCAGGATGCCGGAAGGAGAGGACTGTGAAAAAATTGTGGGGCAGATTTACCAGAGGGTAAAGGGGATAGCGGAAAAGGCTTCTTTTGATGAAGTATACAGCCTGTACCTTTACCGTCTGCCACGTTATGAAACGAGGATTGCAGAGAACGGGCTTCCGGAAAAGAAAGAGAAAAAGAAAGAAGATGCCGACAAGCCGAAAGTAAAGCAGATAGGCAGGAGCAAAAAAGTATGCCCGAACTGCGGAAGGAAGATGAAACAGCAGTTTATCGGGTTACAGCACTGCAAATGCGGCATAAGTTGGAAAAAAGACATCGGATATTTTGAGCGTACCGGGGATATGGTTTTCGCTCTGGAACGGAGGAAAGCAGGGAAAAAGACAAAGCAGTGTCCGGTGATCCGGTACAGATAATTAAATATCAGAAACAGCGTGAGGGCAGTTATAGACCGTAAACAGCGGTTTGTAGCTGCCCTTTTTGCGTTTATAAAACTTTTGGACAAAAAGTCCAGAAGCGGAAAGGAGAAAGAAGGAAAATGAAACACAAAAAAGTAGCAGCCGCCCTTTCTGCGGCGGTGGCAGGCGCAGCGGTATTAGCCGGAATCCGTTATGCGGTGGGGAAAAGAAAACCGAAAGCAGAACCGGAAACAGCCATACAGGAAGAAGGTCTGACGGAAGGGAAGCTGCGGGAGTGCTTTCTCTGTCTGTTCCGGCTGTATGAGGACAGTGAGTTTGATGATTCAGCGGAGTTTTTGGGCGATGGGGGCGATCCGAGGGAATATGGCAGCGAATAAGCAGGCAGAGCCTCTCCTTAAGGTAGAGGGCTTAAAGCAGTATTTTCGGCTTAATGCAGGGTATATGGGTATGGGGAATTTAACGGAAAATACATTGTAGAGCAGGCAACGCATAACATCACGGGCGGTTACAAGGTACAGATAAAATTGCGTAGTTGTTTGGAGGGATATTGATTGCAGCAGTTTGATGATAACGATATGCAGGAATTAAAGGATGGAAAGTCGGTAGATTTAACTATAAAGGAGTTTGATTTACTTGTTGAGCTGATACAA
>CAJUOE010000212.1 GCA_910587895.1 uncultured Lachnospiraceae bacterium
AAAATCCCTCCATGAGCAGTCCCATGGGGAAAGTTTCTTAGCCTATTTCCAGTCCTTTGAAGGAAGGACAGGATTTGGCTGTAATCCCAGATATATCGTAGAAGAACTGCATAAAAGAAACGATACGTACAGATTTTACTGGTTCGTCAATGATATGGATAAAATATTTCCATCTTATATCAGGAAAGTGAAAAACAACGCCTGGAACCGTGCCCGGCATCTGTCAACGGCAAAAATATGGATTGATAATTATCGGAAGCCGTATGGAACAAGGAAGAGAAAAGGCCAGTTTTATTTTCAGACATGGCATGGATCGATCGGGTTTAAAAGCATTGGTCTGTGGAGAGGAAGCGCATTCTCCCGTATGGCGTATCTGGTCAGTAAAAACGATTCAGATATGATTGATTATGTGACGATTGATTCCGAGTGGTGCAGGGAAATGTTTCCGAAAGGACTGGTATATGAGGGAGAATTTCTGAAAACAGGGGCGCCGCGCTGCGATGTTCTGTACGGAGACAGAAAAAAAGCGCGCATCGAATTTCGAAAAAGATTTTCGCTTCATGAGCAGGGGGGCGTCCCGGCGATCTCGGAGGTGCGGTTTAGCCTTACCAGCAACCGGGGATGTTTTGGAGGATGCAGTTTCTGTGCCCTGACTTTTCATCAGGGGCGCATGATACAGGCCAGGAGCCATGCGTCTATTGTAGAGGAGGCAAGACTGCTCACAAAAGAGCCGGATTTCAAGGGATATATTCATGACGTAGGGGGGCCTACGGCCAATTTCCGTTTTCCAGCGTGTGGCAAGCAGCTTTCTGAGGGCGTCTGTGCAAAGAGGCAATGTCTGTTTCCCGAGCCATGTAAAAACCTGAAGGCAGACCATAAGGATTACCTGGGGCTGCTTCGCAAATTGCGCGAGATTCCGAAAGTGAAGAAGGTATTCATCCGCTCCGGCATCCGGTTCGATTATCTTCTGGCAGATAAGGAGCGCGCATTTCTGCGGGAGTTATGCCAGTACCATGTCAGCGGGCAGCTGAAAGTGGCGCCGGAGCATATTTCCGATGCGGTGTTAGAGAAAATGGGCAAGCCCAAAGCGGCGGTATACCATCAGTTTGTCCGGGAATATGAGAAGATGAACCAAAAACTGGGAAAGAAACAGTACCTTGTCCCCTATCTGATGTCTTCCCATCCGGGTTCCACATTGAAGGAGGCGGTGGAGCTGGCGGAATTTCTGCGGGATCTGGGCTATATGCCGCAGCAGGTGCAGGATTTTTACCCCACGCCCGCGACCATTTCCACCTGCATGTATTATACCGGGCTGGATCCGCGTACGATGGAACCGGTGTATGTTGCGCATAATCCGCATGAGAAGGCGATGCAGCGCGCGCTCATCCAGTACCGTGAGCCGAAGAACTACGAGCTGGTAAAGGAGGCGCTGCAAAAGACGGGACGCACCGACCTGATCGGTTTTGACAGGAAATGCCTGATTCCGCCCAGGAAAATCGTAGATGGGAAGAAGGGAAAACCGAAGGCAAAATCCAGGGCAAAACAGGGAACAGCCCATAAAAAGAGGAGAAATTGATGCAGACATTTGAAATCAGGAAAAATGAGGCGGGCCAGCGGTTTGACAAATATCTGAGAAAGCTATTGTCTGAGGCACCAGCCAGTTTTATCTATAAAATGCTTCGCAAAAAGAACATCGTCCTGAACGGAAAAAGGGCGGATGGTTCCGAGAAACTGAAGGAGAGCGATGAGGTAAAATTATTTTTAAGTGAAGAAACGTTTGCCCGGTTTGCATCGCCTGTGTTAAAATCTTCCGGAAGCGGCTCCAGCCAGACGATGGAAGATTATCCTTACCGCCCATTGGACATCGTCTATGAGGACGAGGATATTTTAATCATCAATAAACCGTCCGGTATGTTGTCCCAGAAAGCGAAAGCCGATGATATATCGGCGAACGAATACATCATCGGCTATCTTTTGCATCAACATGCGATAGAGCAGGAAGATCTGGCAACGTTTGTCCCTTCGGTCTGCAACCGGCTTGACCGAAACACGTCCGGCCTTCTGATTGCAGGGAAAAGCTTAAAAGGGCTTCAGGATATGGCAAAACAGCTGGGAAACCGACAGGTGGAAAAATATTATTCCTGCCTGGTGAAAGGAAGGGTCAAAGAGCCAGCAGTGATAGAGGGCTGGCTGTGCAAGGAGGAAGAAAGCAATCAGGTGAGGATTTTTGAAAAAGAGCAGCCGGATAGCAGATATATCAGGACAGGCTATGCGCCGATATCCTGCTACAGGAAAGGAACCACCAAGAACGGAAAGTCCTGTCTGCAAAAAGCGGGGGAACAGGATTTTTCCGGGGATGCAGAATTGTTTACGCTCCTGGAAGTACATCTGATTACCGGACGTTCCCATCAGATCAGGGCGCATTTAGCATCCATTGGGCATCCCATTGTGGGAGACCCCAGGTATGGGGATAAGAAGGTAAACCACTGGTTTTTCCATCATTTTCAGATTCAGAACCAGATGCTTCACGCCAGCCGCATGAAATTTGCGGACGGCAGGGAATTTCACGCCCCGCCGGGACGTGAATTTGCACGGGTGCTGGAGGCGTCGTTGATTTATATTAAAAATTAAAATATCAAGAAAGGATTTCTATGGCTACCTGGAATTCGCGGGGGCTCAGAGGCTCCACCTTAGAAGAACTGATAAACCTTACCAATGAAAAATATGCAGAGCATGGGCTGGCGTTGATACAAAAGGTGCCGACCCCCATCACCCCCATCAATATCGACAAAGAGAGCCGTCATATCACGCTCGCTTATTTCGACCAGAAGAGTACCGTCGATTATATCGGGGCGGTGCAGGGGATTCCGGTATGCTTTGATGCCAAGGAGTGTCATACGGATACGTTTCCCTTGCAGAACATCCATCCCCACCAGGTACGTTTTATGGGAGATTTTGAGGCACAGCAGGGGATTGCCTTTCTGCTTATTTTTTATTCCCACCGCAATGAAAGTTATTATCTGCGCTATGAGAAACTGATGGAATTCTGGCTGCGCGCCGAGCAGGGAGGAAGAAAAAGTTTCCGTTATGAGGAGCTGGAGCCGGAGTATTTTATTGTTTCCAGAGGAGGGCTTTTGGTACCATATCTGGATGCAATGCAGCTTGATTTGGAAAAACGAGGTTGACATTTTGTGTTAGTTTCGATATAATATGCGTTGTTTATTATGATAACACACTATCACACTAAAGTGGAATTGGAAAGGATCATGACATGAAACGAAGATTATTACATACCCCCGAGGGTGTTCGGGATATCTATAATATGGAGTGTGCGCGGAAGATGATTTTGCAGGAAAATCTGCAAAAAATGCTGCAAAAGTACGGATATCATGCAATTGAGACGCCGACTTTTGAGTTTTTCGACATTTTCAGCCGGGAAATCGGCACTACCCCCTCCAGGGATTTGTATAAATTTTTTGACCGGGAGGGAAACACGCTGGTGTTGCGTCCGGACATGACGCCGTCCATTGCCCGGTGCGTGGCAAAATATTATGGGGATGAGGAGTGTCCGGTGCGCCTTTGCTATATGGGAAATACCTTCATCAACAATCACAGTTATCAGGGAAGGTTAAAAGAGAACACGCAGCTTGGCGCGGAGCTGGTGGGTGATAATTCCGTGGCAGCGGATGCGGAGGTGCTTGCGCTGGTTGTGGATTCCCTGAAGGCGGCAGGCCTTAAGGAATTTCAGATTGGTGTGGGACATATGGATTTCTTCCATGGGCTCGTGCAGGCGGCAGAAATAGAAGAAGAGATGGAGCAGGACCTCATTACCCTGATTTCCAACAAGAATTTCTTCGGCGTGGAGGAGCTTGTGGATTCCCTGCATTTATCCGGGGAATTGAAAGAACTGTTTTCCATGCTGGGAAACCTCTGCATGACGGATGATATGATGAACCGTGCCAAGGAATTATCTGCGGGGTATCCGGTGATTTTGAAAGCGTTGGAACGCCTTGACTGCCTGATGCAGGTTTTGTCCTGCTACGGGGTGGAGAAATATGTCTCGATAGAGCTGGGAATGCTCAGTACGTACCATTACTATACGGGCATCATATTTTCCGGTTATACGTTTGGGAGCGGAGAGCCGATCGTAAAGGGCGGGCGTTATGACAATCTGATGGATTATTTCGGAAAACACGCTCCTTCGATTGGATTTGCAGTTGTCATTGACCAGCTTCTGGCAGCGCTGGCACGTCAGAAGATTGAGATACCGGTTGAGAACAGCCAGACGCTGATTGTGTACCGCAAAGAGAAACAAAAAGACGCCATTGCGCGTGCGGTTTCCCTGCGCGAACAGGAACTTGGGGCTGCGCTTGTGTGCTGGGAAGACGGTAAGACAGAGGAAGATTACCGTTCTTATGCGCAGCGTATGCATATGCAGTCACTGATGTTCATTGATCTGGAATCTTGATGAGCGTACGGAATGGAGGAAATATGAGATATTTAACATTTGCTTTGGGTAAGGGGCGTCTGGCAAAACAGACGCTTGCCACCTTTGAGAAAATAGGGATCACCTGTCAGGAAATGAAAGACAAGGATACACGTAAATTGATTTTTGTAAATGAAGAACTGAAACTGAAATTTTTCCTTGCCAAGGGGCCGGACGTGCCGACTTATGTGGAATACGGCGCGGCAGATATCGGCGTGGTCGGCAAAGATACGATTCTGGAGGAGGCGCGCAATATCTATGAGGTCCTGGATTTGGGATTCGGGAAATGCAGGATGTGCGTCTGCGGTCCCAAGGAGGCGCAGGAATTGTTACAGCACCATGAACTGATCCGGGTGGCGACGAAATATCCGAGGATAGCCAAGGATTATTTCTACAATAAGAAACATCAGACCGTGGAGATTATCAAATTGAACGGCTCTATTGAGCTGGCGCCCATCGTGGGGCTGTCTGAGGTCATTGTGGATATTGTGGAGACCGGTTCTACGCTGCGTGAAAACGGGCTTGGCGTGCTTGAGGAGGTCTGCCCGCTGTCTGCAAGGATGGTGGTCAACCAGGTCAGCATGAAGATGGAAAACGAGCGCATCACAAAATTGATCCGGGACTTGAAAGAGGTGCTTTGAGAGAGGGTTTTTGATGGAACCCGGATTTGGGATGAGGAGGAAAATACGATGAGAATCTTGAAATTGACGGAGGAAACGAAGAAGAACCTTTTGGAAAGCCTTCTGAAACGAAGTCCGAACAGTTATAAGCAGTATGAAGACAGCGTAAATGCGATTGTCGAGGAAGTGAAAAAGAATGGAGACAGCGCTGTTTTTGCCTATACGAAGCAGTTTGACGGCGCAGAGATTACCAAAGAAAATATCCGTGTGACAAAAGAGGAGATGGAAGAGGCATACGGACTGGTCGATGATAAGCTGATTGACGTCATGAAGAAATCACTTCAGAATATCCGCGCTTACCATGAGAAACAGAAACAGTACAGCTGGTTTGACAGCAGGCCAGACGGCGTCCTGCTGGGACAGAAGGTGACGCCGTTATCCTGCGTCGGCGTATATGTGCCGGGCGGAAAAGCCGCCTATCCGTCCTCTGTGTTGATGAATATCCTGCCGGCAAAAGTGGCGGGGGTAGAAAAAATCGTCATGACGACGCCCTGTGACCGGGAAGGCAAGGTAAATCCGGCGACGCTTGTGGCAGCAGACCTTGCAGGAGCGGACGAAATCTATAAAGCAGGCGGCGCACAGGCGGTTGCCGCACTTGCGTTTGGGACAGAAAGCATTCCCAAAGTGGATAAGATTGTAGGGCCGGGAAATATTTATGTGGCATTGGCAAAGAAGGCGGTATTCGGACACGTGAGCATAGATTCCATCGCCGGGCCGAGTGAGATTCTCGTCCTCGCAGATGAGAGCGCCAATCCGCGCTATGCGGCAGCAGACTTGCTGTCACAGGCGGAACATGACGAGCTGGCAAGCGCGATCCTGATTACGACCAGTGAAACGTTTGCCACACAGGTTTCTGAGGAAGTGGATAAATTTACAGCCACGCTTTCCAGAAAAGACATCATTGAAAAATCACTGGAGAATTATGGTTATATTCTTGTGGCGCAGGATATGGATGAGGCGATAGAGGCTGCGAATGAGATTGCATCGGAGCATCTGGAAATCCTGACGGCAAATCCGTTCGATACGATGACGAAAATCAAAAACGCAGGGGCAATTTTCCTCGGCGAATATGCCAGCGAGCCGTTGGGCGACTACTTTGCGGGACCCAACCATGTGCTTCCGACCAATGGCACGGCCAAATTTTTCTCGCCCCTGGGCGTGGACAGTTTTGTCAAGAAATCGAGCATTATATCTTATACAAAGGAGGCGCTTTGGCCGGTTTATGAAGATATTATCCAATTTGCGGAGTCTGAACGGTTGACGGCGCATGCAAATTCGATTAAAGTAAGGTTTGAGGATAATAACAGATAAGAGAAAACAGGAAATGGGGGATTTTATGTCAGAAGGAAGAATCAACAGGCAGCGCCGCAGGACGAAAGAGACCGACATCAACCTTACGCTTAACTTAGACGGCAGCGGCGAGACGCAGTTGGATACGGGAATTGGTTTTTTTGACCATATGCTGGATGGGTTTGCGCGCCATGGATTTTTTGACCTGAAGGTTCAGGTTAAGGGAGACCTGATTGTTGACACCCATCATTCTATAGAAGATACCGGGATTGTGCTTGGAAATGCAATCCGCTACGCGCTGAAGGATAAGAAGGGCATCAAACGGTACGGCAGCTGCATCCTTCCCATGGATGAGACGCTTGTGCTGTGCGCCATAGATTTGAGCGGAAGGCCGTATTTTGTATTTGACGGGGCGTTTACGGCGGAGCGGGTAGGCTATATGGAGACGGAGATGGTGCGCGAATTTTTTTATGCGGTTTCTTACAGTGCGGGCATGAACCTGCACATGAAAATTTTGTCGGGAGTGAATAACCATCATATGATAGAGGGGCTTTTCAAATCATTTGGGCGTGCCCTGGATGAGGCAACTACAAAGGATTCCAGAATTAAGGATATTATGTCAACGAAAGGTAGCTTATAGGTGGAAAAATGGAACATAAAAATCTGATTGCCACAATTTACCTGAAGGACGGCGAGGCGGTAAAGAGCCGCGAGGATTTTACGATTGTCGGGGACTGGAAGGCGCTGGCAAAATTCTATAATGAGAGTGGAGTCGATAAACTGTATATATTTGATTTGTCGCAGAATGATAAGGAGCATGACATTCATCTGGAAATCATCAAGCATTTGAGCAGGATTATTGAGATTCCCGTTTATGGGGGAGGTAATATCACGAAGATGGAGGATATCAAGAAAATCCTCTATGCCGGATGCAAAGGAGCCATTTTAGACGGCTCCAGACACGATATCATACAGATGGCGCAGGAGGCTGCTCCGCGTTTCGGCAAAGAAAAACTCCTGATTTCGATGGAAACTGTGGATCTGATGTTTAAGCATAAAAAGGAAGCGGAGGAATACGTACATAAGCTCGTTGTGCTGAATGAGAATATTGTAGAGGCGCTGGCAAACATTGCTGATATGCCGTTTAGCGTGATTGTGCCTGGATACAGCAAAAAACTCTGGCTTGACATTTTAAAGAGGGACTGCGTGACGGGAATTGGCGGCGATTATGTGAGCAATCCGGATACGGATATTGTGGCATTGAAAAAGGATCTGGATGCGGAAGGCATACAGACGCGGAAATTTGTCTCTGCCATACCGTGGTCGGAGTTTAAGCTGAATGCAGACGGTTTGATTCCGGTGATTGTGCAGGAATACCAGACCTGTGAAGTGCTGATGCTTGCCTATATGAACGAGGAGGCGTATAAGATGACGCTTGCCCTGGGCAAAATGACGTATTACAGCCGCAGCCGCAAGGAGCTCTGGATTAAGGGAGAGACTTCCGGGCATTACCAGTATGTGAAATCATTGACGATTGACTGTGACAAGGACACGATTCTTGCCAACGTATCCCAGGTGGGCGCGGCTTGCCATACGGGCAATCCGACCTGTTTCTTCCAGGAGCTTGTGAAAAAGCAATATATCAGCCGCAATCCGCTTGAGATATTTGAGGATATGTACGATAGCGTGATCGAGCGCAAAGAACACCCCAGAGAAGGTTCCTACACGAACTACCTTTTTGACAAAGGGCTGGATAAGATTTTGCAGAACATTGGGGAAGAGGCCACGGAAATTGTGATTGCGGCCAAGAATACGGAGCCGGAAGAGATTACATATGAAATCTGTGATTTTATCCATGACCTGATTATCATGATGGTGGAGACAGGGATTACCTGGGAAGACGTTGTGGAAGAGTTGAACCAGAGGCTGTTCTAGTTTATTGACCGCCATAACGGTAAAAGAGGTGCCTATGGCAAAAACGTATGGTGCAAAGTATTTGAGAAAAATGAAAAAGACGCACAAAATCTGGCTGCCGGATATGCTGCATTATCACAATGAGCTATTGCAGGCAGCCTTTTTGGGGTGTGGTTACCAATTAAAAATCCTGCCGGAGGCCGGTAGGGTTTCCGATTATTCTCAGCCTTATATCAGCGGAGATTATTGTTTTCCCATCTTTTGTATTCTGGGGCAGCTGCTTGCCTTTTTGGAATCCGGTGATTGCGACGTGGACAGGACTGCCTTTATGGAGCCGCAGACAGGCGGCGCCTGCCGGGCGGGAAATTATTACAATTCGATTATAGAAAGCCTGAAAAAGGCAGGTTATTCCCAGATTCCGGTGATTTCCCTCAATGCGTTTGGAGAGGAGAAACATCCGGGATTTTCTATTACGCCCCGGCTGCTGTTTGGGGCGGTGGCGGCTGTCTGTTATGGGGATTTGCTGATGACGCTTCTGCAGCAGGTGCGTCCCTATGAATTGACAAAAGGACAGGCCGAATCCTGTCGGCAGAAATGGATGCGGATTTTGTCAGATGATATCAGACGTGGAAAAAGCATTTCCGGCAGAAAACGGCGGGAACGCTATCAAGAAATAATAGAAGATTTCAAAGGGATTCCCACGCAGAAGAAGGAATTAAAGAAGGTTGGCATTGCCGGGGAGGTCTATATGAAATTTTCCCCGGTCGGCAATGAGCATTTAGAAGATTATCTTCAGGGAGAAGGCTGTGACTACCGCATGGGAGGTTTCGTCAATTATGCAATTTATATCGTAGACAGCGAGCTTGGTAAAATGAGGTTGCGGGGCGATCCGAAATGGCAGCAGGAAGTTTGCGTTCGCGTTCTGTGCTATTTAAAGAGGATTCAGGGAGACTTAAATAATGCGCTGTCTGGCAAGAACTTTCGGGCAGACGCAGATTTTGAAAGCCTCAAAGAGAAGGCATCCGAAATCATTGACTGTTCCTGCAATGAAGGGGATGGCTGGGTGATTGCCGGAGAGGCGGCGGATTTGATACAGCAGGGTTATGACCATATCCTGATTCTGCATCCGTTTGGCTGCCTGGTAAGCCATGTCTGCATCCGTGGGATCATAAAAAAGCTGCGCGCCAGGTTTCCCGGCGTCAATATACAGGCGATCGAATACGATTACGATTCTTCCAAAACACTGCGTGAAAGCAGGATTTTACTGGGACTAAGTGATTTTAAATGATAGATTAATTTTGAAAACAGGTATTTTTCTGATATGCGGCTACTAAAATAGTACAAAGCTATTTTAGGAAGTGTCAGGATGGAAAAATCGATCGAGGAAAGCGCAAGGGAGCGCAGAAATTATGTAGAACAGGCGCGCGCCGCTTTTGGAAGCCAGGCGCATCAGCCGGTAACGGAGCAGCGGCAATTGGCAGGAACAGAGGAGGAAAATGGCTCCACATTTGGCATCCGATGCGTGATTGCTATTTTGCTGTTTGTGTGTTTCGTCTACTGCGACCAGGAAAAGATATCGTTTCAGGGGATTGGAACTGCGCAGGTGCTGGAACAGATGAAATGGGATCCGCTGCCGACAGAGAAACTGGAAGAAGTGTTTGCAGATATCAGTATTTCCAGCGTGCAGGATGGCAAACAGAATGATAAGCAGGATGACAAACAGAGTGATAAGCAGGATGACAAACAAAATAATATGCAGTAAGCGGGAGCAACGTTTCTTTGGTATATCGTAACAATTCAGCCTGTTTGTTACATATAGGCATATTTTATAGAATTCATGTAATACTGCCATGAAAATTCTTATGGGAAATTAAATTATTTCTGAAAGCTTTTCCTGCCATACCGCCGGAAAAGAAAACATTCGGTGAATTTCGTGTACCCCTTGCCTCCGGGAAATGGGCTTTATGTATTTCCCCAATGTCAACTGTCTGAGCGTTTTCCCCACTGCTTATCTTATATTGCCATGACGGAGATGATTTTTCCTCACGGACAGCCCTTCCGGTTTTCCTAACAGCG